>NZ_JBDUUH010000001.1:882500-1076398 GCF_039939195.1 Foliimonas ilicis | reverse complement strand
GCCACCCAACTTGATCCAAACTACAAGCCCGCCGTCGAAGGCCTAGGCCGCGTCCGCGCTGGTTGATATTTAACGTCTGAGTTTTCGTTGGTTTAGAGCGATTCTTTTTTTAAATAGAACCGCAGGCAGGACAGAGGGGGGCGCCTCGTGATTCCGTCAAACAGGAAGCACCCTAGCTTGTAGTTGGCCGCTTGGTGCGTCCTTCGAAGCACGCAGGACATATTCCATTATCGCCACGCCCGGTTTTCACCGCCTGGCCATTGTCAAAGAACCGGGAAGCGGGGCGCTTGGCCGTGCCTTCCTAGTGTTAAGTAGTACGTGGCGCGACGTCCGCACCCCGCCGTTCGGAGCTCGAGAAGCCAAATCGTTGGCTTCTCGCCCACTGCGCGGACCGCTCCTCACCTGCTACCCAGTCGGTCGGGCACAATGTCTCCTGCATTCAATAGTGCAGATGAACATCGCGGTTTCTCCGCACGCTTTCAGAAGTTTCACCGGCAGGGTTTGTCACTTCCTGCGATGAACGCATCTTCGACGCGCCGACCTGTCGGATGCCCTCGGAACTCACGACTACCGCAGTCGCAAGTGGGAGGTCACCGCTGTCTGAGCCGATACCCGGTGCGCACCGGCTTCCCGCTCAGACAGTGGGGAGATGATAGGTGCGGGCTGAAGGGGGGTGAATAAAAAACATGAAATTGAAGGTTTTTATCCACGCAGCCAGCCGCATCGCCGTGCGTGCTTCGACAGGCTCAGCATGAGGGGCTGGACACACGATTTCACAAAAAAAGCCCGACAAAGCCGGGCTTTCCAATACTTAATAGGCGATCCTCAGTGATCCATCGCTTTGACGATCTCTTCGGTCATCTTCTTGGCATCGCCGAGCAGCATCATCGTGCCGTCCTTGTAGAACAGCGTGTTGTCGATGCCGGCATAGCCGGAACCCAGCGAGCGCTTGACGAAGAGGCAGGTGCGGGCCTTGTCCACGTCGAGGATCGGCATGCCGTAGATCGGCGATGACTTGTCGTCGCGTGCAGAAGGATTGGTCACGTCGTTTGCGCCGATGACATAGGCGACGTCGGCCTGTGCGAACTCCGAGTTGATGTCTTCTAGTTCGAAGACTTCGTCGTAAGGCACATTCGCTTCGGCCAGAAGCACGTTCATATGCCCCGGCATACGGCCTGCGACCGGGTGGATCGCGTATTTGACTTCGACGCCGTTGGCCTTGAGCTTGTCGGCCAGCTCGCGTACCGCATGCTGCGCCTGCGCGACCGCCATGCCGTAGCCCGGCACGATGATGACCTTGGACGCATTCATCATCAAATAGGCGGCGTCGTCTGCCGAGCCCTGCTTGACTGTGCGTTCGATGCCGTCATCGCTGGTGGCAGCGGCGGCTTCACCGCCGAAGCCGCCGAGAATGACCGAGATGAAGGAGCGGTTCATGCCCTTGCACATGATGTAGGACAGGATCGCGCCCGAGGAGCCGACCAGCGCGCCAGTGATGATGAGCGCGAGATTGCCCAGCGTAAAGCCGAGTGCCGCAGCAGCCCAGCCCGAATAGGAGTTGAGCATCGACACGACGACCGGCATGTCCGCGCCGCCGATCGGCACGATGATGAGCACGCCGAGCACCAGCGAGGCAATGACGATCAGCCAGAAGATCGTGTAGCTCTGCGTGGTGACCAGCAGGATGACCAGCACCACCAGCGCCAGCGCCAGTCCGGCGTTGATGATGTGACGGCCGGGCAGCATGATCGGCTTGCCGGACATGCGTCCGTCGAGCTTCAAAAAGGCTATGACCGAACCGGTGAAGGTGATCGCGCCGATTGCCACGCCGAGCGCCATTTCGACCAGCGCTTGGCCGTGAATCGCGCCGACCGTGCCGATGCCGAAGCTGGTCGGCGAATACATGGCGGCAGCCGCAACCATGACGGCGGCAAGGCCGACGAGGCTGTGGAAGGCTGCAACGAGCTGCGGCATGGCCGTCATGGCGATGCGCTTTGCGATGATTGCACCAGCACCACCGCCGATTGCCAAGCCGAGCACGATCAGCCCAAGGCCACTGATGCTCGGCGTTGCAAGCGCCAGCGTGGTGAGGATGGCAATGCCCATGCCGATCATGCCGTAGGTGTTACCCTTACGGCTGGTGGTCGGATGCGATAGGCCTCTCAGCGCGAGAATGAAGAGAATGCCGGAGACGAGGTAGAGGAAGGAAGCGAAGTTGGCGTTCACGTCACTTTTCCTTCTTTTTATACATCGCCAGCATGCGCTGGGTGACGAGGAAGCCGCCGAAAATATTCACTGAGGCAAGGATCAGCGCGATGAAGCCGAAGCCCGTCGCGACGCCGGAAGCCGATATGCCGACCGCCAGCAATGCGCCGACGACGATGACCGACGAGATCGCGTTGGTGACGGCCATCAGCGGCGTGTGCAGCGCAGGCGTCACCTGCCAGACCACGTAGTAGCCGACGAAGATCGCCAGCACGAAGATCGCGAAGCGGAAAACGAAGGGGTCGATTGCGCCGCCCGTCACCGCATGGGCAATGCCGCCTGCGCCATCGGCAGCAGCCGGTGAATTCGCAAGATCGGAAATGGCGATGCGCACGGCAGCCACGGCCTGATCGAGTTGAACGAGCGCGCGTTCAAGAGTGTTCTGTTCCATCACGCACTCCCTTTCGATTTCGGTGCTGCACGTTTTTTCGGTGCAGGCTCAAGAGCCTCGACATGTTTGGCTGGCCCCGCTTTCGCAGCAGGCTTGGCCTTTGCCTTCACGGTCTTTGGCACGATCTCGGATTTCTCGACATGCCCAACCGGCGCCTTGCGAGCAGGTGCCGCATCGACGGAGACATTTGCGAAATTCGGATGCACGATCTTTCCGTCATCGGTCAGCATCGTCGCCTTCACGAGTTCGTCCTCGCGGTTGATGACGAGCTGCTTGCTTTCCTTGTTCACCATCGTCTCGAGGAAGGCGAAAAGGTTGCGCGCATAAAGCAGCGATGCCGAAGCGGCGACGCGGCCTGGAACGTTCAGGTGGCCGACGATCTTGACGCCATTGGCGGTCGTCACGACCTGCCCCGGAATTGCGCCTTCAACATTGCCGCCGCGCTCGACAGCCAGGTCGACGATGACCGAACCGGCCTTCATCGAGGCGACCATCGCGGCAGAGACGAGCTTGGGTGCCGGACGGCCCGGAATGAGCGCCGTGGTGATGACGATGTCCTGCTTGGCGATGTGCTCGGCAGTAAGGGCCGCCTGCTTCGCCTGATATTCCTTGGACATTTCCTTGGCGTAGCCGCCTGCGGTTTCGGCAGCCTTGAATTCCTCGTCCTCGACAGCGAGGAACTTTGCGCCGAGCGAGGCGACCTGTTCCTTGGCGGCGGGGCGCACGTCTGTCGCGGTGACGACAGCGCCCAGACGGCGCGCGGTAGCGATTGCCTGAAGACCGGCAACGCCGACGCCCATGATGAATGTTTTTGCAGCCGGAACCGTGCCTGCAGCCGTCATCATCATCGGCAATGCGCGGTCATACTCGGCGGCGGCATCGATAACCGCCTGATAGCCCGCGAGGTTCGCCTGCGAGGAAAGCACGTCCATCACCTGCGCGCGGGTGATGCGCGGCATGAATTCCATGGAGAAGGCCGTAACCCCTGCCCGCGCCAGCGATGCTACGGCGGCATCATTGCCATACGGATCCATAATGGCCAGAACCGCCGCGCCCTTCTTGTAGCTTTTCAGCTCGGCATCGGTTGGGCGGCGAACCTTCAGGACGACATCGGCCTTCGAGACGTCCGAAATCTTGCCGATCGTAGCACCGGCAGCAGCAAAATCCGCATCGACGATGCGCGAGAGCTTGCCTGCATCCGCCTCGATAATCACATCGAAGCCAAGGGCAATCAGACGTTTTACAGTATCGGGAGAAGCCGCGACGCGGCTTTCGTTGGCTTCTACTTCACGAGGAACGAAAACGATCTGTCCCAATGCACGCGCCTTTCGGTTCCGGCTTACCCAGCGTCAAGCGAAGGACGAGCCTCCAGCCTGGCTGCAAGCGACCGCTTTAAGTTTTAACGAAGCAGATAACCGCCGATCGCGTTGATCAGGATGAACAGCACTGTCGCGGAGAAGAAGCCGGCGGACGTGAAGAAACCGAAGGCCATGGCGATGAGAATCGCTACGCAGACGAGCGTTCCATACTTGGCCAGAATGAGGAAGCCATTATAGGTGCGATCGTGTTCGGCGTAGTCCATATCGGCGCCGAGTTCGATCGGTCCGGTTGGCGTATTATCGGCCATGAGAAAAACCTCCGTCTATGCTTTCAACGGCCATACCGAAAAGCAGCCGCAAGAGCAATGGGAGTATTGCCGCAGCGTGAGTTCGCAATACTGTTTTAAACCGAAAAGGGGTAATATATCGCGGCGTAGATTTGCCTGCGTCAGGCCAACCAGCGTTTGCGGCGCTTGTAGTGCTTTACATCCTTGAAAGATTTGCGGCCCTCGCCACCGACGCCGAGGTAGAATTCCTTCACATCCTCGTTCTCGCGCAGGGCAGACGCCTCGCCATCCAGCACCACGCGGCCGGATTCGAGAATGTAACCGTATTTCGCAAAACGCAGCGCGACATTGGTGTTCTGCTCGGCCAGAAGAAACGAAACGCCCTGCTCCTCATTCAGCTTTTTGACGATTTCAAAGATTTCCTCGACGAGCTGCGGGGCAAGCCCCATCGAAGGCTCATCCAGCAGGATCATCTTCGGGCGTGACATCAAGGCTCGTCCGATCGCCGTCATCTGCTGCTCGCCGCCGGACGTATAACCGGCCTGACTGGAGCGCCGGACTTTCAGTCGCGGGAAATATTGATAGACGAGTTCGAGGTCGTCGCGGATCGCCGCGTTCCCGTCGCGTCGCGTATAGGCGCCGGTCATCAGATTGTCCTCGACCGAAAGATGGCCGAAGCAATGCCGCCCCTCCATCACCTGTATACATCCGCGCTTGACCAGATCGTTGGGCGAAAGCGACTGAACCTGTTCGCCGCGAAAGATGATCGACCCTTTCGTCACCTCGCCGCGCTCTCCATGAAGAAGGTTCGATATGGCCTTGAGCGTCGTCGTCTTGCCCGCTCCATTGGCGCCGAGAAGCGCAGTGATGCCGCCCTTTGGTACGGAAAGGGACACGCCCTTCACGACAAGGATCACATGATCGTAGATCACCTCGATATTGTTGACCGTGAGGATCTGACCGTCTGGATCTGGTTGAGTTGCGGCGTTGGTCATTTTGGCTCCGGCAAAGAGCTTCCTCTCCCCGCGAACGGGGAGAGGAGCGCTGTCACTTGCAATCGTCGTTCATCGCCCAAGGCTGGTTCGCCGCGGCATATTCCTTTGCCGCTTTTTCGACCAGCGGATCGATGCTGGCGCGATCAGCCGTCAAAAGGTCGGAAACCTTGACGAATTTTTCGCGGTCCCATTCCAGCATCCAAGCGCTGGCATGGCCGGTGTGGTTGCTGCAGCTCATGGAGAACGGTGCCATCATTTCGCCCGCACCGAGTTCAGCCAGCTTGGCGTCGTCGAGCTTCACGTTTTCGAGGCCCCAACGAAGCTGTTCGCGGTCGATCGTATTGGTGCCTGCATGTTCCTGCGCGGCCTTTACAGCGTCCGCGAGGATAACCGACATCAGGATGCCGCGCTGGTAGGCCGTGCTGTCGAACTCGCCGGCCTCCTTGTTGATTTGCGACTTCCCGGCATCGACAACGTATTTCTTCACGTCTTGCATCAGCTTGGAATTCGAATCCGCGAAATTCCACGACAATGCGCGATATCCCTTGCCCCCTTCGCCGACGAGTTTCAGATCGGGTTCATGCGCGCCCCACCAGACGCTGACGAACTGGTTCATCGGATAGCGCGTCTTCACGGCCTCGGTGATGGCGCCCGCATTCATCGCACCCCAGCCCCACATAATGACGAAATCCGGCCGCTCGCGGCGGATTTGCAGCCATTGCGCAGACTGGTTCTGCATTTCCTTCAAACCGACCGGAATGGGCAGCAGCGTGAAGCCGTGTGCTTCGGCCAGCGATTCCAGAAGCGGGATCGGCTCCTTGCCGTAAGGATGATCGAGATGCAGCAGCGCGACCTTTTTGCCCTTCAGATTGTCGAGATTACCGTCTGAAATCGCCTGCATGATCATCGATGCGCCATCCCAATAGGATGTCGGCGGATTGAACGCCCATTTGAAAGTCCTTCCGTCCTGCATGGCGGAGAAGCCATAGCCCGGCGCATACATCGGTATCGCATCGACATTGGTGCGCGGCAGCACCTGCAAGGTTATGCCGGTCGACCAAGGCTGGGTCAGCAATGCTCCATCGGCCTTGGTCTTTTCATAACACTCGACGCCCTTTTCGGTGTTGTAGCCGGTTTCGCATTCGTCGAAGGCGACACGAACCCCATTGATGCCGCCGTCGCGCTCATTGAGCATCGTCATATAATCGAGCTGTCCGTTCATATGCGGCGTGCCGGTCGCAGCGAATGGCCCGGTGCGGTAGGACATGTTGGGCAGCTTAAGCGTTTCCTGCGCGGCAGCCGGAAGGGCGAACCCCACCGCCAGCGCCGAGGCAAGCATGAATGACTTGAATGCGATCCTCATTTTCGTCTCCTCCTTGTGCGCCTGATTTACAGGCATTCTTCCCAGTTTAATGAAGCCGCTCCTGCTCTCCTCAGTGCGGGAACGGCCATATGATCAGTTTTTCACGAATAATGCCCCAGAAACGGGCCAGCCCATGTGGCTCCACGATCAGGAAAAAGATGATCACCGAACCGATGATCATCGTATTCAGATGTTCCGCAGTCGCGGGGTCGATCGACAGGCCGAAAAAACGCGGCAGGACACTCAGGATCACCGGCAGCGCGACGATGACGATCGCGCCCAGATAATTGCCCATGATCGAACCAAGTCCGCCGATGATCGCGATGAACAGAATGCGGAATGACAGAGGTATGTCGAACAGATTGGGCTCAGCCGCGCCGCGCCACAGGAACACGAAAAGCGCACCGGCGACGCCGACGATAAAAGACGACACGGCGAAGGCCGAAAGCTTCGCCTTCATCAGATTGATGCCGACGAGTTCGGCCGCAATGTCCATGTCGCGCACGGATTTCCATATCCGCCCGATGCGCCCGCGCGTGATGTTGATCGCCAGCCATGTGAAAAGCATCACGACGACCAGCACGAAGTAATATTGCGCAAGCGCGCTGGCCTGCGGCCCGGCAAAGGTGATGCCGAACACGGAGATATTCGAGACCTGAATGGCGCCCGACGCGCTGTAATTATACAGCCATCCCCATTTCTCGAAGAGCCACACCAGAAAGAACTGAGCCGCAAGCGTCGCAATCGCCAGATAGAAGCCCTTGATGCGCAAAGACGGCAGTCCGAAAAGAACGCCCACTGCGGCTGACGCGAAGCCGGAAAGAATGACGGCGACCAGAAGATTCAGCTCCGGGAAATACGTCATCAGCTTGTAGCAGGCATAGGCACCGACACCCATGAAGGCGGCGGTGCCAAGCGATAACTGCCCGGCATAACCGGTGAGAATGTTGAGGCCGATCGCCGCCAGCGAATAGATCAGCACCGGGATCAACAGTGCCCGGAAGATGAACTCGCTCGCGGTCAGCGGAAAGATAACGAAGGCCAGAAGAAGGATGAACGCCAGCAACCACGCGTCTTGCTTTACCGGAAACAGCGCATGATCGGCTTCATAGGAAGTCTTGAACTGGCCAGCGGTGCGATAAAGCATGTCTTACACCCGCTCGATGATTTTTTCGCCGAACAGGCCCTGAGGCCTGAACAGCAGGACGATCAGCGCCAGAACGAAAGCGAACCATGTTTCGGTGTTGCCGCCTAGAAGCGGCTGCCCCCAGTAAATCTCGAAAACCTTTTCCAGAATGCCGATCATCAGCCCGCCGATAATCGCGCCGGAAACGGATTCCAGACCGCCGAGCATCAGCACCGGCAATGCCTTGAAGGCGATCACTTCGAGCGCGAAGGAAACGCCTGCCCGCGCACCCCAGACGATGCCGGTGGCGAGCGCGATGACGCCCGCGATGAACCAGACCAGAACCCAGATCGTCGAAAGCGATATGCCGACCGAAAGTGCTGCCTGGTGGTCGTCGCCCAATGCGCGGATTGCACGGCCCATCTTGGACTTGTTGAGAAAGAGCAGGAGGATGACGACAAGCAGCCCCGCCCCGACGACTGCGGTGACGTCTTTCTGTTCGATCAGCAGGAAACCGCCGAAAGGTTCGAATTCGAAACTGCCGGTCGGGATCATCAATTGTTCGGTGATCATCACCTTGTTCGCGCCGCCGAAAATCAACTCGCCAAAGCCGATCAGAAACAGCGTGATGCCGATGGTCGCCATGAACAGGATGATGTCAGGCTGGTTGACCAGCGGGCGCAGCACGACGCGCTCGATTGTGACCGCCAGAAGGAACATGACGAGAAGCGTAAGCGGCACGGCCAGCAATGCAGGCACGCCCTTTTCATGCAGACCGACGAGCGTCAGTGCCGCAAACACCACCATAATGCCTTGCGCGAAATTGAAGATGCGCGAGGATTTGTAAATCAGCACGAAACCGAGCGCGATCAGCGCATAAAGCACGCCCGCAACCAGCCCTTCCCACAGAACCTGAAGCAGAAAATCCGGCGCGGCGAACATGTCGGCGAATGGCTTGACGAGAACGGAGTTCAGGAAATCCATGCGCGGGTTCCTTCATGCTGGAGAAAGACCCCCACTCCGCCTCGCTTTGCTCGGCACCTCTCCCCCGCTACGCGAGGGAGAGGAAACGCCGTTGCAAGGTGCGCGCCATTCCTCTCCCCTACGGAGTGGGGGAGAGGTGTCGAGCGCAGCGAGGCGGAGTGGGGGAAATCCATTTAAGTCTACCCAGCCAGTTGCGGGAAAAGGCCAAGCAGGCCGATGAGGATCAGGTACAGCGCCACGATGTAGTTCAGGAGGCGCGGCATGATGAGAATGAGCACGCCTGCGATCAGCGAAACGAGCGGTGTGAGCGGGAGGGATGCGAGGTCCATTACTATCTCCTGTCAGTGCGCGACGCCGAGATAGGCGTCGATGACTTGCTGGTTGGATTTCACGGCATCGGGTGTGCCGTCGGCAATCTTTTTGCCGTAATCCAGAACGACGACGCGGTCAGAAAGGTCCATGACGACGCCCATATCGTGCTCGATCAGCGCAATCGTCGTGCCGCGTTGCCGGTTCACATCCACGATGAACCGGCTCATGTCCTCTTTCTCCTCCAGATTCATGCCAGCCATCGGCTCGTCCAGCAGAAGCAGCGACGGCTCCATCGCAAGCGCACGACCGAGTTCGACGCGCTTTTGCAACCCGTAAGGAAGCTTGCCGACCGGCGTGCGCCTTATGTGCTCGATTTCGAGAAAATCGATGATCTCCTCGACCTTCTGGCGATGTTCGATCTCTTCGCGCAGCGCCGGGCCATGCCACAGCATCTGCCAGAACAGATTGCGCTTCATCATGACCGAGCGCCCGGCCATGATATTGTCCAGCGTCGACATGCCCTTGAACAGCGCGACATTCTGGAAGGTGCGCGCAATGCCCTGACGCACGGCATGGTGCGGCTTCATCGCGCGGCGTTCCTCGCCGCGAAAGGTGATCGTTCCCTTCTGCGGCGTGTAGAAGCCGTTGATGACATTGAGCATCGATGTCTTGCCCGCGCCATTCGGGCCGATAATGGCGCGGATTTCGCCCTTTCGGACATCGAAGGAAATATCTGTGATCGCCTTCACGCCGCCGAATGCCAGCGAGACATTCCTCACTTCCATCAAAACGTCGCCCATGGCGATGCCGTCATCCTTGGCCACCACGATCTCGCTATGGACGGACGCGTTCATCATGCCGCCTCCCGCACTTTCTTCGGCGCGTGAACATTGGCGTCCATGATCCGCACATTCGCTTTGATCCGGCCTTTGCGACCGTCTTCGAAAGTCATTTCCGTCTCGACGAATTTCTCGGTCGAACCATCGTAAAGCGCCTCGATCAACACGCCGTAGCGCTCTGCGACGAAGGAACGGCGCACCTTCAATGTGCGGGTAAGCTCGCCATCATCGGCATCGAGTTCCTTGTGCAGAATGAGAAACCGCCTGATCTGCGCACCGGCCATCATCGGCTCGCCGGCAAGCCGCTTGTTGGTGTCGTCGACATGCCGCGCCAGCATTTCGTAGACCAGCGGATGCCCGGCCAGTTCCTGATAGGATGCGTAGGCGATGTTGTTGCGCTCGGCCCAGTTTCCAACCGCGTTGAGGTCGATGTTCAGGAAAGCACCGACATGGTCGCGACCATCACCGAAAGCCACGGCTTCCTTGATATTCGGGAAGAATTTCAGCGTGTTTTCGATGTATTTCGGCGCAAACATCGCGCCGCTGACCAGCTTTCCGACGTCTTTCGCGCGATCAATGATCTTGAGCTGGCCGTCCGCATCGAAGAACCCGGCGTCGCCGGTCTTGACGTAGCCGTCCTCGGTCATCGCCTCTTCGGTCTTGTCTTCCTGCCTGAAATAGCCGGAGAACATGCCGGGCGAGCGGAACTGCACCTCGCCATCATCGGCAATGCGAATATCGACATTGGGAGCCGCCGGGCCGACCGTATCGGCCTTCACCGCACCATCCTGCTGCGCCGTGACATAGAGAAACGCTTCGGTCTGCCCGTAAAGCTGCTTCAAATTGATGCCGAGCGAGCGGAAAAACGAAAACAGATCCTGCCCGATTGCCTCGCCAGCCGTATAGGCGACGCGAATATTGGAGAGGCCGAGCACGTTTTTCAGCGGGCCATAGACGAGGAATTCACCCAGCGCGTAGGAAAGACGCCCGGTCAACGGCACCGGCCTTCCTTCCAGAATAGCCTCGCCATATTTCGCCGCGACATTGCGGAAATGCCCGAACATTTTGCGTTTCAGCCAGCCTGCATCCTCCATGCGTATGGTGACGCTGGTCAGCAGGCCTTCGAAAATGCGCGGCGGCGCGAAGTAGAATGTCGGCCCGATCTCGCGCAGATCCTGCGGCACCGTCTCGGCACTTTCCGGGCAATTCATGCAGAAACCCGCGACATAGCCTTGCGCGTAGTTCAGATAATGATCACCGACCCAAGCGAGCGGCAGATAGGCGAGAACGCTGTCTTTTTCCGACAGGCGATCGAATATGGCCGTGTCGCGTGCAGCGCTGACGGCGTTCAACGCCTTGATCATCACGCCTTTTGAGCGCCCGGTCGTGCCGGACGTGTAGAGCATCACGGAAATCTCGTCGCCATCGGCCTTGCGAATATTGTCTGCCCACTCGTCCGCCAGCGACGGCTCGGCGGCAAGCCGCGCATTTCCACGCTCTTGAACCGAGGCAAAGCTGAATAGCCCTTCCGGCGCATAATCACCCAGACCGCGCTGTTCGTCGTAGATTATCCCGCTAAGGCTGGCGAGTTGTCCGGCAAACGACTGGACCTTATCGACCTGCTCTTGATCCTGAACGATTATGAAACGCACCTCGGCATGTTCGAGCACGTAGGACATTTCCTCGGCGACCGCATCGCCATAGACCGGTACCGGAACCGCGCCCAGGGATTGCGCCGCCGTGAACGACCAATAAAGCCGCGGCCTGTTTGCGCCGACGATTGCGATCTTGTCGCCGCGCTGCACGCCCATCGCCTGCAAGCCCAGCGCCAGAGCGCGGATTTCGGCAAGCTGCTGGCTCCAGGTCCAGCTTTGCCAGATGCCGTAATCCTTGTGGCGCATCGCCGGGAGCGCGCCGAATCGATCGGCGTTCAAAAGCAGATATTTCGGAAACGTATCGAGGTCCGAAATCGCGGCGATCATGATCTGGCTCCTCCCAAATGCGCGATCTTCTCACGCATAGTGACAGCGCCGGCAGCGCAAGGATATGCGCAAAAAGGCATAGACGCCGGTTTGAACGACGCGCGCCCGCAGCTCTTGCCGGGTTTCGCCAAAAATCCTCCTCCCATGCCGATCCGAGAGCATCGGTCTATGCGGCAGTCTTCTTATTCTTGGGCGTCAGGCTATCTGAAAATGCGCCCTCTTCAACTCGCACATTGACAGACAGGCATGCTGATTGTCTTATTCAATGGCACCTGTTGTGTGCAGGCAGGTTCCCTCACCCTTCATATTTGCTGAGTGCTTCGAGATCGATGATCGCTATGCGTTCGTGCTCGACACGGATCAGCCCTTCCGCTTCCAGCGCCTGCAGGCTTTTGTTGGCGACCTGCCGCGACACGCCTGCCAGAAGACTGAGCTCTTCCTGTGTGATGTCGATGGAGTTGCGCACGCCCGGATAAAGCACCGGATTGAAGAACCACGAGAGATTGCTAGCCACACGCGCCTTTGGATCGAGAATTCGGTCATATTCGATGGTGGCGATGAACTGTCCCATCCGCTCGTTGAGCTGGCGAACGAGAAAGCGATTGAAGCCCGCGCTATGCTCGTAAAGCCAGAAGAACGTCGCCTTGCTCAGCATGGCAAGCCGCGTATCGCGAATGGCGACGAGGTCGTATTTGCGCGGCTCGTCCTTGAGAACGGAGCCTTCGCCGAACCAGCCGCCGGGGCCAGCCCCGGCAAACGTCATCGCCTTGCCGCTTCGTGAAATCGCGCTGATTTTGACCAGCCCGGTTACGACCCCGGTCCAGTAATCGAGCCGGTCTCCGCGATGGCAGATGTAGCTGCCCTTCGCGAAATTCCGCTCCGTCAGCCCGCGACGCGCGCGCTCAAGCTCGTCTTCCTGAAGCTCGGCCGCCCAGGCAGCAATGCTCGCGATGTCGCTTCTGGCGCTCATGGCCCCAAGGTCAGGCAGCGTCCGACAGATATTTCGCGGTCGGCAGAATGGTAAGCGGCGCAGGCTCGCCCTTCAAAGTCGGCCCGAACATCAGGCGTCGTTCCATTTCCGTCGATTTGAAAAACGGGAAACGCTTGAAGGAGCGCTCGCGGATCGCATCGACATCGGCCCGGTAGAGCACGACCTTGTTGAAGACGCCGGGATAGGAACGCGCTTCGCTGATCTTCTCGGCATAATAGATGCGCTTGTAGAAGCCTGCATGGTCCTCACGCACCGTCAACAGACAATAAGGCGTATCGAAATGGAAGCAGGCCATGCCCGCCAAACGCAAGGTCAGATACGGAATCTGTGGAATAAGGCGTGACCATTCAGGATCGGACGCAAAACGACTCGGGCAAATGAACGTCGCGCCATTCGCCAGCATCGGATAGACGACATCGCCGAATGCCTTCGCTGAAGGCGATTTTGGCGTCGCCAGCGTCACATGATGAAGCCGCAACGTCGAGACCAGAATGCCATCGACATAGATGCCATAACGGTAAACATTCGGCACTTCATCGAGTTCGTCGGAGATCGTCTGGTTCTCGCTATCGGGAACCATGTCATTGGATTTGTAGGATTTATAGCGAAGACGGTAGATGTCTTCGAGGTCTTCGCCGCGGTCACAGCGGCGGTATTCCGTCCGCTCCAGAACCTCTGAAACATTCTTGACGAAATTCGACGTGAAACCACTTCCTGTGGTTTCACCAAAACCAGTACGTTCGCCCGGTAATATCCGTTGCGCTGCCATCACTTCCCCGTAAAACTCCGCCGCCTGCAAAGCGTAGGGAACCAAGCCCAGATGTAAAGACGAAAATAGAGTCGAAATCGTTTACCAAACGTTAAGGTTAACGCTATTCGGCCCGCAACCTGAACGGGAAACCGTATCTCACAACTTGCGGCGTTTCAGTTCCTTGGTGCTTTCATCAGCGAAAGGCCAAACCGAAAGGGACATGGAATCTATACCGGATGCGCTGAGGGCGGAGCCAAATAGAAAGCCCTGAACCAGATCAGGCTTTACCTCCTGTGTGATGATCTTCAACTGCTCGAAAGTTTCGACGCCCTCGATCGTCACCGACAGCTTGATCAGGCGGCAAAGGCCGACAATGCCTTTGAGCAGCTCAAGCGAGCGGGCATTCTGCGTCACGTCGATCAGGAAGCTGCGGTCGATCTTCACCTTGTCCAGCGGCAATTTGTGGAGATAGCTCAGGCTCGAATAGCCCGTACCGAAATCGTCCAGCGCAATGCGAACGCCAAGTGCACGAAGTTCGGCTACATAGGTCCGGGTCAGCGATTTGTCGTCGAGCAGCGCCGTTTCGGTCACCTCGATTTCCAGCCGGTGCGCCTCCAGGCCGGATGATTCGAGCGCCTCCTTCACCCGATCGACGACCGAGCGCTGGCGGAAATCCCTGGCCGAAAGATTGACGGAAACGCTGATCTTGTCGGGCCATTTCACACATTCGGCACAGGCGGATTTCAGCATGAAATTGCTGATATCCGAGATCACGCCCATTTCCTCGGCAAGCGGAATGAAGACGGAAGGCGAAACAGCGCCGAGATCAGGATGGTCCCACCGGCAGAGCGCCTCGCAACTGGTAATCCGCATCGTGTCGATGGCGACGATCGGCTGATAGACGACACGCAACGCGTTTGCCGCAATCGCACCGCGCAGATCGGCCTTCATCAACTGCTTGTTGCGGAATGCCTCGTCTATGGATGCCTCGAATAGCTGCCAATTGGCCTTGCCGATCTCCTTGGCCTTGTAGAGCGCAAGGTCGGATTTGACGATCATGCCGTCGACATCGCTGTCCCTGACCACTGACAGCACAGCGCCGCCGCTGGCCTGAATGCGCAGATTGTGCCCGGCGACATCGACGTCGCCCTGCAGCGCATTGAACACCGCATCGATGCGGAGGTTCAGATCGTCTTCGTCGATTACCTTGTCGAAATAGACCATGAATTCGTCGCCGCCGAAGCGGCTGACTTTCACGCCCTCTTCGTCGAACGCAACGAGCCTTTCGGCAACCGCATAGATCAACCCGTCGCCGACCGGATGACCCAGCGTATCATTGACGCTTTTGAAATCATCCAGATCGATGACGGCCAGCGCGCAGAGCCGGTCAGGATCACCCGAAGACATGAACTCGGCAACCAGCTCATGGAAATAGGCGCGGTTGGGCAGGCCGGTCAGGCCATCATAGCGTGCCATCGACCGGATTTTGGATTCGGCCTCGACGCGCTGCGTCACGTCTTCGAAGGTGATGACGCCGAGTTCCTGGCTGCCTTCGCGTGCCGAAAATTCGTAATGCTGCCCGTTTGAAAAGCTGACGAGGATTTTACGCCGCCTGCCCTCGCGCAATGCTTTCGCAAGTTGCGATTCGACGTAGCGGCAGTCTTTCTCCGCCAGAATTCCGCCCGCCACACCACGCCGCAAAAGCGCATGCATGGACCGTCCGAGCAGGGCATCCGACGATTTCAGCCACATCAGCTTTGCGGCTTCCGCATTGGCAACCACCACGCGACCACTCGGCGCCAGCATGATGAGCCCGTGCGACATGGTGTTGAGCGCGCGATTGAAACGCTGCGCCAGACGTTTTGCCTTCTTCTGCTCCAGAATGGCCGAAGAAAGAACGTCGCGCACGGTGTCGGCGAATTTCTTGATCGCAAAGAGGAACGGTGCGGAAAACAGGCCGAGCACGACGTGATAGAAATCACCGCGCAGCAAAAAGCCGATCGAAATCGGCCAGGTCAGTGCAATGATGAGGATGATGACCATGCGCGGCGACGCATAGTTTCGGCCAGCAATAGAGGTTGCAGTCGCCAGAGTTATGCAGATCGAGGCGATTTCGGCAAAATCGTCATGGGCGAAGTAGATGCCGAACAGGCAGAAAATGCCGAGCATGCCGCCATGCAGCGAACCGTAGAAAATATAGTCGTTTTCCCGGCGCCGCGCTTCCTGCCACGTACGCGGCATGGGCAAGCTGGTATATTTGCGGAAATTGCGCATTCTCAGCGCGCCGACGACGACCATGCCCGCGGCAACGCCGAGATAGAGCGGGTTCATCGTTTTCCAGTAGACGAGCATTATCAGCAGGGTCTGCGCGACCATGCCGATCGCCAGCGTCCTGCCGTCACGAAAAAGCGTCTCCACAAAAGGGATGTAGAGATCCGCTGGAATTTCGTTTTTTCTTCTGGCGTTCACACCTAAATCCCGTCCCTGGGCACGCAAGAAGTGACACGATCACATTAAAAATTCTTTAGGACGTAGAGGAAAACCTTAAAATCCAACTGGATAATACGATTGAAGTTCTTTGATAACGCCTATTCGGCAGCCTGAACCTTCATCCGGATTTCCTCGCTGGATAAACGGTCACGAAGCCTGATGCGTTCCCCCTCGGCCCTTGTAACACTTGCCTGTTTCACATGACCATAACCGCGTATGGTTGCCGGCAACGATGCCAGCGCCACCGCGGCGTCTATTTTATCCGGTCCAAGCAGATTTTCCACCAAGGCCAGATCATCTTCATAATCGACAAGCAGACGGCGTTCCATTCGTCTCTCTGCCGTATGGCCGAATATATCGAAAAGCGTACCGCGCAATCCTTTGAGTGCGGCGAGCACGCGAAAGCCCTTCATCATCCAGGGACCGAAAGTGGATTTGCGCGCCTTGCCGCTTGCATCCCGCCTGCCCAGAACAGGCGGTGCCAGGTGGAATTCGAGCCGGTCATACTCCTGGAATTGCGCCGCAAGCTGCCGCTTGAAAGAACCGTCCGTATAAAGCCGCGCGACTTCGTACTCGTCCTTGATCGCCATCAGCTTGAAAAGATTGCGCGCGACCGCCTCGCTGACCACCGTCGAACCGGGCACCGCTTTTTCCTCGGTTGCCCGCATCGCCGAAACGCGATCCTCATAGCGCCTGGCATAGGCTGCATTCTGATAGCCCGTCAGGAAGGCTTTACGCTTGGCGATGACCTCGTCCAGCGTCTCGGCGATATTCGTTTCCGAAGACCCCTTTCCCGACGCCTCGACGAGATCGCGGACAAACTCCGGCGCATGGGCTGCCCGGCGCCCCCAGCGAAACGCAGAGACGTTCATGGCGATCGCCTCGCCATTCAGCGAAATCGCCTTTTCGATGGCTTCCGCCGAAAGCGGCAGCGCACCAAGCTGGTATGCGACCCCCAATAGAAACATGTTCGCGCCAAGCGAATTTCCGAAAAGCACGGTCGCAGCGCGCGTCGCATCGAAGAAATGTGATTTATCCGGCCCTGCAGCCGCGCGGATCGCCTTTTTTAGCCGTTCGACCGGCAGGAAGAAGTCCGCAGAGCGCGCGAAATCGCCCGGCATCACCTCTGCCGTGTTTGCAATGAAAGTCGTCCGGCCTTCGCGAGCGGCGGAAAGCACCTTCTTGTTGCCCGAAACGATGAGATCGCAACCCAGAATGAGATCTGCCTTGCCGGCGGAAACACGGATCGCATTAATGTCCGCCGGTGATTTCGCGATGCGGACATGCGTGAAGACGGCGCCGCCCTTCTGCGCAAGCCCGGCCATGTCGATCATGCCGCAGCCCTTGCCTTCTAGATGCGCCGCCATACCGAGTATCGCGCCGATGGTGACGACGCCCGTGCCGCCGACGCCATCGATGATGGACGCCCAGCCTTCATTGCCGAGCGTTGCGATTTGCGGCTCCGGCACGCTGTCCAGCGGATCGGACGTACTGGCGATGCCGCCCGCCTTTTTGATCTTCGCGCCATGCACCGTCACGAAGGACGGGCAGAAACCGTTTACGCAGGAAAAATCCTTGTTGCAGGACGATTGGTCGATGCGCCGCTTGCGGCCGAATTCGGTTTCGACCGGCTGGATCGAGACGCAGTTCGACTGCACGCCGCAATCGCCGCAGCCCTCACAGACGAGTTCGTTGATGATGACGCGTTTGTCCGGGTCCGGGAACGTGCCGCGCTTGCGGCGGCGTCGCTTTTCGGCAGCGCAGGTCTGGTCGTAGAGCAGTACGGAGACGCCTTCGATCTCACGCAATTCGCGTTGCACGGCATCCAGATCGTCGCGATGATGGATCGTCGCGCCTGAGGGAAACTGCATCCGCCCGGCGTATTTTTCCGGCTCGTCGGAAACGATTGCCAGCCGCTCCACACCCTCGGCGCGCACCTGTTGCGCGATCATGTCGACGGTCAGGCTGCCTTCATGCGGCTGGCCGCCGGTCATCGCGACGGCATCATTGTAGAGGATTTTGAAGGTGATGTTCGCCTTGGAGGCAAGCGCGAAGCGGATCGCCAGCGAACCGGAGTGGTTGTAGGTGCCGTCACCCAGATTCTGGAAAATATGCTCGCGTTTCGAGAAAGGCGCCTGCCCTATCCACTGCGCGCCCTCGCCGCCCATCGCGGTGAAGCCGATGGTCGCGCGGTCCATCCACAGCGCCATGAAGTGACAGCCTATACCGGCACCGGCGATTGAGCCTTCCGGCACTTTGGTCGAACTGTTGTGCGGGCAGCCGGAACAGAAATAGGGCGTGCGGCCACCGACATCCTTGGTTTCGGCCAGCATCGCCTGAAACTGCTTCATCCGGTTGATCCGCGCGGAGATTTGCTCCGACGGCCCGATCACCTTCAAAATGCGCTCACCCAGCGCAATCGCAATGTCGTTCGGGTCGAGCGCGCCCTTCGCCGGGAAAAGCCATTCGCCGCGCTCGTCGCGCTTGCCGATGATTGCGGGCTGCGTTGACGTACCGTAGAGGCTCTCGCGAAGCTGGACTTCAAGCAGCGAGCGCTTTTCCTCGACCACGATTACCATATCGAGACCGCGCACGAATTCGCGAACATGGTCGAGATCGAGCGGCCACGGGCAGGCAACCTTGAACAGGCGAACGCCGATCCGGTTCGCCTCATTCTCGTCTATACCGATGTCTTCCAGCGCCTGACGCACGTCGAGATAGCTTTTGCCGACGGTCATGATGCCGATTTTGGGCTTGGACCCGCCGGAATAGACGATGCGGTTCAGTCCGTTGGCATGAATGAAGGCGGATGCGGCGGCGCGCTTGAATTCGTGAAGCCGCGCTTCCTGTCCAAGCTGGTCGAGTTCGTGGCGGATGTTCAGCCCGCCGGGCGGCATGTCGAACTCCGGCAGCACGATGTTCAGCCGCTCAAGCGACGCATCGACGGAGGCAGTCGATTCGATATTGTCCTTCACGCATTTGATGGCCGCCCATGTGCCCGCAAAACGCGACATGGCAAAGCCATAGAGCCCGTAATCGATGACCTCCTGCACACCCGCCGGATTGAGGATCGGGATCATCGTATCGACGAACAGGAACTCCGTGGCATGGGCGTTGGTGGAGGATTCCGCCATGTGGTCGTCGCCCATCAAAGCCAGCACGCCGCCATATTTCGACGAACCGGCCAGATTGGCGTGGCGGAACACGTCGCCGGAGCGGTCTACGCCTGGCCCCTTGCCGTACCAGACGGAAAAAACGCCGTCATATTTGCCTTCGCCCAGCAATTCCGTCTGCTGGGTGCCCCAGCATGCCGTGGCCGCCAGTTCTTCATTGAGACCCGGCTGAAAGACGATGTCGGAGCCGACGAGCTGCTGGCGCGCCTTCCACAATTGCAGATCGAGCGCCCCCAAAGGCGAACCGCGATAACCGGAAACGAAGCCTGCTGTTTTCAAGCCATCCAGCCGGTCGCGCTCGCGCTGCATGAGAAGCATACGCACCACAGCCTGCGCGCCCGAAAGAAAGATGCGCTCCTTCGAAAGGTCGAATTTGTCGTCGAGCGCAACGTCGTGAAGGGTCATCAATGCTTTCCTCTGCGGAAGCGACCCGCCGAACTCTGGCCGCTAACGTCGGGATTCTGGAATGGGAGTCTCTTCGTGCAACGCAAGCGCGTCAAACGATTTTCGTCTCATTCCCGATTCGCTTTGAAAATACCCTCGGAAGCTATCGCGGCGCTGAAGAAATTACGACGCGATTTATCTGGCCGCGGGACAAGCGGTACCGCGCCCGCCCGGCAGCTTCCCATCGGGATGCCCAGCAAGTTCGGGATTGGGCGTATAGAGCGAACCCACCACCAATGGACGATCCGGCAGCATGCTCTGATCCTGCGAGGAAACCATCGTCGTCTCGATCTCCTGCAGGACCGATCCGCCCTCGCCCTCGATGCGGATCGAAACCTTGTATGGCCTGTCCTTGACGACGCATTCCAGCGGCGGGCTCTCTATCGTCACCTTCTGGTGCTCGGGCCAAAGTTTCTGGCGCACCACCATCGGCGCGCCGCCCGCCGGGTTTTCGAATGTCGTCACCGCGAATTCATTGTCGCCGACAGGCTTCAGCGGGTTGAGCGTCAGCAGATAGCGGACGGTGGCGACGCGGTAGTTGAACACGAACAGCCGCCCCGAAAGCTCGAAATACTGCTCCGCCGTGTCCCGGCAGGACGAAACGGCGAGCATTGCCGAAAGGGTCAATGCCACGCGAAAACCCGTTCTCATGAACTCACCCTCCCCGGTTGAGCCTTGCGAAGCCGGTAATGCCGTTTTGCCTTCTGGCGATTTCCGCAGACCGCCATGTCGCACCAGACGCGGCTGCCATTGCGGCTGCGGTCCAGAAACAGCCATGCGCAGTTCGCGCAAATCCGGATGCGCTCGCGGATCGGTTGAGCCAACAGGGAAAGCGCCGAAACCGAAAGCGCGGTCTCGATGCGCATCGGCGTTTTTGGATTGCCGAATGGCTGTTCAGCCGTGACCGTCTCTTTCGAACCCGCCATGCCTGTTGCGCAGGCCGAAAGCATCGTTGCAACATCGTCGGCGCGCATGCTTTGGTTCAACACGGAGTGCCGGAAAAGCCGGTCCACCGCCTCTCGCAACGAAACGACCGATGTGTGAACCGCTTCCGGGTCGACTGCCGAGATTTGCCTCCCCGCCAGTTCGTCGGCCCGGAAGATGCTCGCTGCTTCTGCGAAACGCGCGATTTCGTCAGGATTTTCAAAGCGGTCGAAACTGCGTTCAGAGTCGCAGCGCAACACCACCGTATTTGCGAGATCCAGCGCCAGCACGCCGCCGGAAAATCTATGCTCTGTCCATTCGACTGCCATGGCAAATCCTAACCTGTAAAATACGTTTGACAAGTTAGATTCGAGCGCGCAGCGTGAAATGCTTCAGAGCGGAGCCAATCTTGCTTTATTTCTTTCAGCAGGTTCTGAACGGCGTGCATTCCGGTGCACTTTATGCGCTCCTCGCCTTTGGCTATGCGCTGATAAACGGCATGCTTCACCGTGCGAACATCGCCCATGGCGCGGTCTTCGCCATTTCCGGGCAGATCACGATCCTCGGTGCCGTTTTCGGCTGGCAGGTACTCTGGATGACGCTGCCTGCCGCCCTTCTGTTCGGCACAGCCACAGCCTTTATCTATGCCGCGTTCATCAGCTATCTGCTGGCGCGCAATGTGCTGGCGCCGCTGGCGCGCCAATCGCCCAATACGATTGTTGCCGCAACGCTGGGCGTTGCCATCGCCCTGACCGAGCTTGGCCGCATCGCTTCGGATACGAAGGATTTCTGGCTTCCGCCGATCCTTTCGACACCGATCGTCTTTGCATCCTCGATGGATTTCCGCGCAACACTCACGCTGTTGCAGATCGTCAATTGTTCGATTGCCGTTCTGACGCTTCTCCTTGCAAGCACCGCGCTTGCCGGGTCGCATTTCGGGCGGCAATGGCGCGCGGTTTCCGATGATCCCGGCATGGCGGCGATGGTCGGCATCGATGTGCCCAAAATATTCTCTCGCGCCATCGTGTTCGGCGGACTGGCTGCGGCACTGGCCGGCATTCTCGCAGCACTTCACTATGGAAATATCGGCTTCGGCACCGGCCTGTTCTTCGGCCTCAAAGTGCTTTTCATAACCGCCATCGGCGGCTTTCACTCGCCATCCCGCGCCGCGATGGGAGCTGCCTGCTTTGCCATCGTCGAATCTCTATGGGCCGGATATTTCCCAATCGAATGGCGCGACGTAGCGATGTTTCTGGCGCTCGTCGCTATCCTCGTCCTTCGCCCGCGCGATGAACTGGGCGTCCAAACCAGCTTTCTTCGACAAAAGTCTTAGAGCCTTGGCGCGCCTTGCGGTTGTTTCCCGGTAATTTTGATCGTAGGCCAGATTGGTCCAGACGATGTTGACGGAGTAGCACACGCGCGCTCATATGCTGCCACTTCAAGCGCTGCGCCAAGACATCGCTTCACGGGGAAATGGGAGGAAATTCATGAGAGGGCTTCTGGCTCTGGCCGGTTTTATCGACCGGGTAAACGAGTTCATCGGCAAGTCTGTGTCGTGGCTCATCCTTGCGGCCGTGCTGGTGAGTGCGGGCAATGCGATTGTTCGCAAGGCGTTCAACATGTCGTCGAATGCCTGGCTGGAACTGCAATGGTATCTGTTCGGCGCGGCATTCCTGCTGGCTGCCGCCTATACGCTGAAGCAGAGCGAACACATTCGCATCGACCTGCTTTATGGCGCCTTATCGCGCAAGACACAGCACCGCATCGATCTGTTCGGCCACGTCTTCTTCCTGATGCCGTTCGTCACGCTGATGCTCTATTACCTCATTCCGTATGTCAGCCGGTCGGTCCGCTCGGGCGAATATTCGTCGAGTGCCAGCGGCCTCATCATCTGGCCGGCAAAAGCCTTTCTTCTGGCAGGCTTCGCATTGCTGTTCTTCCAGGGGATTTCCGAGATCATCAAAAAGGTCGCCATCATGCGCGGCCATATGGATGATCCGACCCCCTACATACCTCCGCATGAGCAGGCAGAACTCGAAGGCAAGGCGATTGCCGAGGAGGTCCGCTCGTGATGGAATTAATTGCCCAGAACATGGCTCCGATCATGTTCGCTTCACTTATCCTTTTCCTCATTCTCGGTTATCCGGTCGCCTTCGCGCTTGCAGCGAACGGCCTTCTTTTCTTTGTCGTCGGCGTCGAGCTTGCACCTCTTTCGGGCGGTAGCATCAACCTTTCATGGCCTTTGCTCACCGCAATGCCTGATCGCCTGTGGGGCGTGATGTCCAACGAGACATTGCTGGCCATCCCCTTCTTTACCTTCATGGGCATCGTGCTCGAACGCTCCGGCATGGCGGAAGACCTGCTCGACACAATCGGCCAGCTTTTCGGCCCCATCCGCGGCGGTCTTGCCTATGCGGTCATCATCGTCGGTGCGCTGCTTGCAGCAACCACCGGCGTCGTGGCGGCATCGGTCATAGCGATGGGCCTGATCTCGCTGCCGATCATGCTGCGTTACGGCTATGACCGGAAACTGGCCAGCGGCGTCATCGCGGCGTCCGGCACATTGGCGCAGATCATTCCGCCGTCGCTCGTTCTCATCGTCCTGGCCGACCAGCTCGGCCGTTCGGTCGGCGACATGTACAAGGGCGCGCTGATCCCCGGTCTCGTTCTGACCGGGCTCTACATGCTCTACGTTCTGATCGTTTCGATCGTGAAGCCGAACGCGGCACCCGCCCTTCCGCTGGAAGCGCGCACGCTCGGCCATGGCGTCATGTCACTTCTGGTCGCAGTGATCGCGGCAGGCGCGATAGCCTATGCGGCGCACATCTACCTCTACCCGACCCAGGGCGCGAATGCCGACATTCTGGGCGGTACGGTCGGCGTGGCCTTCATCTATGCCGTAGCGCTTGCCGACAAGGGCCTGAACATCAATATGATGTCCCGGCTGGCGCAGCAGGTCATCATCGTTCTGATCCCGCCACTGGCGCTGATCTTCCTCGTTCTCGGTACGATCTTCCTCGGCATCGCGACGCCGACCGAAGGCGGCGCAATGGGCGCGGTCGGCGCACTCATCATGGCGGCGGCGAAAGGCCGTCTTTCGCTGGATGTCGTGAAACAGGCTCTGGCTTCGACCACGCGCCTGTCGTCCTTCGTCCTGTTCATCCTGATCGGTGCGCGCGTCTTCTCGCTCACCTTTTATGGTGTCAACGGCCACGTCTGGGTTGAGCATCTGCTCGTTTCCCTGCCGGGCGGTGAAGTCGGCTTCCTGATCGCGGTCAACATTCTCGTTTTCCTCCTGGCATTCTTCCTAGATTTCTTCGAGCTGGCCTTTATCATCGTGCCGCTTCTGGCACCTGCTGCGGAAAGGCTCGGCATCGACCTGATCTGGTTCGGCGTGCTTTTGGGCATCAACATGCAGACGAGCTTCATGCATCCGCCATTCGGCTTTGCGTTGTTCTATCTGCGTTCGGTGGCCGCACGCGTGCCCTATCTGGATCGCATTACCGGCAAGAAGATCATGCCGGTGACATCCGGGCAGATTTACTGGGGTGCAGTGCCGTTCGTCTTCATCCAGCTCATCATGGTGGGCCTGACCATCGCGTTCCCGCAAATGGTCATGCACTACAAGGGCAAGCCGGTCGATCCATCGACGATCAATATGGAACTGCCGGAAATGCCAGGGCTGGGCGGACTATCGCCCTTTGGAATGCCGCCCGCACAAGAAGGTGGAGAAGCCGCACCACCGGCAGGCACACAGCCACCGGCGAATGACCTCTCTCAACCGCCGAAATTCTGATCCTGAAAAGCCCGGTCTCGAACCGGGCTTTTTATTGGCCGCAATTCCTGCCCGGCCGGATTTCTGGTAAGCTCGCTTTCGGCGGGACTTTCCTTTGGAGGTCCAATGTTTCTGAAAACGATAAGCCCCGAAAATGCGACCGGCAGGGTCGCCGAAATTTATGAGAAACAGAATGCGCAGAGCGGCTTCGTCATGGACGCCGCGCGCTGCTTTACGTCGCGCGGCGATCTCTTGCCGCTCTATACCGATTTCTCCGACGGCATCCGCGCGGGCTTCTCGCTCGGCATGCGTGAGTGGCGGCTGATCACGCTGATTGCCGCAAAGCTAATCCCATCCACCTATTGTTCGCATGTCTACGGCAAACAACTGATCGGCGATCTCGGATCGAAGGAGGCTGTCCTTGCCGTGCAAAGAGATTTCCGCAATGCGGGTCTTCCCGGCAAAGACGTGAAGATGCTGGACTATGCGGAGAAAGTCGTCGTCGACGCATCCAATATTTCCAAAAGCGACATCGACACGCTGCATGCAGCCGGCTTCAGCGACCCGCAAATTTGCGACATAGCGCTTTGCGCATCGTTCCGCTGTTTCGTCAGCCGCTTCTTCGACGCGACCGGCGCGGGAACCGAAAGCGTCTTTCTGGATGCGGACGAAAAATTCCGCAGCGCCATGACGGTCGGAAAGCCGGTTTCCGTTCCGCATTTCGAGGTGGGCGCTTCATAAAAAAAACCCGGAGCCGAGGCCCCGGGTTTGTCCGATCACTGCGAAATCGGCTTACAGCTTGCCGTTGCGCTGCTGGATCATCATGAACGTGTCGTAATTGTATTCCGCGATCTGAGCCCAGAGATAATGCTCCTTGCGGAATGCGACGATCGAGTCCCAGATCTTCTTGAAGGCCGGGTTCGTCTTGTCGAGTTCCGCATAGACCTCGTTTGCCGCCTCGTAGCAGGCCTCGAGGATTTCCGGGCTGAAAGGACGCAATTGCGCGCCATTCGCGACCAGCCGTTTCACGGCACCCGGATTCACATAATCGTATTTCTGGAGCATGTCGGCGTCGGTCGCCTGCGCTGCCGTGTGCAGGAGCGATTTGTAGTTGTTGGGAAGCCCTTCGTACTTCTCCTTGTTGAACAGGAAGTGGACGGTCGGACCGCCTTCCCACCAACCCGGATAGTAGTAATAAGGCGCGACTTTTTCGAAGCCGAGCTTCTCGTCATCGTAAGGACCGACCCATTCGGCAGCGTCGATCGTACCTTTTTCAAGCGACGGATAGATGTCGCCGCCTGCAAGCTGCTGCGGCACGACGCCCAGCTTTTCCAGAACCTTGCCGGCAAAACCGCCGACGCGCATCTTCAGGCCCTGCAGATCGGCAACGGTCTTGATTTCCTTGCGGAACCAGCCGCCCATCTGAACACCGGTATTGCCACCGGGCAGACCGAACAAATTCTGCGTGCCGAGGAACTCGTTGAACAGGTCGATACCGCCGCCATGATACTGCCAGGCGTTCATACCGCGCGCATTGAGCGCGAATGGAACCGCAGCGCCCAGCGCCCATGTCGGGTCCTTGCCGACATAATAATAGGCGACGGTGTGGGCCACTTCCACAGTTCCGTTCGACGCTGCATCGGCAGCCTGAAGGCCCGGAACGAGTTCGCCTGCAGCGAAAGGCTGAATGGTGAAATTGCCGTCGGTCGCTTCCGACAGATATTTGGCGAGCGTATCGGCACCGCCATAGATCGTGTCGAGCGATTTGGGGAACGAGGAGGCAAGCCGCCACGTCACTTTTGGATTGGATTGGGCGATTGCGGGGGTTGCCAGCGCTGTTGCAGCAGCAGCACCCGCCCCGGCAAAACCTGCCTTGGTGATAAACGATCGGCGATCCATGAGTTCCTCCCTATTATGGACCAGATATAAGAGCAGCCGATTGTAAATATGGATAAATCCGGTGCCGGCGCCTTGGAGACAATACACGTCGAACACCCCAAGTCCAGCACTTGGCAAGCCTTGAAAGCCTGTCAGCGCCTGCAGTTGGACTATAGTCTAAGGCAGCGCGCGCAAGCTGATGTGCCAATCGAAATCCGGGTTGGAAAAACCATCCGGAATCGCCTATTTTCAGGTCAGCCAATTCGTATTTGCGTGAAAGCCTCTCAAATGTCCCAGCCGCTCGTCGCCATTTCGACCGATGTTCGCCAGTTCGAGAACTACACCTGGCATGCCGCGCCCAAGCAATATCTGGAAGCAGCACTCATCGGTGCGGGCGTGTTTCCAGTGCTCGTGCCGTCCTTCGGCGACAAGCTGGACCTCGACAGCCTGCTGGAGCGCGTCGATGGCGTGATGATCACCGGCTCGAAAAGCAATGTGCACCCTTCGCTTTATGGCGAGGAAGCAACCGAGGCCAACGGCCCCTACGATCCGGATCGCGATGCGACCACGCTGCCGCTGATCCGCAAGGCCATCGAAAAGGGCGTTCCGCTTCTGGCGATCTGCCGTGGCATTCAGGAAATGAACGTCGCGCTGGGCGGCACGCTCGCCACGGAAATTCAGGAGCGCGAAGGCGCACTCGATCACCGCGCGCCCGTCAGCGACAATCAGGATGAGCGTTTCGCGATCCACCAGTCGATTTCGATCAAGCCGGGCACCTGCCTTGCAGGGATTTTTGGCGCAGGCGACATAAAAGTCAATTCCGTGCACCGTCAGGGAGTCGGCCGTCTCGGCTCGAAACTGCAGGTGGAAGCGGCTGCAGAAGACGGAATGGTCGAAGCCGTGTCGGTCATCGGCTCTCCGGCCTTTGCCGTCGGCGTTCAGTGGCACCCGGAATACTGGTTCAAATCCGACAGCGCATCAGCGCGCATATTCAAGGCCTTCGGCGATGCCGTACGGCTTCATGCCGCCGGAAAGATCGCCGTTAGAAACGCCGCCGAATAGCTATTCGACCATCAAAGACAGCATCGGTGCGTGCGGCTTGAACGATTCGTAGGCCGCACCGTCCGCGACCGAGAATGTCACGATCGGATCGACGCCGTTTTCGGTGAACGAAACCGCGCCATCTTCGTCTTCCACCCAGAATTTCGCATCGCTGATGCCGGGATAGATGCTCTTGCAGTCATCATCGACATGCAGGAACGATTTGCCATCGGCAACGACCGCGCCCTTTTCGATGTGGCAGCTATCTGCACTTTCCGCCGTCTCTATCCGATAGACGGTCGATGGATATTCGAGCGTCGTCTTCGGCACGATTGCGGTCGGCTTTTCTTGCACCGGCCCAAAAACAGCGAACGCACCTGCAGCGATCCCTGCCGACAATAGAAGAGTGAGCGCCTTCAATATACCAACCTTTGAATGGGAAGCCCCTGATTCACTATCCATTAAGCATGAATTGGGGCTTCTTAAGGCATGGTTAATCGGAAAAGCGAAAAACGGTTCCTTGAATGTCCTATTATTTGCGTTCGACGGGCTGCGTGGTGGACTGCCGTACATGAAGCTCCGGCTTGATAAGCTCCTGCGAAGGGCGAACCTTCTGACCGTTGAGCTTATCGAGCAGAGCGCTGGCCGCACGCCGCCCGACTTCGCGCTGGCCGTTCCAGACGGTCGTCAGCGCGGGCGTGGCGATTGCAGCTTCTTCGAGGTCGTCATAGCCGGTCACGGAAATATCGACGCCGGGCACCAGCCCTGCGCGCGCAATGCCGTTCATCAGGCCGATGGCGATCAGATCGTTCCAGCACACGACCGCGGTCGGCTTGTCCTGCAAGGCCAGGAACTGCCCGGTAATCTCGAAACCGGCCTGCTTCGTGCGCGGTCCAGGCAGACGCCACGAAGGACGTACTTCCAGCCCCGCAGCCTCCATCGCCGAAAGATAGCCTTGATAGCGATCCCGGCCGGTCGATGTCTGATCCGTGCCGCCGATCATGGCTATGCGCTTGTGCCCAAGTGAGATCAGATGGTTTGTGGCAAGCCCGGTGCCATAGGCGTCGTCGCCGCGAAACACCGGCACTTCCGCGCCCTCGACGCTTCTGGCAATCAGCACTGCGGGCAGGCCGTTCTCTTCGGCCATTCTGATGTCTTCCGGCGGCGTACCGATTGCCGGCGACATGATCACACCATCCGCACCAAGTTGCAGCAGCGTGTCGATGAACATGCGCTGCTTTTCAAGCTGGTCGTAATGGTTGGAAAGAATGAATGTCTGGCGGCTGCGGTCGAGCTCGGTCTCGATCGAACGCAGGATTTCCGCAAAGAACGGGTTCATGATGTCGTGCACCACGACACCGACGATGCCGGAACGCGAGGTTCTCAGGCTGGCTGCACGACGGTTGTAAATGTAACCGATCGCGCGCGCATGTTCCTTGATACGCTCGCGCGTCGCATCGGCCACAAGCGCACTGTCGCGCAACGCAAGCGAAACGGTTGCTGTCGATACACCAAGCGCATCTGCGATGGTGGATAGCTTGATCTTCTGTGCCAGCCGCGTGTCCTCCCCGATTCAACAGTTTAATTAAACTATTTAAACGGGATTGCGCAACTGTTCTGAAATCAGAGCTTTTTTGCCAATTGCTCGACATCGGCATTCGGCGCAGCACGGTTCAGCACCCGCAGCCTGTGTTCGCGATGCACGATATAGAGGCCGCTGGCGACGATGATCGCCGAGCCGACAAGCGTCCAGCGATCCGGCAATTGATGGAAGACCAGCCAACCGATAGCGATCATCCAGAGCATCTGGAGATAGGGATAGGGCGCGAGTGCCGTGGTGGTCGCCTGCTTGTAGGCCTTGATAAGCAGCCAATGGCCGAACCCGCCAAAAAAGCCGAGCGAGAAAAGCAGCACCCAATGCAACGGTTCCTGCGGCAGCGAATATTCGAACGGCACGACCGGAAGCAGCATCAGAACCGGTATCAACGCGGAGTAGAGGATCAGGCTTTCCGGCGTCTCGCGCGCCGACATATGGCGCGTCATGATGACATAGAGGCTGTTCATCAGAGTCGCCCCGAATGCGTAGACATGGCCAATGCCGAAAGATTCGAAACCCGGCCGCACGATGACCAGCACGCCGACAAGCCCTACACAAATCGCCAGCCAGCGCCGCCAGCCGGCCCATTCGGCCAAAAGCGGCCCGGCCAGTGCGGTGATGATAAGCGGGCTGAGGAACATGATCGACATGGTCTGCGCCAGTTGCAGCGTATTGAGCGCCGCAAAGTTCAAGGCTGTCGTGGTGAACATGAACGTTCCGCGCAGTAGCTGGCGCGGCAGGCTTTGTGCACGAAACATGCGCCAGCTTCTAAACAGCAGGATGACCATGAGGAGGTGAACCGCAAAGCGCATCCACGACACGAAGACGGGCGACATGCCCGCAAGCACAAGCGTCTTGGCGCTCGCATCGAGGAAGGTGAACAACACCCCCGCAGCGAATACGAGGAAAATCGCGTTAAGTGGCGTGGCTTGTTCTGTTTGTTTTACGGGAGCGTTCACGAATCTCTGGCCGGGTATGAAATGTCTTTTTCGGCCGGATAGTCGGATGCGGCAAGACAAAAAGCTGTCTGGCGGCAATTAGGTGTTTGTACCAGGAAGGCAAGCCCTCGCGATTTCTATTCGTCGGTGTCTGGCTCGTCGTCTTCACTCTCGACCACAGAACCCGAAAGATTAGCCTCTACACGCGAAAGCAGCTTGCTCAGCGTCTTCTGCTCTTTCTTGTCGAGCCCCTGAAACGCCTGCTTTTCTGTTTTCTTCACCGATTTTTCGATGGCGCGCATCGCTTCGCGGCCAAGATCGGTGAGGAAAATATGGGCCTGCCGCGCATCGCCATTGGAAGCACGCTTTTCGAGAAAGCCCTGCGCCTGAAGCCGGTTAATGGTCTTGGTGATGGTCGGCGGACGAACGCCGAGCTTGCCTGCCAGCGTTCCGGGCGTCTGCCCGTCCTGCTTGTCGAGCGCCAGCATGATCTGGTCCTGCCCGGCGTAAAAACCGTGCCCTAGAAGGCGCGCCGCCAATGCGGTGCGGGAAAGCCGTGCAGCCGAATGCAACCGGCTCATCGTGGCAGTTCTGTCAGCCTTGGCCATTTCGTTTTCCTGCTGTCGGGTCCGATTTGGAGCGACGAAGAATAATCCCGGTCGCGCTGTTGGCAATCCGTTTCCGCCCGCCGTCACCCACACTATGAGCCGGCTGCGCGGAAATCCATGCCACGCTCATTGCATGCATACATAACAGTTAGATGACAAAATAAATTTGCAGGGGCAGCAGGCACCACATTTCATGCCCTGCTCTTGTCCTTGAGCCTAGATTCAAACGTGCAAAACCGTTTTGCCCGTCCTATATGGTGGGCAACCAACCCCTTCGAGGAAGACCATGAGCGAGACACAGAGCCAGATACCGGTAACCGTTTTGACGGGCTATCTCGGATCGGGAAAAACCACGCTTCTCAACCGCATCCTGTCGGAGAACCACGGCAAGCGTTATGCGGTGATCGTCAACGAATTCGGCGAGATCGGCATCGACAACGATCTGATCGTGGAATCCGACGAGGAAATCTACGAAATGAACAATGGCTGCGTGTGCTGCACGGTGCGCGGCGACCTTATTCGCGTCGTCGAGGGCCTGATGCGCCGCCCGGGTCGCTTCGATGCAATCATCGTCGAAACGACCGGCCTCGCCGACCCTGTGCCGGTCGCGCAGACCTTCTTCATGGACGACGACGTGCGCTCCAAGACCAAGCTCGACGCGGTCGTCGCGCTGGTCGATGCAAAACATCTTCCGTTGCGCCTGAAAGACAGCCGTGAGGCGGAAGACCAGATCGCCTTCGCCGACGTCATTATCCTGAACAAGACCGACCTCGTTACGGAAGAGGAATTGCGCAACGTCGAGGCGACGGTCCGCGCGATCAACCCCGCAGCCACGATCCATCGCACGACGCGTGCAGGCGTGCCGTTGGAAACCGTTCTGGACCGTGGCGCCTTCGATCTGAAGCGCGCGCTGGAAAACGATCCGCACTTCCTCGAAGCACATGATCACGACCATGACCACGATCATGAATGCGGCCCGAACTGCGATCACGATCATCACCACCATCACGGCCACGACCATGGGCATGACCATCATCACCATGGCGAGGCGTCCGCCATCCATGATGTGACGGTGCAGTCCGTATCGCTGCGCGGCGGCGAGATGGACGACAAGAAGTTCTTCCCCTGGATCCAGAAGATCACCCAGATGGAAGGCCCGAACATCCTTCGCCTCAAAGGCATCATCGCCTTCAAGAACGATCCCGAGCGCTATGTCATTCAGGGCGTTCACATGATCATCGAAGGCGACCACCAGCGCGCCTGGAAAGAAGACGAGCGCCACGACAGCCGCCTCGTCTTCATCGGCCGCGATCTCGACGCCGAACGCCTGAAGCGCAGCTTCGAAGCCTGTCAGGCGGCTTGAAACCAGCGCCAATCTGCCGCTTATTTACTGCCCCTCATCCGCCTGCCGGCACCCTCTTCCCCGTCCTTACGGGGAGAGGGTAAGGGTGAGGGACAGCCGAAATCTCGAATGGAATAATTCGCCCATGCCCACAGTCGCCCCTTTCGACCTTGAAGGTCACTGCATCGCAACGGCCTTTCTGGGCGACATTCCATTCTTCGCAATGGCTGACGGCGTGGTTCACCGCCTCGATCACGGCCATAAGCACATCGAAGCCCATGACGGGCTGGCCAGCGTCGTGCTCGACGCTTCGGCCAAGCGGCTGATCACCGGCGGCGAGGATGGCAAAATCGCTGCGCTTTCGGCGGACGGATCGATCCAGATACTGGCAGAAGCCGGCAAGAAATGGATCACCAGCGTTGCTGCCGGTCCACAAGGCATTATCGCCTATGCAACAGGCAAAAACGCCTATGTCCGTTTTGCAGACGGCAAGATCAAGGAATTCACACATCCGCGCTCGGTCGAGGGCCTTGCCTTTTCGCCAAAGGGCGTGCGTTTCGGCGTCGCCCGCTACAATGGCGCGACGCTGCATTTCCCGGCCACCGAGGGCAAGCCGACCGAACTCGAATGGGCTGGCGCTCACACGGCCATCATGTTTTCGCCGGACGGCAATTTCGTCATCACCTCCATGCAGGAAAATGCCCTTCACGGATGGAAGCTGGCCGACGGCAAGCACATGCGCATGACCGGCTATCCCGCCAAGGTCAAAAGCCTGTCCTGGAGCGCCAAGGGCCGCTGGCTGGCAAGTTCCGGTGCACCGGCGGCAATTGTCTGGCCGTTTTCCGGCAAGGATGGCCCGATGGGAAAAGCCCCGCTGGAACTCGGCACACGCGGCAATGCGATGGTCACAGCCGTCGCCTGTCACCCCGGCGAAGACATCGTCGCCATCGGCTACAATGACGGCATGATCATCGCCGCCCGCTTCGCCGATGCCAAGGAAGTCCTGTTCCGCCGCGCCGGCAAAGGCGCAATCATCGCCATGGATTGGGACCGCCAGGGCCAGCGCGTCGCATTCGGCTCGGATGCAGGCGATTGCGGTGTGATCGATATTTCGGGGTAGAGCCCTTCATTTTTAGATAGAACCGCTGGCGGGACAGCGCCCCCCTCTGTCCTGCCGGACATCTCCCCCACAGGTGGGGAGATTACGCTAACATTAAAGCGCGGCACCAATTGCTGACGTCGCAGAATGAATACCGAGAGTTGTGTCAGCCAATCTCCCCACCTGTGGGGGAAATGTCCGGCAGGACAGAGAGGGGCGCCTCGTGATTCCATCAAAACAGGAACCGCTCCATTTACTCCGCCATACACTCCACCGCGCCCTCGATCTTCACAGTCTTTGCCATGCTGTCCTTCGCGTCGGTCATGTCGTAGACCTCGGCGACATAGCGCCCTTTGAAAATCCCTTCTTCCGACAGTTCGGTCTCGATCAGAAGTTCGACATAGCCATGCGGCTTGTCACCCTCCCGCTCTCGGTAAAGGCGCAGCTTCAATTCCTTTTCGTCGTGCCAGTTCTGGGCGAGATGCGCGCGTTCGAATGCAATCTTGCGCAAATCCGCGTTGATTTGCGGGTCGGCAAGCGTCAGTTCCGCGCCAAAGCTGAAGAAAGCCCCGCCCATGCCCCGGCTTGTGGCACCATTCAGTTCGAGCCTGGCCTTGCCGTCATCGACGCTGCATGAAATCCCGCCGGACGCCATTGCCGGTGCTGCAAACATCAAACCGATCCCGGCCAATAAAACACGACGCATTCGAAACCTCCGCTTCATAACCCTTGTCTGAATACCAATTGTTTCGGCATCGTGGCACACGTCTTGATATTGCAGGAGCGCTTTCGGCATGAGACAAGCGTTATGCAACAGAGCGAAATCATGACTTCACCGACCGGTTCGACCATCGCCGAGGCAAATTCCTTCCTCGAAGCGCACCCCGAAATAGAAGCCTTCGACATCGTGCTGACCGACGCGAACGGCGTCGGGCGCGGCAAGATCATCCGCCGCCACGAACTGCCGGGCATTTACGAGGGCGGGCGGCATATGCCGATCTCGATCCTCGGCCTCGACATCACCGGCGAGGACGTTCACGAAACCGGCCTGATCTGGGATTCGGGCGATGGCGACCTGCGCGCATGGCCGATACCCGGCACGTTGAAGCCACTTTTCGGCACCAACCCGCCACGCGGGCAGGTGCTGATGTCGATGTATCACCTCGACGGCGCGCCGATGACATCGGACCCGCGCCATGCGCTTGTTCGCCAGATCGCAGCGCTTGAAGCAAAGGGCCTGCACCCCGCAGGCGCGTTCGAACTCGAATTCTTCCTGCTGGCCAATGAGCGCGATGCCGATGGCCGCGTCCAGCCCGCATCCGCCGTGCTCGACGGTCGCATTAGTGGCAAGACCGAGGTCTATTCGGTCGATCATCTTCACGGCATGGAGCCGCTTTTCTCCGACATTTACGCCGCTGCGAAAGCGCAAGGCATTCCGGCCGAAACCGTCATTTCGGAATATGCGCCGGGGCAGTACGAACTGACCCTGCATTACCGCAAGAGCATCCTGCAAGCCGCCGATGATCTGGTTTTGTTGAAGCGTATCGTGCGCGCTGCTGCGCGTCGTCACGGCGTAACTGCCTGTTTTATGGCAAAGCCCATCGAGAAATATGCAGGCTCCGGCATGCATCTTCACGTGTCGATGCAAAATGACGAAGGCAAGAACGTTTTTGCCGAAGTCAAAGAAGGGGAATGGGCACCTGCGCTGCTCCATTCGCTCGGCGGGCTTGCCTCCACTATGGCCGAATCCATGCTGGTTTTTGCCCCGCACGCCAATTCATGGCGCCGCTTCGTCGCGCAATCTTACGCGCCGGTCGCACCCACATGGGGCGTAAACAACCGGTCGGTCGCTCTGCGCGTTCCGGCCGGAAACACAGCGAACCGCCGCCTTGAACATCGCCCTTCAGGCGTCGATGCAAACCCTTATCTCGTCGCCGCGACTGTTCTTGCAGGCATAGCGAAGGGATTGGACGAAAAGCTCGATCCCGGCCCGGAAACAACCGGAAATGGCTACGAGGCACCCGCTTCCGCCGAAAACGCCATGCCATCCGACTGGCGCACCGCAATCGAAGCCGCCCGCGCTTCAACCTTCCTGAAGCACGCGCTGGGCGAAGATTTGCACCGCACCTTCACCGAGATAAAACACGCCGAATATCTGCGCGTCGCCCGCACGGTCAGCGAACTCGACTACCACCTTTACCTCCACGAGGTTTAAACGGCAGAGGCATAACAATTGTTATAGCCTCCACACACGAAAGAACATACCATGAACAAATGGCCGTTCTTTCGACACGTCAAAAACTTGCGATTCTCTCCGATGCAGCGAAATACGATGCGTCTTGCGCGTCGTCAGGTGCTGGCGGTCGCAACTCTCTGAAATCCGGCGGTATTGGCTCAACCGAAGGCATGGGCATCTGCCATTCCTATGCACCGGACGGACGATGCATCTCGCTACTGAAAATCCTTCTTACTAATTTCTGCATCTATGATTGCAGCTATTGCATCAACCGTTCGTCCTCGAACGTCGCCCGCGCGCGCTTCACGATAGATGAGGTGGTCAGTCTCACGCTGGAATTTTACAAGCGCAACTATATCGAGGGGCTGTTCCTATCCTCCGGCGTCATCCGTTCGCCTGACGAGACGATGGGCGAAATGGTGGAAATCGCACGGCGTTTGCGCGAGGAGCATAATTACGCCGGTTACATCCATCTCAAGACCATTCCCGAATGCGCGCCGGAGCTTACCGAACAAGCTGGGCGCTACGCAGACCGATTGTCGATCAATGTCGAACTGCCGACCGATGAGGGCGTAAAACGCCTCGCGCCGGAAAAGAAGCCGGAAACGATCCGCCTTTCCATGGCCAATCTGCGCGCTAAAATCGAGGAAAAGGCAGAGCCCGCGCCTTTCAGCAAAAAGAAGCAGCGTTTCGCGCCGGGTGGCCAGTCCACTCAAATGATTATTGGCGCGGATGCCACCGCGGATGCAGGCATATTGAAGGCCAGCGCGCGGCTTTACGGCAGCTACCACCTGCGCCGCGTCTATTATTCCGCCTTCAGCCCGATCCCCGATTCGTCCTCCGCCCTGCCTTTGCGCAAACCGCCCTTGATGCGCGAACACAGGCTTTATCAAGCCGATTGGCTGATGCGTTTTTACGGCTTTGCCGAAGGGGAAATTCTGCATGGCAGCGCAGATGGCATGCTCGATCTCGAAATCGACCCAAAACTCGCCTGGGCTTTGCGCAACCGCGCGATTTTTCCGCTGGACGTGAACCGCGCAGACCGCGAAATGCTGCTGCGCGTGCCAGGTCTCGGCACGAAAGCGGTCAAGCGCATTCTCGAAAGCCGCCGCTATCGCCGCCTGCGGCTTGAGGACGTTGGCCGTCTTTGCGCATCCGTCACCAAAGTCCGACCCTTCATCGTTGCTGAAGGCTGGTCGCCCGGCACGCAGACCGATGAGGCGCATCTTCGCCAGCGGCTCACACCGCCCGCCCAGCAACTCTCGCTGTTTTGATGAACACCGCCCGCGAACTCGGCTTTGCCCGCTACACTGTCAATCTGCAGAGCGAAACCGATTTTGCAGGCTGGCGCGATGCGGCCCGCCGATTGGTGCTCAACGACATCACGCCGCACGATATTTCATGGGAAATTGCGCCGGGCGTGGCCTCCGGCCTTCCTGAAATCCCCGAAGGCGCCGCGCTCAATGTCCGCCAGGAGTTCATCGCGCGCGCCGAAGCCGTAATCTGCAATTCCGACTCCGAGCGCTTTTCGTTTCTCTATCGGCTGCTCTGGCGCATGCGTACCGAGCCGGATCTCGTCAGGATCGCTTCTGACCCGGACATTCGCCGTTTCGAAACTATGGACAAAGCCGTTCGGCGCGACATTCACAAGATGCGCGCTTTCGTGCGGTTCAGAAAAATCGGCGACGCCACGCCGGAAAAATACGTGGCATGGTTCGAGCCGGCGCATTTTATCGTCGAGCGCAACGCGCCATTTTTCGTACGCCGCTTCACCGGTATGAACTGGACGATCCTCACCCCGCAGGCATCCGCCAGTTGGGACGGCGAAACGCTGACGATCGGCCCCGCCGCATCGAAGAAGGACGCGCCGACAGAGGATGCCGCGGAAGAGCTCTGGCGCACCTATTTCCAGAATATCTTCAATCCCGCCCGCCTCAAGGTGAAGGCGATGCAGGCTGAGATGCCGAAGAAATATTGGCGGAACCTTCCCGAGGCCTCGCTCATTCCCGGCATGATAGCCGGAGCGGAGGAGGCCGCGAAGGAAATGGTTGCCAAAATGCCCACCCAGCCCGCGCCGCATCATGCGAAAATTCAGGCGAAACACTGGCCGAAATCCGATGGTCCCGAAGAAAAGGACGACGGAGCTGATGCGACATCAATTTCCGAACTACGAAAGGCTGCAAGCGGCTGCAAACGTTGCCCGCTTTGGCGCGAAGCGACGCAGACCGTGTTCGGCGAAGGCCCCGACGATGCACGCGTGGTTTTCGTCGGCGAGCAACCGGGCGATCAGGAGGACATTGCGGGCAAGCCATTCGTCGGCCCGGCGGGCAAGGTTTTCGATGAAACGCTTGAACTGGCCGCACTCGACCGCACGATCGTATATGTGACCAATGCGGTAAAACATTTCAAATTCGAGCCACGCGGCAAGCACCGTCTGCACAAGAAGCCGAACGCCGGAGAGGTTCAGGCCTGCCGCTGGTGGATCGACAAGGAACTCGAAATCCTCAAACCTGACCTTGTCGTAGCGCTCGGCGCGACCGCCGCCCAATCGCTGTTAGGCAGGGCTATTCCGGTCACAAAAATGCGCGGCGAAGTCGTGACCCGTGACGACGGCTTGGCTGTGTTCCTGACCATCCACCCGTCTTTCATACTCCGCATCCCCGACCCTTCCGATGCACAGGCTGAGCGCCAACGGTTTCTGGCCGATATGAAAGCGGTGAAGCGGTTAATGGCGGCCAATTAGGCAACCTACCTGATCAAAATAGCCCGAAGATCATTCACATTCGTCCCCGTTGGTCCCGGAACGAAAAGATCATCGACTGTATCGAAGGCCGTCCAAGCATTGTTTGCGGCAAGAAGTGCCTTGGCGTCGGCACCCGCTTTGCGCATGCGAACGGCAGTACTGCCATCTGCGAAAGCGCCGGCATTGTCTTCCGAACCGTCGATGCCATCCGTATCCGCGGCCAATGCATCGATCCCGGAAACGCCATCTATCCCGATAGCAAACGCCAGCAGGAACTCGCTGTTGCGGCCGCCCTTGCCTTTGGCTTTCAGCGTCACGGTCGTCTCGCCACCTGACAGGATGAGCACCGGTTTTTTGAAGGGCCGGTCGCGAAGCGCGACTTCACGCGCGATTGCCGCGTGAACCGACCCGACTTCGCGCGCCTCGCCTTCGATCGAATCCGAAAGGATGACAGTCTCGATGCCCTGCGCTTTTGCAAGCGCTGCCGCTGCTTCCAGCGAGACGGCAGCCGACGCAATCAGCCGCACTTCGTGATTTGCAAAAACCGTATCGTCGGGTTTCGGTGCATCTGCCTTGGCGGATTTGAAATGCGCCATCACCGCCTCCGGCAGTTTCATGCCGTAAGTCTCGATGATCTTCAGCGCATCCGCCCGCGTTGCATGATCGGGCACCGTCGGGCCGGAAGCAACGAGTGCGGGATTGTCGCCGGGAATATCGGAAACGACGAGCGAGACCACGCGGGCCGGATGCGCAGCCGCGGCAAGCCTGCCGCCCTTGATCCGCGAAATGTGCTTGCGCACAGCATTCATCGCCGAGATCGGCGCACCGGACGCCAGCAGCGCCTCATTGACTGCGATTTCGTCCTGAAGCGTCAAGCCTTCCGGCGGCGCAGGCAACAGTGCCGAACCACCGCCGCAGATAAGCGCGATCACCAGATCATCTTTGCTAAGACCGGCAACCTGATCGAGCAGCAGTTTCGAAGCCTTGAGGCCCGCCTCGTCCGGCACCGGATGCGCCGCCTCGATGACCCGGATGCGCTCGCAAGGGGCCGAATATCCGTAACGGGTCACGACCACGCCTTCGAGCGGTCCGTCCCAGGCTTTCTCCAATGCAGCCGCCATTTGCGCAGCCCCCTTGCCCGCGCCGACGACGATCGTGCGGCCTTTCGGCTTTTCGGGCAGATGGTCCCGGATGGTTTTTTCAGGGTCGGCAGCAGCAACCGCCGCTTCAAAAATGGAGACGAGGAAGGTTTTGGGATCGAGTTCGCGTGTACCGCTCATGACTTGGATGCCTCGGCTGGCAAAGCCAATGCCGCATGGTCCACTCCCAGATGCTCGGACAGAGCCCGAACCACCACTTCGTGATCCTGCCTTTCAGGCAGGCCTGAGACGGCAATGCAACCGATAACCCCCGCACCCCTGACCGTAATGGGAAAGCCGCCTCCAGCCAGCACATAGTCGGCTATGTCCAGCCCCTCTCCGGGCTTGAACGTGCGGTCGGGCCGTTCCTGCTCTAGCACCATGCGGTAAGTGCTTTTCAGGAAGCGCTTTACGACATTGATCTTCCGGCGTGCCCAGTCCGGGTTGGACGCGTTCGAGCCCGGCATCGCAGCGTAAAACAGCGGCCGGTCCCAGGTGCGGATATCCACGATGATGCCGAGACCGTCCTTCAGCGCCCGGTCGCGGATCCTTGAGCCGATGGCGAAGGCTGCAGCCTCGTCGAAGGCTGGAAACACCAGTTCCCCCTCCTGCCGGATGATGATCTGGATTTCGTCAGCAACGCCCAATTCTTCCTCCACGATTCAGCAAAGCCCATAATCGATGCCGTGGTTTTATGGCATGATGACCATGGGTCAAGTCCGGATCAGGGCCCGGATCAGGGAAGGAGCGATTCCAGCGTGGTTTTCGAGGGTTTTCCGGCGACGTAGACTTCAGCGATTGCCCGATCGTCACCGAGCGTCTGCAGCATGAAAAGCTCTTCAGTCAGCGATTTGATCGTCTCCATGCGAAGGCGCATTCCGGGCGTCGCACCGCTGTCAATCACCACGACATCGGCATCGGTTCCGGGTTCCAGCGTGCCGATCTTATCTTCCAGCGAAAGCGTCTGCGCGTTGCCCAGCGTGATTTGCCAGAAAGACGCCAGCGGATTGAGCTTTTCGCCATTCAGCGCGATCACCTTATAGCCCTCGTCCATCGTGCGCAGCATCGAGTAACTCGTGCCGCCGCCGACATCGGTCGCAACCGCAATGCGGATAGGCTTTTCGCGCTGCCGGTAGCGCTGATAATCGAACAGCCCGGAACCAAGAAACAGATTGGAGGTCGGGCAGAAAACCGCCACCGAACCGCTGTCGGAAAGCGCATCCGCCTCGCGCTCGCTCAAATGAATGCTATGCCCGAACAGGCTTTTGCGACCGAGCAGGCCGTAATGCTCATAGACATCCGTATAGTCCTTCGACCACGGATAAAGCTCCTGCGTGAACGCGATTTCCGCATGGTTTTCGGAAAGATGCGTCTGCATATGAAGATCAGGATGCTCGCGCATCAGCGCGCCTGCCATCTCCATCTGCTCCGGGCTGGAGGTGATGGCGAAACGCGGCGTCACCGCATAATGCTGACGGCCCTTGCCGTGCCATTCGCCGATCAGCGCCTTGCTGTCGTCATAGCTGGATTGCGGCGTGTCGAGCACGGCCTCCAGCGCGTTGCGATCCATCATCACCTTACCGGCGATGTTCAGCATGTTGCGGCCATGACTTTCTTCGAAGAAAGCCTCGACCGACTGCTTGTGCACCGAGCAATAGGCGACGACGCTGGTCGTGCCGTTTCGTATCATTTCTTCCAGAAAGAGCCGCGCAATGCGCCTGCCATGCTGGGCATCACGGAACTTGGCCTCTTCGGGGAAAGTGTAGGTGTTCAGCCAGTCCAGCAACTCGGCGCCGTAGGATGCAATGATCTGCATCTGCGGCATGTGAACATGGCAATCGATGAACCCCGGCAGAATGAGATGCGGGCGATGGTCGATGATTTTTACGTCCGGCCCGGCCTTCGACGAGACATCTGCGAACGTCCCGGCGGCAATGATCTTGCCCCCGCCGACAAGCAGCGCACCGTCTTCTTCATACACATAAGATGCGGCATCGTCGCCGCTATCCGGCCAGCGAACGAACGACAAGGTGCGCCCGCGAAGGATGATATTCGTCATGCTCATTTCCGTGAATCTTCGAACCAAGCGACCAGAAGCGCGCGCTCCTGCGTCGTCATCTGGGTCACATTGCCGGGCGGCATTGCATGGCTCCGGCCCGCCTGAAGGTAGATCTCGCGGGCATGCTCCGCGATGGTTTCGTCCGTCTCCAGCACCACGCCCTTGGGCGTGTGATACATGCCCTCATATCCGGGCGTCGCCGAATGGCACATCGCGCAACGGCCGAGAACCGTGTCGCGCACAGCAGGGAAATGCGTCGAGGCAATCAGCGTCTGCGTGCTCGCCGCGACCTTATCTTCGCCAACCAGAATCTTCGGCACGGTCGACAGCCACATGATGATGATGAACAGAATGCCCGCGGCAAGCCATGTCCATGTCGGATTGCCCTTACGTGCATGCAGAGAGTTGAAATAATGCCGGATCAGCACGCCGATGATGAACACCAGCGAGGCGATGACCCAGTTGAACTGCGTGCCGAACGCCAGCGGATAATGGTTCGACAGCATAAGGAACAGCACTGGAAGCGTCAGGTAATTGTTGTGAAGCGAGCGCTGCTTGGCGATCTTGCCGTATTTCGGATCGGGCTTGCGACCGGCGATCAAATCGGCAACGACGATCTTCTGGTTCGGGATGATGACCATGAAGACATTCGCCGACATGATCGTCGCGGTGATTGCGCCAAGGTGCAGGAATGCAGCGCGCCCGGTGAACAGATGCGTCAGGCCCCACGCCATGAAGACGAGGATCACATAAAGCAGAAGCATCAGCGCGGTGTCGGCCTTGCCGATCAGCCAGCGGCACAGAAGATCGTAAACGAGCCAACCGCCCGCCAGACAGGCCAGCGAAATCAGGATGCCGACCGGCACGGAAACATCCAGCACATTGCGGTCGATCAGAAAAAGATCGGCGCCCGCATAATAGACGATGGCAAGCAGCGCGAAGCCTGAAAGCCACGTCGCATAGGATTCCCATTTGAACCAGGTGAGATGCTCCGGCATTTCCGCCGGCGCGACCAGATATTTCTGGATGTGGTAAAAACCGCCGCCATGCACCTGCCACTCTTCGCCAAAGGCGCCCTGCGGCAGGTCTGGCCGTTGGCGAAGCCCAAGGTCGAGCGCAACGAAATAGAAAGACGAGCCGATCCATGCGATTGCCGTGATGACATGCACCCAGCGCACGCCGAAAGCCAGCCAATCCCAGAAAATCGCTAAGTCCATCATACGCCTGGTCTCACCCTCTTTATATTCGGACTTTACGGCCTGTACCGCAAACCGAAAGAGGGGGAGCACACGATGACTTTCAAAAAAAAATGGAAAATAGTAAGAGTTACCTCAACATTGCCTACGGAAACAGAAAGTACGAATGGCTTATCTGGATAACATCTCGGTTTTTGTACGCGTGGTCGAACTCGGCAATCTGTCGGCAGCAGGCCGCGACATGCGCATTTCACCGGCGGTCGCGTCCAACCGCATCAAGGAGCTTGAAAAGCATCTTGGCGTGCGGCTTTTCAACCGCACGACGCGCCAATTGATGCCGACCGAGCAAGGCAACGTATTCTACACCGGTGCGAAGCAAGTTCTTGAAGCGGTAACGGAAGCGGAGGCTGCCGTCAGCGCGCTTTCGGGCCAGCCGCGCGGCACGATAAAGGTGACTGCCCCGCTTGGCCTTGGCCGCCGCCTGATCGCTTCGGGCATTCCCGATTTTCGAGACAAATATCCCGACATAGAAGTGCGTCTGCGCCTGTCGGATCACAATGTCGATCTGATGAAGGAAGGCATAGATGTCGCCTTCAGGCTTGGGCTTCTGGAGGATTCCAGCCTGCGCATGCGCGGCGTCATGGAATGCGAGCGCGTGCTTGTCGCTGCCCCGAAATATCTGGAAACACATGGCGAACCGCAGACGCCGCAGGATCTGATTTCGAAGAAGCACGACTGCCTGATGCTGCGTTATCCCGGCATGATCGAGCATTATTGGACGCTGATGACGCCGGAAGGTCCGCAGAAATTCGAAGTGCACGGCCCGTTCGATTCCGACGATGGCGACGTGCTTACCGGCTGGGCATTGGCCGGGCGCGGCATCATCAACAAGCCGCGTTTCGAGGTCGAGCCCTTTATTCGCGACTGGCGTCTGAAAATCATCATGCCGGATACACCACCGACCCCGGTACAGCTCGCAGCGCTCTACCCGCACAAGAAATTTCAGGACCCGAAAGTCCGCCTGCTGCTCGACTTCATGGCGGAACGCTGCCAGCGGCTGATCAAGGAAATCATGGCCGGAAAATAGTCGGTGCAGGTGGTTGGAAAATCATCCCGGGGCTCCATTTAGACTCGTGCTGAGACACGTTTTCGGAGCATTTGAAATGAACATGCACAAGACACTCAATGATTTGAAGTCAAACACCAAAAAGGTTTCCATAGAAATTTTGAACGCGCGCCTGGCCGACGCAATCGATCTGGCGCTCATCACCAAGCAGGCGCATTGGAACATCAAAGGCCCGCATTTTATCGCGGTTCACGAGATGCTGGATGGCTTCCGCAAGGACATCGACGCGCATGTCGATACGATTGCCGAACGCGCGGTGCAGCTTGGCGGAACGGCCTACGGCACGACGCAGAATGTTGCGGATAAGAGCAATCTCGCTCCTTACCCGACCGATATTTACAAGACCAAGGATCATCTGGCAGCGCTGATCGAGCGCTACGGTAAGACCGCCAATCTGACGCGCGCGGCAATCGACGAGGCGGATGAGGCGGGCGACGCCGACACGGCGGACATTTTCACCGCCTTCTCACGCACGCTCGACAAATCCCTTTGGTTCCTCGAAGCCCACACGCAGGAAAAAGAATAGTCTTCAGGCTTTTCTGACGGCGCTGAACAGCGCCGTCATGATCTCGGCGGCGGCGAGCGCGGCAATAACCGCAGGGCGTTTGTCTTTGACGGTTTCGCCGCCGATCGGGCAGATCAAACGCGAAAAATCGGCGGCGTTGCCGCCGTTTTTTTCAAACCAGCTTCTGAAAGTCGCTTTTTTCGTTTTTGAGCCGATCATGCCGACATAGGCAGCATCAGTTCGCACCAGCGCTTCCGAAACGATGAGAAAATCCAGCGCGTGATCGTGCGTCAGGATCACGAAGGCAGAGCCTGACGGAGCGCTTCGAACAACTTGTTCTGGCACCGGCGTCAGACGGGTCGCCACCGTTTCGGGCATGCCTTCGAGCGCATCCGCCCGCGTTTCGATGACCGTGACATGCAGAGGCAAAAGCGCGAAAGCCGACGACAGCGCATGTCCGACATGCCCGCCGCCAAAAACGTAAACATGCGGTCGCCTGGCGTCTTCGGCTTCGGCGGTTTCGACAAGGTTTTGCCTGAGCACCGGATCTATCGGCCGGATTTGAACGGACACGCGCCCGCCGCAGCATTGGCCGATTTCGGGTCCGAGCGGAACATCCAGAAACACGCTTTTAGCGTCCGCTTGCCCATCTTCGCGCAACATCTCTCTCGCTCGATCGATCGCCATGAATTCGAGCGTGCCGCCGCCGATCGTGCCGAAAATTCCTTCTGCCGAGACGAGCATCTGCGCGCCGCGCTCGCGCGGTGTCGATCCTTTGGCGTCCGCCACCTCGACCAGCGCGGCCGGGCCAGCGGAATCCAGAAACGCGCGGAGGCGTGGCGCAGTGGCGGTCATTTTCTTAGCGATTCGGCCTTCAGCCGCTCGACCGCCATCAACACGCGTTCAGGCGTTGCGGGCGCGTCGAGACGCGGGCAGATCTTGTGGTCGGCCACACTGGCCACCGCATCCGAAAGTGCATGAAGAACGGAAATCGCCAGCATGAATGGTGGCTCGCCGACCGCCTTGGAGCGATGAATGCTCGGCTCGTTATTCTCCGGCCATTCGGCCAGCTTCACGTTGAAGATTTTCGGCCGGTCGGAGGCGAGCGGGATTTTGTAGGTGGACGGCGCATGCGTGCGCAGCCTGCCCTTCGCATCCCACCACAATTCCTCGGTCGTCAGCCAGCCCATGCCCTGAATGAACCCGCCCTCGACCTGACCGAGATCGATTGCCCGGTTCAGCGATCGCCCTGCATCGTGCAGAATGTCGGTTCGCTCGACCATATATTCGCCGGTCAGCGTATCGATCGAGACTTCCGAACAGGACGCGCCATAGGCAAAATAATAGAAGGGATGGCCCTCGCCCTTGTCGCGGTTCCAATGGATTTTCGGCGTCTTGTAAAAGCCCGCTGCAGAAAGCTGGATGCGCGCCATATAGGCCTGCTTCACGAGATCGCCGAACGCCACTTCCTGATTGCCGATGCGCACACGGTTCGGCAAAAACAATATCTGATCGTGCGGAATGCCGTATTTTTCCGACGCGAAATCGCTCAGCCGATTGCGGATAATGCGCGCCGCATTCTGCGCGGCCATACCGTTCAGATCGGTGCCTGACGAGGCCGCAGTGGCAGAAGTGTTCGGCACTTTTCCGGTGGTCGTCGCGGTGATCTTCACCTGATCGAGGTCAATCTGGAATTCCTCGGCCACAACTTGCGCGACCTTCACATAAAGGCCCTGCCCCATCTCGGTGCCGCCATGATTCAGATGAACCGAACCATCCGTATAGACATGCACCAGCGCGCCGGCCTGATTGTAGTGCGTCGCGGTGAAGGAGATTCCAAATTTCACCGGTGTCAGCGCCAACCCGCGCTTGATGATCCGGCTGTTCTGGTTGAAGGCCGCGATCTCGCGCCGACGCCGCTCATAATCCGAACTTGCTTCAAGTTCGGAGATGATCCGGTGGATGATATTGTCTTCGACGGTCTGGTGATAGGGCGTGACGTTTCGGTCGCTCGTGCCATAGAAATTCTGCTTGCGGATTTCGAGCGGGTCTTTGCCAACCGCGAACGCCACCTCCTCGATCACGCGCTCTGCACCGACCACGCCCTGCGGCCCGCCAAAGCCGCGAAACGCTGTGTTCGAGACGGTATTCGTATAAAGCGGCGCAGATTTTGCCAGAACGGACGGCCAGAAATAGGCGTTGTCGCAATGGAACAGCGCACGGTCCGTGACCGGACCCGAAAGATCGGACGAGAAACCGCAGCGCGCAGCGTAGGTGTAATCGACGCCTAGAATATTGCCTTCATCGTCGAAGCCGACTTCGTAATCGACGAGGAAATCGTGCCGCTTGCCGGTGGCGGTCATGTCGTCGTCGCGGTCGGGCCGGATTTTCACCGCACGACCGAGTTTCTTGGCGGCGATTGCGGCAATGGCCGCAAACTGGTTCGACTGCGTTTCCTTGCCGCCGAAACCACCGCCCATACGCCGGATTTCGACAGTCACCGCATGGGATGGCACGCCGAGCGCATGGCTGACCATGTGCTGCACTTCGCTCGGATGCTGCGTCGAGGAATAGACGGTTACGTCCTGATCCTCGCCCGGCACCGCCATCGCGATATGGCCTTCGAGGTAGAAATGGTCCTGCCCGCCGATGCGCATCTGCCCGGAGAGCTTGCGCGGTGCATTGCTGATGGCAGCGGCCGCATCGCCCCGTTTCAACGTCAGCGGCGGCGTTACGAGCTTGTCATTGACGGAATCGAGCCCGCCGATGTCGATGATCGCAGGCAATTCCTCATAGTCGATCTTCGCCAGGCGACACGCGCGCCGCGCCTGCTCGCGGGTCTCGGCAATCACCGCGAAAATCGGCTGCCCATGAAACTCGACCTTGCCCTCGGCAAGCACCGGCTCATCATGACGCCCGGTCGGTGAAATATCGTTCTCGCCGGGCACGTCTTCGGCGGTCAGCACAGCCACGACACCAGCGGCTTTTCGCACTTCTGAGAGATCGACAGAGCGAATATTGCCATGCGCGACGCTCGAAAGGCCAAGACAGCCATGCAGCGTGCCAGCGGGTTCGGGCATATCATCGATATAGATCGCCTGCCCCGACACATGCTTATGCGCGGAATCATGACGCTGGTCAGTCGCAACGCCGCCCTGGATTTTCGCGGCTTTGAGGTCGGGGATGGAGTGCTTGTTCATTGCTGAACTCCTGGGAGGCAGAGCTCTACGTTGCCCCCCTCTGTCCTGCCGGACATCTCCCCCACAGGTGGGGAGATTGGCAGTTTAGACGTCTCCGCAAAGCTTGCTACGCTCGAGATTGGCGAAAGCAGAATTGAAATCTGATCTCCCCACCTGTGGGGGAGATGTCCGGCAGGACAGAGGGGGGCGCGAGAAAACTCGACATTTGACGGCATATTCATCTCACGCCGCCTCATGCCGGTTAACCTGAACCAACGCCTCGGCACCCGTCGTCTCAAGATAAAACCGCTTCAGCAAGTTCTTCGCCACCATCATGCGATATTCGGCACTTGCGCGCATATCGGTCAGCGGTTTGAAATCGGCTTCATAGGCAGGCAAAGCGGCATCGATCGTCTCTTCCGTCCACGGTTTGCCGAGCAATGCCGCCTCGACAGAAGCCGCCCGCTTCGGCGTTGCAGCCATGCCGCCATAGGCGATGCGCACAACCGAAACCGAATTGTCCGCGCCAAGCTCCACATAAAAAGCGCCGAGCGCAGCGGTAATGTCCTCGTCGCGCCGCTTGGTGATTTTGTGGACGGCGAAATGCGCATCCGATGCGGGCACCGGCACATGCACGGCCTCGACGAACTCACCGGCCACGCGGTCCTGTTTGCCGTAATCGATGAAGAATTTTTCCAGCAGGATCGTGCGGCGCACATCGCCTTTGCGCAGCGTCAGACTGGCACCCAGCGCGATCAATGGCGGGGGCGTATCGCCGATGGGCGAACCGTTGGCGATGTTGCCGCCGATCGTGCCCATATTGCGGACCTGCTCGCCGCCGATGCGATCGAACAGCGGTCCAAGCACCGGAATGCGCTGCGACAGCGTCTTCATTGCCTGCGTGTAGGTCACGCCAGCGCCGATGTTGATCGTGCCGCTTTCTTCCGAGATTTCCTGCAAACCGACGAGATTTCCGATGAAAACCACCGGCGAAATCTCGCGCATGAACTTCGTCACCCACAGGCCGACATCCGTCGAGCCCGCAATGATCGTTGCCTTCGGCTCGCTCTCCAGAACGGCAGCGAAATCATCGACATTTGCCGGAACGACCAGCCGCTTGCCGCCCTTTTCGATCTCGACGCGCGCGCCATCGTTCAATGCGCAGAGTTTTTTGATGGTTTCCTTGCGTTCGACCAGCAGCGGGTCCTTGGCCGACTGACCGTAGGTCGAAATCGCACGCGCTGCCCGAACGATCGCTTCATAGCCGGTGCAGCGGCATAGATTGCCCTGTAGAGCTTTCTCGATTTCCGCCATCGAGGGGTCGGCGCTGCGCATCCACAACCCATAGAGCGACATGACGAAGCCCGGCGTGCAGAAGCCGCATTGCGAGCCGTGAAAATCGACCATTGCCTGCTGCACCGGATGCAGCCCGCCGGACGCACCACGCAAATGCTCCACGGTAACGACATGGCATCCATCGAGCGAACCGACAAAACGGATGCAGGCATTCACGCTTTCATAAACGAGCTCGCCATGCAGAAGTCTGCCGACCAGCACCGTACAGGCCCCGCAATCGCCCTCGGCGCAGCCTTCCTTGGTGCCGCGCAGGGCGCGCTCGAGGCGCAGCCAGTCGAGCAACGTATCGTCGGGCGCGATGTCTTTCAGCGCGACCGTCTGGCCGTTGAGCAGAAAACGGATTTCGTTGCGGATCGTCAGCGCACCCATCAGCTTCCCCTGTAGGTCGAGTAGCCGTACGGCGAGATCAGCAGCGGCACATGATAGTGGCGGTCTTCCGCCATGCCGAAACGGATCGGTACAAGATCGAGAAATGCCGGATCGGGCAGCTTCGCACCATGCTTGCGCAGATAATCGCCAGCGGAGAAAACCAGCTCATACTCGCCGGTGCGAAATGCATCGCCATCCAGCAGCGGCGCATCGCAGCGGCCGTCGTCATTCGTCGTCACGGTTTTGAGAAGGGTGCGGGCTTCGCCCTCGATATGATAAAGCGAAATGGAAAGCCCGGATGCCGGAAGCCCGGATGCTGTATCGAGCACATGGGTCGTCAGACGTCCACCAGATGATTTCGACATTCGGCCTCCCTTACCGGTACGTTCGAACGCAATCGGACAATTGTGCAGCAATTAAAGGACATGCATAAGGCCCAGGGAAGGAGAAGGCGACAAAAAGACTTTCAAAAATTTTGAGGGGAATGTCCGTCAACTCCTTTGATAATCTTGATCGAACAATGACCGGCAATCCGGCTATGAGGGATGATGCGCTACCAAAGAGACATGCGTGGATATGGGGCCAACCCGCCCGATCCGAAATGGCCGGGCGGCGCTCGTGTCGCCATCCAGTTCGTCGTCAATTACGAGGAAGGCGGGGAAAATTGCATTCTGCATGGCGACCGAGCCTCGGAAGCGTTCCTGTCCGAGATCGTCGGTGCGCAGCCTTGGGAGGGCATGCGCCACTGGAACATGGAATCCATCTATGAGTATGGCGCGCGGGCCGGTTTCTGGCGGCTGCACCGCATGTTCACCGAGGCCGATGTTCCGGTCACCGTCTATGGCGTGGCATCCGCGCTGGCGCGTTCGCCCGATCAGGTCGCGGCCATGCAGGATGCAGGCTGGGAAATCGCCTCGCATGGCCTGAAATGGATCGACTACCGCGCCTATGATGCCGAAGACGAGCGCGGCGATCTGGCAGCGGCGGTTCGTCTCCATGAAGAAGTTACCGGCGAGCGCCCGAAGGGCCTCTATCTCGGCCGCACTTCGATCAACTCGGTGCGGCTTGCCTGCGAGGAAGGCGGTTTCGACTATATTTCGGACACTTATGACGACGATCTGCCGTATTGGCTCGACCATGACGGCCACGGCAATGCGATATCGCCGCAATTGGTCATTCCCTACACGCTCGACGCGAACGATATGCGGTTCGCGACGCCGCAGGGCTTCAATTCCGGTGACCAGTTCTATGCCTATCTGAAGGACAGTTTCGACACGCTCTATGCGGAAGGCAAGGCCGGTCGCGGCGGCATGATGTCGATCGGCCTTCATTGCCGTCTGATAGGAAGGCCCGGACGCGCTGCAGCGCTCAAACGGTTCATCGACTATGTGAAAAGCTATGACGATGTATGGCTGCCGCGCCGCATCGACATCGCGGATCACTGGCGCGAACATCATCCATACGCACCGGCGGCATTGCGCCCTTCACGTATGGATCGCGACGGCTTCGTGCAAAGTTTCGGCGGCATATTCGAGCATTCACCATGGATCGCCGAGCGCGCCTATGAGTTGGAACTTGGGGCCGCTCATGACAGCGCAGGCGGACTGCACAACGCATTGTGCAGGGCGTTCCGCGCGGCCAGCGACAAGGAACGGCTCGGCGTGCTCAACGCCCACCCCGACCTTGCCGGAAAACTTGCCGCCGCGAAAAGGCTGACGGCCGAATCCACCAGGGAACAGGCATCTGCCGGTCTCGACGCCCTGACAGACAAGGAGCGCGAGCTCTTCACCAAGCTGAACGCCGCCTATGTGACCAATTTCGGCTTCCCATTCATCATCGCCGTGAAGGGATTGACGAAAGACGAGATACTGGCCGCCTTCGAAAAACGTATCGGCAATACGCGCGCTGTTGAATTCGAAACCGCATGCAGGCAGGTGGAGCGGATCGCTTTGCTGCGCCTGAAGGAAATTTTACCACTTTGATGGGAAGACGATGACAGGCCGGACCTACTACGCACCCCATGGCGGTCTGCCGCAGCAGACGCAGCTTCTGACCGATCGTGCGGTCTTCACCAATGCCTATGCGGTCATTCCGAAAGGCGTGATGCAGGACATCGTGACCAGCTTTCTGCCTTTCTGGGAAGGCACGCGCGTCTGGGTCCTGTCGCGCCCTCTGTCGGGCTTTGCCGAGACCTTCTCGCAATACATCATGGAAGTGGCGCCCGGCGGTGGCAGCGACCGGCCCGAACTCGACCCGAATGCCGAAGGCGTTCTCTTTGTGGTTGAAGGCGAGATCAGCGTCACGCTGAACGGCAAAAAGCAGACGATGAAGCCCGGCGGCTTTGCCTTCATTCCGCCCGGCGCAAAATGGAGCCTGCGCAACGAAGCGGGTTCGCATGCGCGCTTTCATTGGATTCGCAAAGCCTATGAATTCGTCGACGGCATCGAAGCGCCTGAAGCTTTCTTTGCAGACGAAGCCGATATCGCGCCCTCACCCATGGCCCACACGGATGGCAAATGGGCCACGACGCGCTTCGTCGATCCAGCCGATATTCGCCACGACATGCATGTGACGATCGTCACGCTGGAGCCGGGCGCTGTCATCCCCTTTGCCGAAACCCATGTGATGGAGCACGGGCTTTATGTGCTCGAGGGCAAAGCGGTCTACCGGCTCAATCAGGATTGGGTGGAAGTCGAGGCCGGCGACTACATGTGGCTCCGTGCCTTCTGTCCGCAGGCCTGTTATGCGGGCGGACCGGGAAATTTCCGGTATCTGCTTTACAAGGATGTGAACCGGCATATGAAATTGGGCGGACGCGTTTAGGAAGATATTTGATGAATTTGCTCCTTCACGCCCCCCTCTGTCCTGCCGGACATCTCCCCCACAAGGGGGGAGATTGGCTGTCTCAATGTTGGCTCCCAAAACAACAACTGCTGATCTCCCCACCTGTGGGGGAGATGTCCGGCAGGACAGAGGGGGGCAACGTAAGGCACTGCCACACAAAGGCTCTTACCCTATGAACAAAATAATTACCCCACAGCCCCTCACCCGCGCAGCCTTCGCACCCTTCGGCGATGTCATCGATACTGATGGCAGCGAGCATTTCGAAATCAACGGCGGCAAATGCGTGCGCCATCACGCGCTGGCGACAGCCGAGGCGACAGGCGACAACTCCCGCGTCGTGCTCAATCTGTTCAAGGCCACGCCTTACGATTTCCCGCTGAAGCTCACCATGGTCGAGCGCCACCCGTTCGGCAGCCAGGCATTCGTGCCCTTGTCGCCAAGGCCGTTTCTCGTCGTGGTCTGCCCCGATCAAAATGGCCGCCCCGGCACACCGAAAGCTTTCCTCACGGCACCGGGACAGGGCGTGAATTACAAGCGCAATCTATGGCATGGCGTGCTGACGCCGATCGGCGAACCGCAGGATTTCCTCGTGGTCGACCGCGCCGGTGACGGCGTCAATCTCGAGGAATTTTTCTTCGAGACGCCATATGAAATCCGCCTTCCCGAAGGGTTCGGCATATGACGACCAAGGAAATCATCGAACGCCTTTTCGACGTCATCGAATACGACATCGTGCCGAAGACCGAAGAGGGCGTGGCGAAAGGCAACAAGCTTTTTGGCGCTGCGATCCTGCGCAAATCCGACATGTCGGTGGTGATTTCCGAGACCAATAACGAGATGGAAAATCCGCTCTGGCACGGCGAAATGCATGCGTTGAAACGGTTCTATGAACTGCCCAAGGCTGACCGTCCCGACACGAAGGATTGCATTTTCCTCGCCACTCATGAGCCTTGCTCGCTGTGTCTCTCGGCGATCACATGGACCGGCTTCGACAATTTCTACTATTTGTTCAGCCATGAGGATTCGCGCGACAGCTTCGAAATCCCGCATGATCTGAAAATCCTGAAGCAAGTCTTCACGCTCGATCCCGGCGGCTACAATGCCGAAAACGATTATTGGAAAAGCCATTCCCTTCGGAAACTCGCCGGCACTTTGCCCGAAACCGAAAAACGCAGACTGGAAAAGCGCGCTGCGGAAATCTCCACGCGCTACGACCGTTTGTCGGAGACTTATCAAGACAGCAAGTCGGACAACGACATTCCGCTTAATTGATGAGTCAGGCTTAAAGAGCCGACCTCCTTCGCCACAAAAGCCCGGCTTTAAACGTGTGCGCAACTGCGCGCGCACGCTGCGGCTGCACAACTATCGACCACCGGCTAAAATCGTAATGTCGCGAATGGAATGGTTTCAGCAGAAGCAAGCCGGGTAAAAATCACTCCATTTTTTGCAAATATCTTCTCACAGAATGTCGCCCTTTTGAAAAACTCCGCGTTTTAATCTCTCAAACGCATTCCAACGGAAAGTTTTTGCCCTATTTTAAAAATCGGGTTTCGAGGGGTTGGCTTAAAAGCGACATTCATTTACGCCATGTCATGTCGCAATCGGCCTTGCGCCACGATCCTCGTTGGCGTCAATATTCTCCCAACAAGAAACAACAAGCATGGTCTTGGCCATGACCAACAGAGGCAGGAGCAAATTTCATGTCAGATGAACTCGATTTTCTTAGCCACCGCGTTGTACTCGGTAAGATGAACCGCCGGGATTTTCTTGGTCGCGCAGCCGCCATTGGCGTCTCGGCCACCTTCGCAAATTCTCTCCTTTCGAGCGCCGCCTTGGCGCAGGGTCCGCAAAAGGGCGGCACGCTGAAGGCAGGCATGCAGGGTGGTGAATCCACCAACAGCCTCGACCCTGCCTCATGGCAGAGCCAGGTTCCTTACAAATTCGGTCGCCAATGGGGCGAGCAGCTCGTCCAGATGTCGCCGGAAGGCGAAGTGATGCCGGCTCTCGCCGAAGAGTGGGGCGCGTCCGACGATGCCAAGGTCTGGACTTTCAAGATCCGCAAAGGCGTCGAATTCCACAATGGTAAGGAAATGACGCCGGATGACGTTCTGGCGACGATGGAACGCCATTCCGACGAATCCTCAAAATCCGGCGCGCTCGGCATCATGGGTGGCATCGACACGATCAAGGTCGACGGCGACAGCGTCGTCTTCAACTTGAAAGAGGCCAATGCCGACCTTCCCTATCTGCTCGACGACTACCATTTGATGATCCAGCCGAATGGCGGCAAGGACGACCCGACCGCAGGCATCGGCACTGGCCCCTACAAGGTCGCCGTGAACGAGCCCGGCGTGCGTCATGTCGGCGAGAAATTCGCCAATTACTGGCGTGACGATCGCGGATTTGCGGATTCGATCGAAATTATCGTCATCAACGACGCAACGGCCCGCACCTCCGCGCTTCAGGGTGGTCAGGTCGATATGGTCAACCGCGTCGAGCCGAAGATCGTCGAACTCATCAAGCGTGTTCCGGGCGTCACCATCCAGAACGTCGCGGGCAAGGGACACTACGTCTTCATCGCACATTGCAACACCGCGCCTTTCGACAACAACGATTTGCGCCTCGCACTGAAATTCGCGCTCGACCGTGAAGAGATGCTGCAGAAAATCCTGATGGGCTTCGGTTCGGTCGGCAATGATACGCCGATCAACAAGGCCTACCCGCTGTTCACCGAAATCGAGCAGCGCCCGTTCGATCCGGAAAAGGCCGCGTTCCATTACAAAAAATCCGGCCATTCGGGCACGGTTCTGCTACGCACGTCGGATGTTGCCTTCCCCGGCGCTGTCGATGCCGCACAGCTTTACCAGCAGAGCGCTGCCAAGGCTGGCATCACCATCGAGGTCAAGCGCGAACCGGGCGATGGCTACTGGTCCGAAGTCTGGAACAAGCAGCCCTTCTCCTCATCCTATTGGGGCGGGCGTCCGACGCAGGATCAGATGTACCAGACCGCCTATTATTCGAAGGCCGACTGGAACGACACTCGCTTCCAGCGCGAGGATTTCGACAAGTTGCTGGTGCAGGCCCGCTCAGAACTCGACCAGGAAAAGCGCACCGCCATCTACAAATCGATGGGCGAAATGGTGCGCGACGAAGGCGGCGTCATCACACCGATGTTCAACGATTTCATCGACGCGACCGGCCCGAAAGTCGGCGGCTGGGTGCCTGACGGCAACCAGGAAATGATGGGCGGCTACGCGCTGTCCAAATGCTGGGTTCAGGCCTGAGCCCGGCGATATGTCCCCAATCCTGAAACTGGTAGCCCAGCGCATCGCGCTGGGCATACTCTTACTTCTGGCCGTTTCGGTCCTGATCTTCGCCGGCACTCAAATCCTTCCCGGCGATGTCGCACAATCCATCCTCGGTCAATCGGCCACACCGCAGGCGCTTGCAAATCTGCGCGAAGAACTCGGCCTGAACGACCCCGCCATCGTGCGCTATTTCAAATGGCTTGGCGGTATTTTGACGGGTGATCTCGGCACCGCTCTGTCCAGCCGGCAAGACATTGCGACATCGATAGGCGGACGCCTGTGGAACACGCTGTTTCTAGCATTCTGGGCGGCAGTCGTCTCGGTGCCGCTGGCAGTCATTCTTGGCCTGATCGCCGTGCGCTATCGCAATGGCGTCGTCGACAAGACCATCTCCGGCCTGGCGCTTGCTTCCACGTCTTTGCCTGAATTCTTCATCGGCTATCTTCTGGTCTTCTTCTTCGCCGTGAAGCTGCAATGGTTTCCGGGAATTTCGACCGTTTACGAGGGCATGCCGTTTCTCGAACGCATGAAGGCGATTGCACTTCCGGCAACGGCGCTCACGCTCGTCGTTCTCGCACATATGATGCGCATGACACGCGCCGCGATCCTCAATGTCATGCAGTCGGCCTATGTCGAGACTGCGGAACTGAAAGGCCTTCGCGCGCTCGATGTGATCCGCAAGCACGCCTTCCCGAACGCGATTGCACCCATCGTCAACGTCATCATGCTCAACCTCGCCTTTTTGATCGTCGGTGTGGTCGTGGTCGAGGTGATCTTCGTCTATCCGGGCATGGGACAATATCTGGTGGACCACGTTGCCAAACGAGATGTACCCGTTGTGCAGGCAGTCGGCCTGATTTTCGCGGCCGTTTATATCAGCCTGAACATCATCGCAGACATCGTTGCAATCGTCGCCAATCCGCGACTCAGGCATCCGAAGTGAGGGCGCGGCATGCTTGATTTGAAAACCATCCCGATCGGGGCCTTGATCGGCCTCATACTCACAAGCCTGTTCCTGCTGACGGCGATTTTCGCTCCGCTGATCGCGCCTTACGGCATGGGACAGATCGTCGGCTCCGTCTGGGAACCGATGTCCAGCCAGTTCCTGCTTGGCACCGACAATCTTGGACGCGACCTGCTTTCGCGCATGATCTTCGGCGCACGCACCACGATCTTCATCGCGGTTCTAGCGACCGCCCTGTCGTTCACGCTCGGTGCGATTCTCGGCCTGACGGCCGCGGTGGTCGGCGGCTGGTTCGACACGATCATGTCGCGCTTCGTCGACCTGTTGATGTCGATCCCGACGCTCATCTTCGGCCTCGTCGTTCTTTCCGTCCTGCCCTCGACGATCCTCACTCTGATCCTCGTCATGGGCATCCTCGATTCCACACGCGTCTATCGCCTCACCCGCGCGGTCGCCGTCGACATCAATGTGATGGACTTCGTGGAGGCGGCAAAGCTGCGCGGCGAAGGCAGAATGTGGATCATCTTCCGCGAAATCCTGCCGAATGCACTCTCACCGCTCGTGTCTGAGCTCGGCCTGCGCTTCATCTACGCCGTGCTGTTCCTCTCGGCTCTGTCCTTCCTCGGCCTCGGCGTTCAGCCACCGGCGGCTGACTGGGGCGGCATGGTGAAGGAAAACAAGGACGGCATCGTGTTCGGCATTCCGGCAGCACTCATCCCGGCAGCCGCAATCGCGGTATTGGCAATTTCGGTCAATCTCGTCGCCGATTGGGTTTTGAACCGCACCACCGACCTCAAAGGAGGACGCGGCAATGGCTAAGGCAAAAACGCCAGTCGAGAAGCCCGAAATGGTGCTCGACATCAAGAACCTTCGTATCGAAGCGAAGGTCTACCCGCCCGGCGAAGCGCCTCGAAACATCACGCTTGTTCACGACGTTTCGCTGCAATTGAAGCGCGGCAAGGTGTTGGGCCTGATCGGTGAATCGGGCGCCGGAAAATCGACCATCGGGCTTGCTTCCATGGCTTATGGCCGTGGCGGCGTGCGCATCACCGGCGGCGAGATCATCGTCAATGGGCGCGACATTCTGAAAGGCGGCCCGCGCGGCGTTCGCAAATTGCGCGGAAAGGAAGTCTGCTATGTCGCACAGTCGGCAGCGGCAGCCTTCAATCCTGCTCACCGGCTGATGGATCAGGTGATCGAGGCATCGCTCTTGCATGGCACGTCAAAGCGCGCGGCAGCAGAAAAACGCGCCATAGCGCTTTTCAAAAAACTCGGACTGCCGGACCCTGAAAACTTCGGCGAGCGGTTCCCCCATCAGGTTTCCGGCGGCCAGTTGCAACGTGCTATGACTGCCATGGCGCTCTGCTCGGAACCGGACATCATCGTCTTCGACGAGCCGACAACCGCTCTCGACGTAACCACGCAGATCGACGTGCTCGCTGCCATCAAGGATGCGATCCGCGATACCGGCGTCGCCGCGCTCTACATCACGCACGATCTCGCGGTCGTTGCGCAGGTGTCCGACGAAATCATGGTTCTGCGCCACGGCAAGCTGGTCGAATGGGGCGGCACACAGCAGATCATCAAGCATCCGCGTCAGGAATACACCAACGCGCTGGTTTCCGTGCACGAGATCGAGCATCAGGAAAAAGCCCCCGGCGAAAAGCCTGTCCTGTCTGCCAAGAACATCACCGCCTCTTATGGCGGCGGCAAGGTGAAGGTTCTGAAGGACGTCTCCGTCGATATTTTCGCGGGACAGACATTGGCGGTGGTCGGCGAATCCGGCTCCGGAAAATCGACGCTAGCACGCGCCATAACCGGGCTTCTGCCGCCCGAGCAGGGCAGCGTCACCTTTGCGGGACGCACGCTTTCGAAGCGCCTTGCGGAACGCACGAAGGATGATCTGCGGGAATTGCAGATGATCTACCAGATGGCCGATGTCGCGATGAACCCTCGTCAAACGGTCGGCACGATCATCGGCAGGCCGCTGGAGTTCTATTTCGGAATGCGCGGCCGCGAGCGCGATGCGCGCGTTGCCGAGCTTCTCGAAAAGATCGAGATGGGCAAAGGCTTCATCGATCGCTACCCGGCGGAACTTTCGGGCGGCCAGAAACAACGCGTCTGCATCGCGCGCGCACTTGCCGCCAAACCGAGCCTCATCATTTGCGACGAGGTGACGAGCGCGCTCGATCCGCTTGTCGCGCACGGCATTCTGCGCCTTCTGCTCGATCTGCAGGCGGAAGAGGACGTCGCCTATCTCTTCATCACCCATGATCTTGCGACGGTCAGATCCATCGCGGATTCCATTGCGGTCATGTATCGTGGCGAACTTGTGCGCTACGGACCGAAATCACAGGTTCTCTCACCGCCTTTCGACGACTATACCGATCTTCTCCTGTCTTCCGTTCCGGAGATGGAAATCGGGTGGCTCGAGAAGGCAATCGGTGGACGGCGCATGGCAAGTGCCGGAAACTGACCTTGGTGAAACAGAACTAAAATGGAAATTGAATGTCCAAAGAACTCGACTATCTGAGCGGCCGCCTCCTTGCAGGCCGCTTGTCCCGCCGCGATTTTCTCGGTCGCGCCGCCGCACTCGGCGTCTCGGCCGCTTTCGCCAACAGCTTGCTGGCTAGTGCTGCACAAGCACAGACGCCGGTTCGCGGCGGCTTCTTGAAGGCTGGATTGCAGGGTGGCGAATCAACCAACAGCCTCGACCCGGCGCTCAATCTCAGCCAGGTCACGTTCAACTTCGGCAAGCTTTGGGGTGAGTTCCTTGTTCGCCTGACGCCGACGAACGATCTGGAATATCTCATCGCCGAGGAGATCAATCCATCCAGCGATGGCAAGACCTGGACGCTGAAAGTGCGTGACGGCATCGAGTTCCACAATGGCAAGACGGTCACCGCCGAAGACGTTGCTGCAACCATCGAGCGCCACGCCGACGAGAATTCGAAATCGGGTGCCTATGGCATTCTCGGAAACATCACGGGCATCAAGGCCGAGGGCAAGGAAGTCATCTTCACCCTCAAGGACCCGGATGCAGACTTCCCCTATCTGATGGCCGACTACCACTTGCCGATCCAGCCGAATGGCGGCAAGGACGACCCTAATGCCGGCATCAGCGCCGGTCCTTACAAAGTGTCCGTCAATCAGCCGGGCGTGCGCCATGGCGGCGAGCGCTTCGCCAATTACTGGCGCGGCGACAAGGCCGGACATGCCGATCAGGTCGAGATAATCGTCATCAACGACGCGACTGCGCGCCTTTCCGCGCTGCAGGGCGGGCAGGTGCATATGATCAACCGCGTCGAGCCGAAAGTGGTGGATCTGGTAAAGCGTGTGCCGGGCGTCAGCATCGAGAACGCGGCGGGCAAGGGTTTCTACCCGTTCAACATGTTCTGCGACACTGCCCCCTTCGACAACAATGATCTTCGCATGGCGTTGAAACTCGCCATGGATCGCGAGCAATTGTTGCAAACGGTTCTGTTCGGCTACGGCTCGGTGGGTAATGATTCCCCGATCAATGGGGCCTACCCATTGTTCGCCGAAGATGTCGAGCAGCGCGTCTACAATCCCGAAAAAGCCGCCGAATTCTACAAGAAGTCCGGTCACAGCGGGTCTATCCTGCTGCGCACCTCGGATGTCGCCTTTCCTGGTGCCGTCGATGCCGCGCAGCTTTATCAGCAGAGCGCTGCCAAGGCTGGTATCACCATCGAGATCAAGCGCGAGCCCGGCGATGGCTACTGGTCGGAAGTCTGGAACAAGCAGCCCTTCGCGCTTTCCTATTGGGGCGGCCGGGCAACGCAGGACCAGATGTATTCTACCGGCTACGCCTCAAACGCCGACTGGAACGACACGCGCTTCAAGCGTCCCGAATTCGACGCGATGCTGCTTACCGCGCGCTCGGAACTCGATGAAGCGAAGCGCAAATCGATCTATCGCGACATGGCAGTGATGATGCGCGACGAAGGCGGCCTGATAGTGCCCTTCTTCAACGAGCATATCGACGCCGTCGCAACCGACAAGGTTGGCGGCTACGTCAAGACCCCGATAGGCGAGCAGATGGACGGCTATGCGCTGGCCGAGTGCTGGCTCAACGCCTGAGGTTGAAAATCGACGGACCCGGTCGCACCAGCGGTCGGGTCGCTTTTTTAACTACCGGAACGATCATGGCTCTCAAAACCAAACTCCTGCTCATCATTCTCGACGGTCTTCCGTGGCGCAACTGGCGCAAATTCATGGGAAATCTCGAAGGCTGGGTGCAATCCGGCGATGCGCAGATGTGGCGCATGCGCTCGGTACTTCCATCGACCTCCGCCTGCTGCTACGCCTCGATCCACACCGGCGTATCCCCGCAGGTGCATGGCGTTCTATCCAACGACATTCGCGCCCGCGTTTCTCAACCGGACATCTTTTCCGAAGTGTCGAAAGCGGGCGGCAAGACGGGCGCCGTCACCCATTCCTACTGGTCGGAATTCTTCCACCGCTATCCGTTCGATCTGGTGGAAGACATGGAATATGACAACCCCGGCGGCCCGATCACGCATGGCCGCTTCCACACCATGACCGGCTACAATCTCATCAACCAGACGACGCCGAGCGACGTCGATCTGTTCGCGACACTGACCATGCTGACGCGCCGCCACGGCATCGACTACGGCATCCTGCACACTTGCACGCTGGATTCGATGGGCCATCGCTTCGGCCATGATTGCGGCGAGATGGACCACGCACTTTTCTCGATCGACGCGCAACTCGCCGCCTTCCTGCCGAAATGGCTGGCGGACGGTTACGAGGTCATCGTCACCGCCGACCATGGCCAGACCGACCGCGGCCATCATGGCGGCCATGACGACGAGATGCAGGATTTCGCGCTCTATTATTTCGGCAAGGGCAAAGGCCCGAAAACCGATACGCTGCTCGACCAGTTACAGCTCGCGCCGAGCATTCTCACGCGTCTGGGCGTGAAAATCCCTGCGACGATGAAAGCCAAATCGTTCCTGAGCCGATAGAGGTTTCGAAACTCAGTAAGGCCACTCGTTTTTGCCGAGCGCTTCCAGCGCATCGACTATGCGTGTGAAACTGGAGCGTGCGCGCGAAACGCTGTGGCGCGCCCGCAGATAGCCGTGAACGAGGCCACGTTCCTCATGCCAGAATGCGCGGCCACCGGCATTCGCAACGTGGCTGCAATAGGCCTCGCCATCAGACGATAGCGGATCACATTCTGCGGTTATGATGACGGTGGGCGGCAAATTCGAGAAATTCGCGTCGGCCAGCGGCGCATAAGTTATGTCGCCGGTGATTTTTGTACCTCCCGCGCGCATTTTCATCGCGAAATCTATGTCGCGAACCGTAAGCATCGGCGCTTCTGCGTGGTTCACATAAGAACCCTTGCTGTGATCACCGCCAAGTCCGGGATAGATCAGAACCTGTCCTGCGGGCCGTTTTGCGTGACCGCGCGATGCGTGAGCGACGGCCGCAGCAAGATTGCCGCCCGCACTGTCGCCGCTCAGCACTATGTTGCACGCATAGCGTTTCATTGCCCATTCATAGGCGGCCATCGCATCGTCGAACGCGGCTGGATGCACATGCTCCGGCGCCAGCCGGTAATCGACGGAAACGACCTCATAGCCGGTTCGCGAGCAGATTTCCGCGCAGATGTCGTCATGGCTATCCAGCCCGCCGAGCACGAAGCCGCCGCCATGAAAATAGAGCACCATCGCCGCCGGGTTTGCTTCTTCCTTGCGGTATATCCGGATCGGAATCTGGTGATTGCCCGCATCGACAAAGGTCGTTTCAGCGCTCACATTCTCCGGGTAGCCAGCAAAGAAGGCTTCGCACATGCGATCATAGACCCGGCGCTGGTCCTCGATCGTTTCATCTATCGTATCGGGCGCATAGAACGAGTTGGTCCTGTCTATGAAGGCCCATGTCTCGGCATCTATCAGTTTACGATAATCGGTCATTTCAGACGCTCAGCGTCCCTTCCACACCGGATCGCGCTTCTCGGCGAAAGCCTTGAAGCCTTCCATATTATCCTCCGAAGCATAGAGTTCGTCCACCGTGCGGAACTTGCGCTTGGTGATCCAGTTCATCGCATCCTGAAACTCCATCGCTTCGGCGCGGCGCGCCACTTCCTTGATCGCAGCAAAGACCAGCGGCGGGCCATCGGCCAGACGTCCCGCGATTTCCCACACGCGTTCATCGAGCTTGTCTGCCGGGAGAACCTCGTTCACCAGCCCCCAGCGATGCGCCTCCGCAACGTCCATCCAACGACCGGTCAAAAGCATGTCCATCGCGACATGATAGGGAATGCGCTTCGGCAGCTTGATCGTCGCAGCATCTGCCAGCGTTCCGGCCTTGATTTCCGGCAGCGCGAAGGACGAATGGTCGGAAGCGTAGATAAGATCGCAGGAAAGCGCCAATTCGAAGCCGCCGCCCACCGCCATGCCGTTGACGCAGGCGATAACCGGCTTGTTCATATCACGCAGTTCCTGCAAGCCCGCAAAGCCGCCGACGCCGTAATCGCCGTCCACAGCATCGCCATCGGCAGCCGCCTTCAAATCCCACCCAGCAGAAAAAAACTTGTCGCCAGCCGTTTTTACGATCGCCACGCGCAACGCATCATCGTCGCGGAATGCCTGAAAGGTCTCGCCAAGCAGCCGCGACGTTTTCAGGTCGATCGCATTGGCCTTTGGGCGGTCGAGCGTGATTTCGAAGACGGCACCCTCGCGGCGTGTTTTGACGATGTCAGACATTTACTTCTCCTCGATGACGAGCAGCGCATCCGCGATGTGGGCACCCTGCCCGGTTGCACATACGATCAATGGGTTGATGTCGAGCTCGATTATATCGCCGCGTGAAACGGCAAATTCCGCGATGCCCGCAATCGCCTCAATCGCGGAAGCGACATCGGCTTTTGGCCGTCCGCGATAACCGTCGAGCAGCGGAAACATTTTGAGCCCGCGCAACGCCGCCTCGATCTCGTCTTTAGAGGTCGGCAGCAGGATCGTCGCGCTATCTTTTAGCAGCTCCACAAGTACGCCGCCGGTGCCAATTGTCATAACTGGACCGAAAAACGGATCGGCAGTGATGCCTACAATCAGCTCCGCGACACCACCCTGCACCATGCGCTCGACATAGAGCGCGGAGCCAAGACCGATCAGATCGTTCGCTGCCGAGAGCACTTCAGCCTCGTTGCGCAGATTGAGCTGCACAGCGTTGTGCTCGCTCTTATGCGGCATGCCGAGCGCCTTGAGCACGACGGGGAAACCGAGCGTTCTTGCGGCACGCGCGGCTTCTTCGACGGAAGATATTTCCATGCCGGAAGGCACCGGCAAGCCCGCGTCGCGCAGCAGGGATTTGGCGGTGGATTCGGAAACGGTGGATCGCCCCCTTTCCACCTTGCATCCGCTTGGAAAATGCACCGCCTTTCCTCTCCCCTTTTCAGGGGGAGAGGTGATTTGCGAAGCAAATCGGAGTGGGGGTGTTACCGGCCGAGACCATGCTTCCCCAATAAACGACGCCGCCTCCGCCGCATCGAACGCTTCCTCGATGCCCTGCAACGGCACGATGCCGCGCCGAAGCAATGCCTCCGCGTGTTCTTCTGGGATATTCTCGCCCATCGACCCGACAATCGCGCCGATCGCACCATTCGTTTTCAACGCGCTTTCGAACGCATTGACGGTCGGCCACCAATCCTCGTCCGAGCAACGGTCGTTGCGCGGAAAATCCAGCACCAGCATGTTGAGATCGAAACCACCCGACACCATGGCCGTGAACGTCTCGGTCATGGCGGGCTGGTTGTTCCAGATGAAGGTGTGGTAGTCGAGCGGATTCGCGACCGCGACCAGCGGTCCAAGCGTCGATTTCACCCGTGCGCGATGCGCCTCAACCAACGCCGGAAAGCTAATGCTGCGGCCTTCAGCCGTGTCAGCCATCACGGAGGCCTCACCGCCCGAACAACTCATCGACGAAAGCCGACGCCCACGCAACGGCCCGACAGCATGCAGCAGCTTCAGCGTCTCCAGAAAAGACTGGATAGAATTGACGCGCGCAATGCCGAGCCTCTTGAGGAAAGCGTCAGACGCCGCGTCGGAACCCGCCAATGAGGCCGTATGCGATATGGTCGCAGCGCGCGCCTGCTCCGAGCGGCCGACTTTCATCGCAATGATCGGCTTTTTCAGCTCCCGCGCCCGCGCGGCCAACCGCTCGAACCCTTCGACACTGTCGAAACCTTCGATATGCAGACCGAGCGCCGAGACGCGCTCATCCTCGATCAGGCCAAGCGCCATTTCGGAAAGGCCGGTCTGCGCCTGATTGCCTGCCGTCATCAGAAAAGCGATAGGCAGTCCGCGCTTCTGCATGGTCAGATTGCAGGCAATGTTGGACGATTGCGTGATGATGCCAACGCCCCGCGCGCCAGCCTCCAGCCGCTGCCCGCCATGCTGATCCGGCCAAAGCAGCGCGCCATCGGCATAATTTATCAGGCCATAGCAATTCGGCCCAATGATCGGCATTGCGCCTGCCGCTTCAACCAGTTCGCGCTGCAGCCGTTCGCCGTCTGCGTCATCATTTCCGGCTTCAAGAAAACCCGCGGCAAAGCAGATAGCCCCGCCCGCGCCACGTTCGGCAAGCTCGCGCACGATGTCGACGGTTGCAAAACGATTGACGCCTATAAACACGGCATCCGGCGCGCCCGGCAAATCGGCGATCGAGCGATAAGCCTTTACGCCCGCGACTGTGTCTTTGGTTGGATGAACCGGCCAAACGGCGCCGGAAAACCCCATTTTCAGTGATTGCTTGACGACGTTCGGCGCGAACGAGCCTCCGCCGACAATCGCAATCGACTTAGGACGTAAAAGGCGTTCAAGGCGGGTCATGTGCGCGCTCCTTCCCTTCTCCCCTTGCGGGAGAAGGTGGATTGGCGCGTTAGCGCCAAGACGGATGAGGGGTGTTGGACGGAGCCCAAGACTGGAACACCCCTCATCCGACCTCGCTCCGCTCGGCCACCTTCTCCCACAAGGGGAGAAGGAAAGATCGGCGTTGCCATCATCCCCCCACCGCCCGAAGCAGCGAGCGCGAGATGATGTGGCGCTGAATTTCCGACGTGCCTTCCCAGATGCGCTCGACGCGCGCGTCGCGCCAGATACGCTCCAGCGGCAGATCTTCCATCAGTCCCATGCCGCCGTGAATCTGGATTGCTTCGTCGGCGACGAATGCCAGCATCTCAGTCGCCTTGAGCTTCGCCATCGCCATATCCTGCTCGGTAACGGTGCCCTGATCGTATTTCCAGCCAGCCTCGAAAACCATCAAATCGGCAGCCTTCAATTCGGTCGCCATATCGGCCAGTTTGAACGACACTCCCTGAAACTTGCCGATCTGCTGACCGAATTGCTGGCGATCCGCCGAATATTCAATCGCATGCTGAAGCGCGCGCTCGGCCCGCCCAAGACAGGTCGCGCCGACTTGCAGCCGCGTTGCGCCAAGCCATGAATTCGCGACCTCGAAGCCCTTATGCGCCTCACCAAGCACAGCTTCCTTCGGCAGGCGGCAATCGTCGAATTCGAGGATCGAATTGGTGTAGCCGCGATGCGAAACGTTGCGATAGCCGTCGCGAACGGTGAAGCCCGGCGTACCCTTATCGACAAAGAACGCCGTGATCTTCTTCTTTTTGCCGCGCGGCGTTTCTTCTTCGCCCGACGACATGAAAACGATGGCGAAATCGGCTAGATCGGCGTGGCTGATGAAATGCTTGGTACCATTCAGCACCCAATCGTCGCCGTCCTGAACGACGGTCGCCTTCATACCGCGCAGGTCGGAGCCTGCACCCGGCTCTGTCATCGCAAGGCAATCCCATTTCTCGCCGCGAATGCAGGGGAAAAGGTATTTGTCGCGCTGTTCCGGCGTCCCGGCCAGCAGGATGTTCGAAGGCCGCGCGACGCAAGTCCAATGCAGCGCATAATTTGCCCGGCCAAGCTCCTTTTCGTAGAGCAGCCACGTGACCGTATCGAGCCCCGCACCACCGACATCCTCCGGCATATTGGCGGCATAAAGCCCGGCAGCGATCGCCTTGGCCTGCAACTCCTTGATGAGTTCCAGCCGCAAATGCCCGGTGCGCTCGACCTCGGCCTCATACGGATAAAGCTCGTTTTCAACAAAAGCCCGCGTCGTATCGACGATCAGCCTCTGTTCTTCGTTCAAACCGAAATCCATGGTTACACCTGTAAGGTTGGTCGTGCGTCCTTCGAGGCTCGTTTCACTCGCACCTCAGGATGAAGGAGGTTTTTTACTCGAACCCGCTGCGTTGCGGGTTCGATGCACGACTTCCCTCATCCTGAGGTGCGAGCGCAGCGAGGGACGCACCCAAACACCAATCAGCCCTCTTTCTTCGCCAGCCCAGAGAGCTTTGCCGTGTAGTCATTATAGAGCTCACCCGCGCCCCAGCCCTTGCCGTCCTGCTGCTGGCCGAGTGCCGCCATGATCGCCACGAGATTGTCGTCGCGGATTTTCTCCAGATCGCGGATTGAAAGCCCCTTGGCCTGTTCGTCGGACTGGTCGGCAATCTTGTTGGTAAGCGCCTCGTCGAGGTCCGGCACGTCCATCAGCTTGGTCCACGGCCAGGAAAGGCATGGCCCGAACTGCGCAATGAAATGACGCATGCCTGCTTCGCCGCCAGCGATGCGATAGACCTGGAACATACCCATCTGCGCCCAGCGAATGCCGAACGAATAGCGCATGATATCGTCGAGTTCCTCGACCGTCGTAATGTCGTCCTTGATGAGCCAAAGCGCCTCGCGCCAGACAGCCTCCAGCAGACGGTCGCCGACAAACGCTTCGATCTCCTTGCGAATGACCACCGGCTTCATGCCGATGGAAGCGTAGAGTTCGCGCGCCTTGTCGATGAATTTCTTGGTCGTTTTCTCGCCACCGACGATTTCGACCAGCGGCAGAAGATAGACCGGATTGTAAGGATGGCCGACAACAAATCGCTCCGGGTTTCGCAGCGCAGGCTGCATATCCGTCGGCTTGATGCCGGAAGTGGACGAGCCGATCAGCGCATCCTTCGGCGCATGAGCATCGATCTCGGCCAGCACCTTGTGCTTGAGGTCGAGCCGTTCCGGCACGCTTTCCTGAATGAAATCGGCGCCCGCGACCGCCTCTGCGATCGTCTTCACATAGGCAATCTTGCCCTCGGCAGGCAGTCCGTCCGGCAGCATCTTTTCATATGCGCGCCGAGCGCCCTCCATCACCTCACCAACCTTGCGGGAGGCTTCGGGATCGGGATCGAAAATCGAAACGTCGATGCCGTTCAGCACCAGACGCGCCACCCATCCGGCGCCAATGACGCCGCCGCCGATGCATGCTGCTTTTGTGATGGTCATGATCTCACCAACGCTTCTGAAGTTTCAGCTTCGCACGAACTTCGTCAGGGCTCATGATGCGCGAGCCCATATTCTCAGCCACCTTCACCGCCCGTTCGACCAGTTGGCCATTGGTGGCGAAAACGCCCTTTTCGAGCCAGAGATTGTCTTCCAGACCGACGCGGATATTGCCGCCTGCGGCAAGCGCTACCGCCGTATAAGGAAGCTGGTTGCGGCCAATCGAAAAGGCCGAGAAAACCCAGTCCGAAGGAAGGTTGGCCGTCAGCGCGGTCAGCGTCGCGATATCGTCCGGCGCGCCCCATGGAATGCCCATGCAAAGCTGCACCATCACCGGATCGTCAAGCAGACCCTGTCCATAAAGCCATTTTGCAAGCAGCAGATGGCCAGTGTCGAAAATCTCGACCTCAGGCTTCACGCCCAGCGCCTGGATTTGCTTGGCCATCTCGCGCAGCATCGGCGGCGTGTTGGTCATCACATAATCCTGCTCGCCGAAATTCATCGTGCCGCAATCGAGCGTGCAGATTTCCGGCAGCAGCTTGGCGACATGCGCCAGCCGCTCGGTCGCGCCAACCATGTCCGTTCCGTTCGCGGAAAGCGGCAGCGGCTGCTCGACGCTGCCGAGCGTCAGGTCGCCGCCCATGCCTGCGGTGAAATTGATGATCACATCGACACCGGATTGCTTGATGAGGTTCATCACCTCCTCATAGAGCGCGACATCGCGCGAGCCTTTGCCGGTTTCCGGGTTTCGCACATGGATATGCGCGATCGCGGCACCGGCGCGTGCGGCCTCGATCGAGGCATCGGCGATCTGACGCGGCGTGACCGGGACTTTGTCGGAGCGGCCTGCCGTGTCGCCCGACCCGGTCACGGCACAAGTGATGAAAACATCGCGGCTGGGATTGAGACCCATCGAAACTCCTCCTGTGATTTGGCGCGGCTGCCGGAAACAAATCCGATGCCGCGACGCCGTTTCGATGGATCATGCCGCAGTTGCAAAGATATGTTTTGCGTTTTACGAAATAGTAATGGCAAAAAGCGAAGCTTCATCAATCTTTTTTCCAGAGCGCACGCCGCTGAAACTGACGCTTCTCGTCTATTCCGGCTGCTCGATCATGTGCGTCGCGTCAACCGTCGACCCGCTTCGCGCGGCAAACCGCATCGCTGGCGAGGTCCTGTTCGACTGGAAGATCGTTTCGGTAGACGGGCAATCAATTTCCACAACATCCGGCCTGCCGATTGCCGCTGCCAGTCGCTTCGATCCCGACGAGAAAACCGATGTTCTGGCAATCATCGGCGGGTTCGGAACGCGCACGCAGGCCACCCCTGCATTGCTCGCCGGTTTGCGCCGCACGGCGCGTCAGGCGCGCGCTGTCGGCGGCATCGAGGCTGGAACATGGCTGCTCGGTCGCGCGGGCCTGCTGTCGGGCCGCGCAGCCACCACCCACTGGGAAGACATGGAGGATTTCAGCACGGCATTCCCGGAGGCGGACGTGCGGCCGGACCGGTACGTCATCGACGGGCCGATCTTCACGGCGGGCGGCGCATCGCCCACCTTCGATCTCATGCTGCATCTGGTACGCTCGCGCCTCGGCATGGCGGTCGCGCTCGATGTCGCCAGCGTCTTCATTTACGATCAGGCGCGAGCGGCAACGGACGCGCAGCCGCTCGTCTCTCTCGGTCGGCTCGACGGCTACGATGCGCGCATCGCGCAGGCGATCCGCCTCATGGAGGCCCATATCGACCGGCCAATGAGGACTGCAAATATCGCGAAAAATGTCGGCGTGACTCCCAGAACGCTGGAAGCGATTTTCGGTACATCGATAGGGGAGACGCCGGGAGCTTATTTCCTACGCCTGCGCCTCAATGCGGCACGGCGGCTCGTTCTGGATACGCGTCTTGCGATGGCAGACATCGCAGAGCGTACGGGCTTTTCAAGCGGCAGCGTTTTTTCCAGAGCGTTTTCACGCGCATTCGGCCAAACGGCGGCGGATTTGCGCCGCCGTTAAAGCGTGATCAGGCCGCGTTGCGCGCGTCCTTGTCGATGAGCGAACGCAATTGTTTCGCCAGCGCAGCTTCCAGCCTGCTGCTGATCGCACGGTCCCATTCATTCGAACTTTTGTCCGCCGATACCTGACCCGGCAGAGCCAGCAGGCTGTCCACAAAAGAAGCGCCTTCGCGACGCGAAAGCAGCACTTCGATTTCCTTCTCGGACTCGGAGTTCATGTCGTCCGTCCTCCTATCCTGACCTGTTCTGGAAGCCATATATAGGAAGCACGTGACGGCTTCTTGAAGGCCGGTACGAGGTCTTGATGAGGCGGAATCGGTCACTCTTTGTTGCATTGACCGTGTCGTAGATGCGCGTTTTTGAATCGGGATTCAGGCAAGCCGCTTGACAAAAAGCACGGTGGTAAAACCGCTGTCCCATTCATCGTCGGGATAGCGGTCTTTCTCTTCATATCCGAGCGATTTGTAGACGGCTTGCGCCTGTTCGTTGAACGTATCCGTCTCCAGCCGCATTTGGCGAAAACCGGCATCGCGGATCATCGTTTCCGCGTGGTCGAGCAGGCGGCGGCCAATGCCGCACCCTTGATATTTCGTCGAGACATGCACGGCTTCGACGAAATCTTGCCGCCAATGAATAAGCCCGGCAATGTTTCCGTCTATTTCGGCGACGACAAAATCCTGGCCGTGCTCATCCACATAGCGGCCACCAATGTCCGACTGGACATAGCGCTGCGCCGCTGCCGGCGTTATCTGCGGCAGCCACGTTTTCTCGAATGTGTTCTGCAACAAATCTTTGAGAGCCGGCTGATCATCCGGCCTCGCGCGGCGCACGACTATTTCGCCCATTCGTTCCCAAAGCCTCTGCCTTGGCGGTCTCTAGATCGCCAAGCGCCCCAATCGACGCAAAGTCCATCTAGCACTTTAACAGGCTTCGGAAAAAGCGGGCTATTTCTCTGTCTGTGCCTCAGGCAGCGCGTTTCGATGCCAACTCGATTTTCTGCCGCATCTGGGAGGCAAGCATGGATTCCAGCCTTCCGCTTACGACCCTGCTCCAGGAATCGTCGCGAGCATTTTCAGCCGGAAGACCAAAATTTCCCAGCAATGTATCGACGATCGAGGCGGAGGATTTTTCCCCCAGAAGTATCTCGACTTCACGGTCCAACGTATTGGTCATGGGCGTTGTCCTCGCTGTCCTGTTCATGCCCCTATAATCACGAGTGACGGAGGCAAATTGAAGGTACAGCCGAGTCGCAAAAATGGCGGCGCGCGAAATTTTTTGCCTTCGCGGCCGCCATTCGTGATTTTTTCGTGGTCGTCAAATCAATGACTTAGACACACGGCATTTTTAGACGTAGCGGTTCACTACGTTCTCTAGCAGTTCCTGCTTGCCGGATTTTGGCTGCGGCTCGATCTTGTCCTTGACCACGCGCGCCGCGATTTCTTCCAGCGAACGCTTCCCCGAAAGCATGGCCTGCGCCTCTGCAGACTTCCAGCCTGCGTAGCGGTCCGCGAGCGGCTTCGAAAGCGCCTTGTCTTCGACCATTTTCGCAGCCGCCTTCAGGCCACGCGCGCAGGCATCCATGCCGCCGACATGGCCGATCAGCAGATCTTCCGCATCGAGCGATTGACGACGCAGCTTGGCGTCGAAATTGGTGCCGCCGGTCGTGAAGCCACCGGCCTGCAGAACCTGATAATAGGCCAGCGCCATTTCCGGCACATTGTTCGGGAACTGGTCGGTATCCCAGCCGGACTGGTAGTCGTTGCGGTTCATATCGATCGAACCGAAAATGCCCAGCGCATTTGCCAGCGCCAGCTCGTGCTCGAAGGAGTGACCGGCGAGGATCGCATGGCCCTGCTCGATATTGAGCTTCACTTCGTTTTCGAGGCCGTACTTCTTCAGGAAGCCATAGACCGTCGCAACATCATAATCATACTGATGCTTGGTCGGCTCCTGCGGCTTCGGCTCGATCAGGATCGTGCCCTTGTAACCGATCTTGTGCTTGTACTCGACGACGAGATTGAGGAAGCGGCCAAGCTGGTCGAGTTCGCTGCCGAGATCGGTGTTGAGAAGCGTCTCGTAGCCTTCGCGGCCACCCCAAAGAACGTAGTTCTCGCCGCCAAGACGCTTTGTCACGTCGATGCAATGCTTCACCGTTGCGGCGGCATAAGCAAAGACATCCGGATCCGGGTTGGTCGCGCCGCCCGACATGAAGCGGCGGTTGGAGAACAGATTTGCCGTGCCCCAGAGCAGCTTGACGCCGGTTTCATCCATTTTCTTCGCGAAATAATCCGCGATTTCGTCGAGATTTGCCGCACTTTCGGAGAAAGTCGCGCCTTCGGGACGCACATCTGCATCGTGGAAGCAGAAATAGGGTGCGCCGAGAATGGAGAAAAGTTCGAACGCGACGTCCGCCTTCACCTTGGCGAGCTTCATCGTATCCAGTTCGCCCGGATTGGCGAACCATGGACGCTCGAACGTCTGGCCGCCGAACGGATCGCCGCCCGGCCAGGTGAAGGTGTGCCAATAGGCGACCGCAAAGCGCAGATGATCTTCCATCCGCTTGCCCGCAACCACTTCGTCTGGATTGTAATGACGATAAGCCAGCGGATTGGTCGAATCCGGGCCTTCATATTTGATCTTCTTGATATCGCCGAAGAAACCTGTGCTCACGATGAAACTCCTTTTATGGCGGGATAGGTGGCGCGGTAGCGCGCATATGCGTCGGCATAGGCCGAGGTTAGAGCCCGCTCGGGCTCGATTGTTTCTGCAATTTGGGGCGGCGTGCAGATGGCGAACGGGTCGGCACCTTCCGCCGCGATCAGGCCGAGGCGCGCAGCACCGAATGCGGCGCCGAAATCGCCTTCCGCCGGCACATCGACGGCTAAATCGAGCGCCGTGGCGATGGATTTCAGCCAGTAGCGCGAGCGCGAACCACCACCGATTGCGGTCACGCGCGGAACCTCGGTTCCTGCTGCATGAAGCGCTTCGAGGCAATCGCGGAAGGCGAAGGACACGCCTTCCAGCACGGCTTGTGTCAGGGCTGCCTGATCCGTTTCATGCGCCAGCCCGGTAAACGATCCGCGAATGACCGCGTCGTTGTGCGGTGTGCGTTCGCCCGAAAGATAGGGCAGGAAGGTTACGGCGGTCGGCTCTTTCAGCGTATCGCCGAGAGCCGCCGTCAGTTCGCCCGCCTTCTTGCCAGTGATCGACGCAATCCAGTTGAGTGAATCCGTTGCCGACAGGATAACGCCCATCTGATGCCATGTGTTCGGCAAAGCGTGGCAGAATGTATGAACCGCACTTTCGGGGTTCGGAAGATAAGAACCGTTCGCGGCAAAGATAACGCCCGATGTGCCAAGCGAAACAAAGGCATGACCCGGCTGCACCGTGCCCATGCCACAGGCCGAAGCAGCGTTATCACCAGCACCACCGGCAATTACGACATTCGAGGCCATGCCCCAGCGCGCCGAGAGCGCACCGCGCAAAGTGCCTGCCTTTTCGCTGCCTTCCACGAGTGCAGGCATGTGGCTTTCATCGAGAAAGGTCGCTTCGAGAAGCTCCGGCGACCAGCGCCTTTTCTCGACGTCCAGCCAAGCCGTTCCGGCTGCATCCGACATTTCCGAGAAATGTTCGCCCGTCAGCCAGAGCCGCAGATAGTCCTTCGGCAGAAGCACTTTCTCGACTTGCGCAAAAATCTTCGGTTCGTTGTTTTTGACCCATGCGAGCTTTGGCGCGGTGAAACCGGGAAACACGATATTGCCAGTGATCTTGCGAAAGCGCGGATCGGCATCGAGTTTCGCTGCCTCGGCATAGCTGCGCGTATCGTTCCAGAGAATGCAGGGACGCAGCACCTCATCGGAAGGCCCCAGAAGCGTCGCGCCATGCATCTGACCGGAAAGCCCGATGCCTTTCACGGCTGCCAATTCTTTGGGATGCGAAAGCTTCAGCGCCGCAATCGCGTCTTCGGTCGCTTTGATCCAGCTCGCCGGGTCTTGCTCCGACCAACCATGATGCGGTCGCGAAACGTCGAGCGAGGCGTTTGCCGACGCGATGACGGTTTGCGACTGGTCGATAAGCAGGGCTTTGACGCCCGATGTGCCGAGATCTAGGCCAAGATACATCGCATTCCTCCCCGGAAGAGCGGGAATTCTGACCCGTTTCGACCGAAATATTGCATTTTTACGCTGCGAAAACGTGTGTTTTCGACAGCGCCTCCTCCCGAACCGCGAGATTCATATCAAAAAAAGCGCACATGAAAATGCCTGAATCGGACCTTCAGGCAGATTTTTTTCGAATCTCGTAAAAAATCATTCGGCCTGAGGTGTTTTGAGGTCAATTCCCGGAGCGAACCGTCGCAGTCGCGATCCCGGCTCCTACGAGCAGCGTTCCGCCTGCCTTGTTGAAGAGCCCAAGCGCACGAGGGCTGTTCACCAGCCTGCGTGCCCGCGATGCGACCAGCGCGTAGCCGAAGGCATTGGCGAAGGCGAGGAAAAGGAACGTCGCCTGGAACACGATCATCTGGGTCAGGAAATCGCCATGCCTGTTGATGAATTGCGGCAAGAAGGCCACGAAGAAGGTGATGCTTTTCGGATTGAGCGCCGTGACGAGCCACGCATGCGCCGCCATCTTTACTGCCGAGACGGCCTTGGTTCTGGGTTCCGCATTCAGCGTACCGCCTGCGCGAAACAGCTTTATTCCAAGATAGATCAGATAGGCAGCACCCGCCCATTTGACGATGGTGAAGACAGTCGCCGATGTTGCGAGAAGCGCGCCGATGCCGAGCATCGACAGGGTCATTGCCGTGAAATCGCCGAGCGCCACGCCAACGGCCATCGGCAAGGCGGTTCGCCAGCCCTGGCCGAGTGCATAGGAAACAACGAGCAGGATCGTCGGCCCCGGAATGACGAGCAGCACGGCGGATGCGGCGGCAAAAGCGGCCCAGGTTTCGAAAGACATGCGAGCTTCCTCAGCGATTATTCCGCCAAGCTAAGCGCTGACTTTCAGCCCTTGTAAAGTTTGAAATTCAACCTGCCGGGATCAACGCAGATTGACGAAGAAGCCGACAATCTCGGCAAAATCGGCATTCGCACCAAGAACCAACGCGACCGCCAGAAAGGCTGCCGTGAAAAGAGCAAAGTCGGTTTTCAGTGAATGCTGCATCTTATCCCTCATCAAGTGACGACATGGGTAAGCGGGCGTCATGCCCAGATTGTGACCGAAGCTGGGTAATGCTGTGTCGATCTTTTCATTTGTCGTGACGAAGACATGAGACGTTTTCCCACGGCAAACAAATCATTGATAAAAAACGATTTTAATCATTCACGCTTTATCAACCATAATTGTTGAAGATGCTGGAGAACCGATTGTGGAGGACATTCCCGTCGGCGCGTTTTGTTCAATGAGTGGAATCGTGCTGTGTCCAAATCCCGGTCGGAAGAACGTCCATCCCCCCAGCTCACACGCCGCGCCGCATTGCTTGGCATAGGCTCCGCTGCCTTGATGGGAACGGCCTGCTCGCGCAGTGTCGACATGTCCGCATTGCAGATCCAGATGCCGCAACTGGACACGATGTCGACCGGCGCGATTCGTCCGCGCATCAGCGTCGACAAACAGGTCACCAACCCGGAACTGATGTATGCCTCGTTCAACGATGAGGGAAACACGCTTCCGGAAATTCCCTTCGCCAAGGTCAATCCGAAATTCCGCCGCCAGATCGTCGTCGATCCGACAGGCGAGGCACCCGGCACGATCGTCGTGCATTTGCAGGAGCGGCATCTCTATCTGGTGCAGCCCGGCGGTGATGCAATTCGCTACGGCGTCGGCATCGGCAAGGACGGATTCGTCTGGAATGGCCGTGCAAACATCCAGTACGGCAAGAAGTGGCCTGTCTGGACGCCGCCAGCCGAAATGATCGTACGCAAGCCGGAACTCGAAAAGTTTCGCGGCGGCATGCCGGGCGGCCTCGAAAACCCGCTTGGCGCACGCGCGCTCTACATCTTCAAAGATGGCCGCGACACGCTGTTCCGCGTTCACGGATCGCCCGAATGGTGGACGATCGGCCAAGCCATGTCGTCAGGCTGCGTTCGCATGATCAATCAGGACGTGATTGATCTTTATAGCCGCGTTTCCGGCAAGACTCCCATCGTCGTCGTATAATCTGACGCCTCGGCGCTTGCGTCTCACGCCACCCCGTTGCACATGTCGGGCAGCCGCGCGAATGTATGCGCGGATTGCTTGATGACAGGAGCGCAGCGTGGCTGGAACCTTTGTGATTGCCCAGGGTGGCGGACCGACAGCCGTCATAAACCAGACGCTTGCTGGCGCTGTTCTCAAAATCCGTAAGGATCATCCCGGAGCCAAGGTTCTGGGTGCACGGCACGGCGTTCGCGGCATTCGCGACGGCGACTTTGTTGACCTCAGCGCCGTTCCCGAAGACCAGCTCATGCGGATCGCAAACACGCCGAGCGCAGCACTGGGCAGCACGCGCGACAAGCCCGATGTAGCCTATTGCGAAGTCGTACTTTCGGGCCTCAAAAAAGTCGGCGCAGACGCCTTCATCTATATTGGCGGCAATGACACATCAGGCACGCAGCAAATCCTGACGGAAGCCGCAGGCGGCGGAATGGCCTTCGTGCATGCGCCAAAGACGATCGACAATGATCTGGTCGAAAACGACCACACGCCGGGCTTCATTTCCGCAGCCGATTTTGTGGCCGGAGCGTTCCTGAGCGTCGATCTCGATTTCCGCGCCCTGCCCGGCATCTATGTCGGCATCGTCATGGGCCGTCACGCAGGCTTTTTGACCGCCGCCGCCGCCTCATGGCGCATCGATGAGGACAGCGGCCCGCATCTGATCTACGTGCCTGAACGCGCCTTTTCGGTTCCACGCTTCATCGATGACGTGAAGGCGACGCTCGATCGCCACAAGCGCTGCATCGTGGCGGTGTCCGAAGGCGTCAGCGGAGAAGATGGCCGCTCGCTGGTCGAGCATATCGTGCCGGAAGAAAAGCTCGAGCGCGACGCCCACGGCAATGTGAAACTCTCCGGCGGCGATCTCGGCCTCGCTTTTGAAAACATGCTGCGCGACGGCCTTCCCGGCAAACGCGCGCGCGTCGATACGCTGGGCTACATGCCGCGCGGCAACATCGGCACCATCAACGCCACCGATGCGCAGGAAGCATTCGATGCAGGTGCTTTCGCGGTCGAAGTCGCCGCGCAAGGCGGCGGTTCGGTCGCGCTTCAATATGATGGCGGGAAAACAGTCATCCGCCGCGTGGAGCTATCGAGCGTCGCGGGCAAGACGCAACACATGCCCGACGACTTCATGCTGGCGGACGAAAACAAGCTATCCGCAAAAGGCCTCGCCTATTTCAACCGCCTGGTTCCGGCAAAGTTCGAAGTCGGCAAGCCGTTTGTGTGAGCTTAATGCGCCTGGTGCGCTTTCAGCCAGGCTTCTAGCTGTGCGATTTCGCTTTCCTGCGCCTTGATGATCTCTTCCGAAAGCTTGCGGATTTCGGGATCCTTTCCGCTTTCGAGTTGCGCCTTGGCCATATCGATCGCCGCCTGGTGGTGCGGGATCATGCCGAGCGCGAAATCGATATCCGCATCGCCGGTATATTCGATCTTCGCCATGGTCTCATGCATGTCGTCCATCGCCTTCATGTAAGCCTGCGTGGCAGGCGCTTCGCTTGCCTTTGAGGTGCTTCCCATGTCGTGGCCGCTATGGTCCGTCTGGGCGATTGCGGTGCCTGCGATAATGGCAAATACCGATGCCGCGATGATGCGTTTCATAAGCGTTTTCATACGGAGCTCCTCAATGTCTGATTTTTGATTGCGTTGAATGCGCGGTCTCGCCCGCGAGTTGATCGAGGATCGGGCATTCGGGATGCGCATCGCCATGGCAATTGTGGATCAAATGCTGCAGCGTGCCGCGCAACTCCATGAGTTCGGCAATCTTGCGGTCGATCTCGCTCAGTTTCAGGCTGGCGATCGCTTTCACATCGGCACTCTCGCGATGCGTATCGCCGTAAAGCGACAGAAGCTGCCGGCATTCCTCCACCGAAAAGCCGAGGCTGCGCGATCGTTGCAGGAATTTCAGCCGATGAATGTCGGCATCCGAATAATCACGATAGCTGTTTTCGGCACGGCCCGGTTTCAACAGGCCGATATCCTCATAATACCGGATCGTCTTCGCGGGCAGGCCGGACCGGCTGGATGCATCGCCTATATTCATTCGAGCCTCCTTAGAGTTTGACAGTTCGGAGCCGCAAGGCGTTGCCGATGACCGACACAGATGAAAGGCTCATCGCAGCGGCGGCCAGCATCGGCGAAAGCAGCATGCCGAACACCGGGTACAAGACGCCAGCCGCGACCGGCACACCCAGCGCATTGTAAACAAACGCAAAAAACAAATTCTGCTTGATGTTGCGGATGGTCGCCTGCGCAAGCGTTCGTGCACGAACGATGCCGTTGAGATCGCCCTTCACCAAGGTAATGCCAGCACTTTCGACAGCAACATCGGCACCGGTGCCCATGGCGATGCCGACATCCGCGGCTGCCAACGCCGGGGCGTCGTTCACACCGTCACCCGCCATCGCAATGACCGCGCCCGCTTTGCGAAGCTCATCGACCAGCGCTTTCTTGCCTTCAGGCAAGATATCGGCGCGGACCTCGTCTATGCCGAGCCTCGACGCAACTGCCCGCGCTGTAAGTTCGTTGTCGCCCGTCGCCATGATGATTTTCAGACCGGTAGCGTGAAGCGCTTTTATCGCCTCCGCCGTCGTTGCTTTGATCGGGTCCGCGACGGCAACGATGCCTGCCAGCTTTTGATCGACCGAGACGAACATTGCCGTCTTGCCATCGCCGCGCAGCAAGTCGGCTTGGTCCGCAAACCCAGCCATATCGACCCGAAGATCGCTCATCAGCGCCGCGTTGCCGAGCGCGACGTCGCGACCCGCGACGATCCCTTTCACACCCTTGCCGGTTATAGCCTCGAAATCGGTGGCGGTTTCGCTCTGAACATTGCGCGATTTTGCGCCTTCGATAATGGCCTCGGCCAAAGGATGCTCAGACCCTCTTTCGAGCGCTACGGCAAACGAGAGCACATCGTCTTCGCTGAACCCTCCGGCCGCGATCACATCGGTAAGCGATGGCCTACCCTCAGTCAGCGTACCTGTCTTATCCACGATCAGCGTATCGACCTTCGCAAAGCGCTCCAAAGCCTCCGCGTCCTTGATCAGCGCACCGGCCTGAGCGCCGCGTCCGGTCGCCGTCATAATGGACATCGGAGTTGCAAGACCAAGCGCACAGGGGCATGCGATGATTAGAACGGACACGGCCGAAACAATCGCGAAGATCATGCTCGGCTCAGGGCCGTACAACGCCCAGACGATGAAAGCCGCAATCGCGACCAGCACCACGGCCGGCACGAAATAATAGGCGACGCGGTCGGCAAGCCCCTGAATCGGCGCCCGCGAACGCTGCGCCTTGGCGACCAGTTCGACGATCTGCGACAGCACAGTATCGGCACCGACCTTCTCGGCGCGCATGACCAGCGAACCGTTCTTGTTCAGCGTTCCGCCGGTAACGGTGTCACCTTGGGTCTTTTCAACAGGCACGGCCTCGCCGGTAATCATGGATTCGTCGATCGAAGAACGTCCCTCTTCGACAACGCCATCCACCGGCACGCTCTCGCCGGGGCGGATACGCAGACGATCACCACTCTTCACCTCTTCAAGCGGCACGTCTTTTTCCGAACCGTCAGCGTCAATCCGCCGGGCGGATTTCGGTGCAAGATCAAGCAGCGCGCGGATGGCAGAGCCTGTGCGTTCGCGCGCTTTCAGTTCCAGAAGCTGGCCAAGGAAGACAAGCGAGACGATAACGGCGGCAGCCTCGAAATAGACCGGAACCGTATCGACATGCCCGCGGAACTGATGCGGGAAAATATCGGGGAATAACGTTGCGACGACGCTGTAGATATAGGCAACGCCCACTCCGATCGAGATCAGCGTCCACATATTGGGGCTGCGGTTGACGATTGATTCCCAGCCTCTGTGAAAAAACGGGATAGCGGCCCAAAGCACCACAGGCGTCGCCAGCACAAGTTCGACCCAAATCGCCGTTCGCTCTCCCATCCAGTCGCGGATCGGCAGGCCGAGCATCGGCCCCATGGTAATCACCAGAAGCGGAATGGACAGTGCAGCACTCACCCAAAAGCGGCGCGTGAAATCGACCAGTTCGGGGTTCGGCCCCTCGTCGCCCGTCGGCACGCCCATAGGCTCCAACGCCATTCCGCATTTCGGGCATGAACCCGGCTTGTCGCGAAGAACTTCAGGGTGCATCGGACACGTATATTGCGTGCCTTTCGGCATGGGTTCCGGCGCGGGCCGGTCGCCCAGATAGTGATCCGGCTTCGCCTCGAATTTCTTGAGGCAGCTCTCGGAGCAGAAGTAATACCCGACGCCCTCATGCCGATGAAAATGCTTGGCACTCGCACGCGCGACCTTCATTCCACAGACAGGATCGACCGCGTCGATGTAACTCTCGGGAGATTTTACAAACTTGTCGCGGCACGAATTGCAGCAAAAGAAATATTCGTGCCCTTCATGGATGATCGTCGGCTTTCCTGCCGATGGATCGACAAGCATGCCGCAGACCGGATCGCGCGTCACGGCATCCTCCAGCGCCTTATCGCTGCCGCGGCTGCAGCATTGTCCGTGACCGGCGTGGTTATGCGATTTATCCATGATCTATCCGTTCAAAACTATTTCTGACAGATAGGTAGGGCTTCCAGTGACTGGAAGGTCAAGCGCCATCGAATGAAATTGACGAATTAAGACTGGAGCGGCCACGATCAATGGTCGGTATAGGCTCAGTTACGAACCATTCAGCCCCATCTGCCAGAAATCCGCCTCCAGCCGCGACGCTTTCGCAAAAAATTCGGCAAGCTCAGTGAATCGCTGTTCGGTCATCGAGCGCGCGGCCAATTCATCGAGATGGAGGCGGGCAGCCGATGCCACGCCTTGATAAGTTTCACTGGCATATTCACCGATCCACTCGCGATATGGATGATTGCCAAGCGCATCGACGCCGTTTGGCGCAAGGTTGCGGCCAATCTCGGCATAGCCGATCACGCAGGGTGCCAGCGCGACATGCAGATCGAGCAGATCTCCTGCTGCGCCGCAATCGAGTACAAAGCGTGTATAGGCGACAGTCGCTTGCAGTTCCGGCGCTTTTTCAATCGCGCTCCGGGACAGACCCCACCGGCCGCACAAACGGACATGCAACTCCGTCTCGTCCAGAATGGAGGCCAATCCCGCCTGCGCGGCACGGATGTCGGAAAGCGTGCGGCTTTTATAAGCGGCGAGCGCCCATGCGCGCGCAAACTGGATCAAAAACAGATAATCCTGAACCAGATAGGTGCGGAAAGCTTTCTCGGGCAATGTGCCCTTACCGAGTTGGCGAACGAAATCATGATTGACGTAGCTTTGCCAATCAGGTGCGGCTGCGGTCTTCAATCGATCGAAGATATCCACGCTTCAGCCCCCGATTTCGTAGGCGGCATCGAAGAACGCCTTTTCCAATGCAACGGCGCGCAGGAAAAAATCCTCACTGACCTCCGGCTCGGCCGGCCCGACACGGTCCAATTCTTCGCGCAAGAAAGAGACAAAGTCCCGGAAATCGAGATTGTCGTGCAGGGTGATCCATTCCGCGTGGACGAAATTCTCCGGCAGAGGTTTCGGTGCCTTCATGGCCCAATCGAGATAGAGCCACTCGGCAACATTGAGCACGGAAAGCACAGCAGCATAGGAGCGCGTATTCGCGGCCTCATACATGAGCGCTTTGAAGCCGGCCGTGGGAATGCTGTCAGGCGTCGTGGAGCGCTGTCTTTCCGTTACACCGAGAGCCTCGAAAGCGCGCAGAAAATAAGTATTTTCTTCGCCAGACACCATGCCGATGAAGCGTCCAAACCGTATCCTCGCCTCAAAACTGTCGGTCGTAGCGATCGCTGCACCCAGCAATGTCAGGAAACTATCCAGGAAACGGTGATCCTGGATCAGATAGGCGGCCATGACTTGGTCTTCGATCATCCCATCAAACAACTCGGTAACAAAGCGATGGTTGACGGCTTGCGTCCAGCTCGGTTCGCTTTTTTGTCTGAGGATTTCGGTGAAGCGCGCGCTCATCATGATGTCCTTTCTGCTTCGACAGCGAGGCTATCCATTACAGACACGGGCGGTCCCGCGATAAAGCCGACGAGCGTCAAGCCTCTGCTGTTCTCCCTTTGCCGGGTTGATCCGGATCCGGTTCGAATGTTCACCGCGCTTGTGCTAGCGGTTTCTCAGCCCATTGCAGGGGGCTCCCCTTGGTAAGACGGCTTTTAGGCGAAGCGGGGTTCTTTGTCACGGTTCTGACGGGAATGTGCGGAGCAATTCTCTGGCGGTCATTTTCGGATTGCTTTTGACGCAAAAAAGCCCGTGCGTTGCGGGCTTTGGTATTAATTAAGGTGTGTTTTGAGAGGTTTTGGTTGCGGGGGTTGGATTTGAACCAACGACCTTCAGGTTATGAGTTTGTTCTGGCCGCTTTTCGCCCCTCTATCCGGCACTACGAAATAGCTGTTATTTACCACCTAAATAGCTGTTACTATTGACAGATTATCGGATGCGACCTACCTTATTTTACGATGAGAGGGCGCATCCATACGCCCCCAAATGATTCCGATTTGATTCCGGAAGTTCCGGCAGGAGGGAGCAGTTCATGACCAAAATCACGAAACGTTCCGTCGATGCGGCAGCGCCAACCGACAAGGAATTCTTCCTATGGGACGAGGAACTGAAGGGCTTCGGGCTGCGCGTCTATCCGTCCGGCCGGAAGATGTACCTCGCCCAATTCCGGGCCGGCGGTCGCCTGCGCCGCGTCAACATCGGGCTGCATGGCGCGGTGACACCCGACCTCGCCCGCACCGAAGCGATGAAGCATCTCTCGCAGGTCCGCCTTGGCGCCGATCCGGCCGGCGAGCGCGACCGCCGCAAGGCGTCCCCCACCATGAAGGAGTTTGGACAGCGCTTTCTCGACGAGCACGTCGCATCACACTGCAAAGCCTCCACCCATGCGGAATACAAAAGGTCGGTCGAACTCTTCATCAACCCGAAGCTGGGATCGCATCGCATCATCGACATCACCCGCGCCGATGTCGTCGAGATGCACCAGTCGATGAAGGAAACGCCCTATCAGGCCAACAGGACCCTTGGGGTGCTCTCGGTCATGTTCACTGTCGCCCATACCTGGGGCGTACGCACCGACGGCGTGAACCCCTGTTGGAAGGTCAAGCGCTACAAGGAGGTCAAGCGCGAGCGTTACCTCACGCCCGATGAGCTTGCCCGGCTCGGCAAAGTCCTGCGCGAGACCAATGCCGAACGCGAAGCCGCGTTTTGCATCCAGCTTCTGCTTCTTACCGGCTGCCGCCTCAGCGAAATCCAGAAGCTGAAATGGGAATATGTCGATCTCGATGCGGGCCTTCTCCGCCTGCCCGATTCAAAGAGTGGAGCAAAGCTGGTCGCAATCGGTCAAGCCGTCGTGGAAGTCTTCAAGACGGTCCCCAAGGTGAAGGACAATCCCTACGTCATCACCGGGACGATCGAGGGTCAGCACCTGACCGACATGCAGAAGCCGTGGCGACGTCTGCGCAAACGCGCCGGACTGGACGATCTGCGTATTCACGATCTCCGCCACTCTTTCGCCTCGGACGCCCTCCAGCTTGGCGAGGATCTGACCATGATCGGCAGGCTGCTCGGCCACACGCAGGTCCAGACGACCGCGCGATATGCCCATCTCAAGACCGATCCAATCAGGGCCGCCGCCAACAAGGTGTCGGACGCCATCGCGCTGGCCCTCACCCTTCCCGTCACGGAGAAGGCAGAGGATAAGGATGAGGAACTGGATATCGCAGCTTGATACCGCTCATGCGTGGGGCGGCGGTCCCCTCTTTTGGATCATGCCCCGCGTCCAGTCTCGATCGGACATTGAAATTCCGGCCTCCGCAGTATATATTCCGACGTATCGGAAGATTTAATCAGGAGGCTCCCATGCCCGCAGTTGCGGAAATGCTGAAGGCGAGCGAGGCCGCCGTCGTCTCGCGCGTGAGCCTGCGCGACGTCAACCGCGTCATCGACGAACACATCCTGCCAGACGCCTTCGTCTCACTCGACAACGGCCGCTACGTCCTGGCCGGAGCCTGTTCGCTCATCGCCTTCTATTTCGAGAGCGCGAAGCGCCTGACCTCGGAAGAGCGCTTGTCGGCCATCAGGACCGCGGAGCCCCGGCTCACACGGTCACGCGCCCTGCCCTGGGCTGCGCTGCTTCGCGAGGACTGGACCGTGCGCGACGAGTTCCTGACCATCGACCTGTTGCCCTTCATGAAGGGCGCGAGCGAGCGGCTGGACGATCTCGCCGCCGCACGGGAGATGGTCACAACCTCGCCAGGGATTCTTGGCGGCACGCCCGTCTTCCAGGGCACCCGCGTTCCTGTCTACGACGTTGCGGCATCCGTAGCCGCCGGCCATTCGATGGAGCGCATCCTCGCAGCCTGGCCCAGCCTGGACGTCAGGAAGGTTAGGCTCGCCACGATCTACGCGGAAGCGAACCCGCTGCGCGGTCGCCCACGCGTCTCTGGCGATCTTCCCGAAGGCTCGGTCATCATCACGGATCGCCGCGTTCCTCGTCTCAGGAAGGCGGGATGAAGTTCCTGATCGATGAATGCCTCAGTCCCGAACTGGCAAAGCTGGCATTGGATAAGGGGTTCGGCGAGACCAGTCATGTCGTCTGGTTGAAGCTCGGAGGCCTGAAGGACTGGGAGCTGAAGCCCATCATCCTCGACGGTGACTGGACCTTCGTCACCAAAAACTCGGTGGATTTCAGGGGGCCGAAAGACAGGCCCGGAACCAAGGGGCAATATGCCGATGTCGCCATCCATGCCGGACTGATCTGCCTCAACGGTCCGCCCGGCATGGACCTCGATATGCAGATCGAACTGTTCGAACAGGCGCTGGCCGAACTCGACACTGCTGATGACGACCTGATCAACCAAGTGCTCGAAATTACGATCGACGACGATGACCATCTGCGCGTGGTCCGCTTCGCGCTTCCTGCCGAAGAAACCTGAGGTGGCGACATGGCCCTGACGATGCCGACAGCATGGCGCTATGGCTCTCCCGGTCCGATGTCCCCGGCTGCGGTGAACGCTTTTAATTCACTGGTTCACTCTATCGCCAGCCAGTCGGAATCCTCCTGGTCGATCTTTGAACTGTTCAAGGCGAGGTTCACTGGTGGTCAATCTTGGAGCTCTAGCGAAAGCTGGGCCATCAGCGACCTTCATGGCGCGATGATGACTGCCGGGGACAATGCTCCGGTTTTCATTAGCGCCTTCTGGGATGGATGTACGCAAATACAGACGACGCACCCTGAAATAGGCCTTCCTGACGCCGACGTTGTCAACCAGATCCTCTATGAGCATGAAGTCCCCTATGAGGTAAGACCCCCAGCTCTGCTGGCGCGGCACCCCCAGACAGCAATAGCCGTCCAGACGCCACAGAAATCGCTGGGTCAACGCGCGCATGAACTTATTCATACCTCGCTGGACCAGGCCGATCGTCTTCTTCTCGAACAACGCCCGCGGCAGGCGGTGCAGGAAATCCTTTGGCTCCTTGAAACCGTCTCGACGGCATTCCAGGGTCAGGAAAGCGGATCAGGAACGGTCGAAGGAAAATACTTCAACGAGATCATCCGAGCCTTGCGCAAAAATAACGGCGGCAGCGCGCTGGCCGAAACTCTGGGTTGGATGACCAAAATGCATGGTTTCCTCTCCTCACCCGGAGGCGGCGGGGTCCGACACGGCACACAACTCGCGGCGGATGTCTCGCCGTCGCTCAGGGAAGCACATCTCTACTGCAACCTGACACGCAGCTACATCAACTATCTCCTCGCGGAGTTGGCGGAGCAATCTTGATCGAGATGTCGCCCGAAGCGCGAGGAAGTCGTCTTCAGAGACGAGAAGCAACCAATTTGAGGGCCTAAGGACGAACATGGATGAGGCGAGCAAACTACCCCGATTGCTGTTCAAATATCGCGCATTCAGCCCACGCCTTCTCGACATGCTGGTCGCCGACGAACTGTATTATTCGGATCCAGGCGACTTCAACGACCCTCTGGACTGCCGACCATCCCTTGAGGGGAACCTTCCCAATGCCCAGTTGGAGCGGGTTCTCAGCCATCTACGCGAGCAAAGAGTGCTAGCCGAAATGCGGGCCGCAGCAAAGTCGCTGAAATACCGTGGCCCCAAGACTGCCGACCATATCGCGCGGCATAGCCAGAAAGAGGCATCGCGACTCCTCGATGACATCCGGTATCATGCAACGGACCCGAGCTACGAAGTTGAGGACCCGCTTCACTGGCTGCTTCGTCAATATCTCGAAGAGGAACTTCTGCGCCGCTACGATCGTGGCATCGTCTCGTTCGGCTCGCGAGCAACCTGCCCCTTGATGTGGAGCCATTATGGTGACCAGCATAATGGCGTCTGCGCCGCATACTCTGTCCCGGTCGGGGCGGAAGCGAACCTTCACAATATTCGCTACGGCGGCAGTCGCAAGGTTCTGGCCAGCGACGTGGCCGTGATGGAAAACGACACCGAGGCTCAACGTCGTGTCGACGAAGCTGTCCTCCTGCGGAAGGCCGCAAGCTGGCGCTACGAACGCGAATGGCGTCTGATCGGAAAACGCGGTGTCCACGACTCCCCACTCGAACTCGAAGAGGTCATTTTCGGCATCCGCTGCAAATCGACCGTCAAGTTCACCATCGTCCAGGCCCTTGCGAACCGGGCAAGGCCTGTCCGCTTCTTCGAGATGCGGGAGCTATCCGGCACATTTCGGCTTAAAAAATACGTTCTCGACACCGATGAACTGGCTGCCTCTCTCCCCCGGCGGTCCCGCTCGATTGACGAGATGTTCGAGAAACTGGAATGAAGTTGGCAACGCATTGATATGAAAAATGCTTTCGCTCGTCGTAACAGGCTCCAGCCCAAGCCAATGGTTCGGATAATACAACGCGACGCAACCTCAGCCGACGAGTTCGATCTGGTCAGCGGAAAGCAAGCCTTTTGCGATCAGCTCGGCGCGCGCAGCCTCGGGATCGCTCGTGAAGAATAAGACCCGCAAATCCTCGAGCGCCCGCGAAAGCGATACATAAGCGAGCTTGCGGCCGCGCGCCTCTTGCTTGTCCGTCCCGACCCCTGAAATCCCGGGCGTCAGGAGCTTCGCGAAATTGTAATTGTGCCAGCCAGCTTCGACGTCGTCATAAACCACAAGCACCTTCGGATATTCTTCGCCCTTCACACCATGTTGGGTACTGAACGCAGTGTTCTTGCCGACAAAGGATGTGTAAGCTGCGACCTCGCTCGTAGTCATCCCGAACAAAGTGTCAGCAAGCCAGTCGCCTTTGTCCAGTCCGTGCTGCTCAGCATCATAGACTTCGACACGGGGATCGCGGATCAGGTTAGCCTGTAGCCGCTCGGCGACCCGGATAATCTGTTTGTCCGCAGCGAAGCGCAGAATATCGCCAATCGCCGCCGCCTCCCAGCGACCGGCCAACTCGGCGACGATATCGATTGACGTGTCGACCATGGATCGCAGGCTCTTGGACGCATTGATGCCATCCACCGCAAACGCGGGGCTTTGCTGTCTGAGGATATCGATGATTCGGCGGCTGTTGCCAGCACGGTGCGCCTCGACGAGGGGCAAGATGGTAGACGTCAGTGGCAGGAGCAGGAAGTGTTGGCCTCGCTCGAACGCATCTTGCGCACGTGTGGACGCGAACTGACCAGAGAACAGCCGATTGAGCGTGGCAAAGCCCATCCTCCTGGCAATCATCTGGCGGACCAGAAAAAGCTTCACGACGTCGTCGCGATTGGTCCAACCCCAGTCCGTCATTGCCTGATCCATCTGCGCGAGTGCGCGTCCGGTCTGCGCGTCCGAATACCGATTCCGCGGTTCTTCCGGAGCCTCCGCTTTCACCAGGCGGAAGACGACACTGCCTTCCACATCTTGGTTCTTGCCCGCCGGCACCTGCACGACATCCGTGCGGAAGCCGTTGAGCAAGCCAATCACGCTCCTCGAACAGCGAAAATTCTCGACTTTGGTGATCGTCTTGCCGGTCAGAGGCGGCGCAAAGTCCTCACTGGTCTCATCATAGATCTGCTGCCAAGGGTCGCCGAAATAACCGACGATCGGCAGACCCTCGCCTTCGCAAGCGAGGTTCAGACCACGAACGATTGTTTCGGCTGTATCTTGGGCCTCGTCCACGAAGATGTACGGAAAGCGCAGTCCCAAGATACGGCGGAAAGTCGCATTTTCCTCGAGGAGGTAGGACGCGATGATTATGATATCGTCGTGCCCGAGGACGCCATTGGGATAATCCCCATAGACCGCATCGCCATAGTCGAACTGCTCGACAGCCGCGAGTGCCGCCAAGTCCAGTTCGTACCGCTCGGCCTTTGCCCGGGCCTCGCACGCGGCTTTGCTCTGGCCGCCGTTATCCTTCGCGCGCTCCTTCGCGATCAGATCCGGCAGGCGGCGGTTTTCTAGTGCCCGGCGGATGTCAGGATGAAATCGTCCGAACTGCGCCCATAGAAAACTATGCAATGTCGACACAGCATAGAGATCGTCGAAGCCGAGCCTCTCGCTGATTACCGCCACTGCCCGCTTGGTATAGGTGATGCAGGCAACGCGTTGACCGTTCTGACGCAAGGCCTTTCCCTTGTGCTCGCGCACCCATTCCAAGGCATCGATCAGCGAGGACGTCTTGCCGGCTCCGGCACCGGCGATGAGCGCAAAGCTGACCTCACCATCGAGGCATGCCTCGACGTCCTTGTCGGCTTGGGTTTCAACCTTCGCCATGTCAGCCCTCCCCGAGCAGCGCAGCAGGCACGGCGCCAAGCTGGACGGGCTCTGGCTTGTCTAAACCAAGAGTCCCGTCGGAAGGTGCGATCGGCGGGTACAGCTTCGCCTCCAGCCAGGCCAAGCCTTCGGCGATATAGGTTGGGGTTTGCCAGTTCTCATCGCCGGCAAGCAGACTCATGGCGAAATCAGTCTTTTTGAAAGTACTGGAGCGGATCCGTTCGTAGATCGTCTGGTATGCGGCATCGAGGTCGTTGGGGATCGCCTTTCCGATCGTAATCTTCCCTTCGCGCAGCAGCGAGAAATTATCGTACGCGAACGCCTCTTCGAGTGTACGCGGCCGCATCATGAGCTGGTTGTCTTGATCCGTGACGGTGATGTCGTACTGAAAGGCGATGCAGCAGTCCCTCTCCTCACTAATTTTCTCGTCCGCTCCCAGAGCCATAAGTTCGTCGACGGTCGTCTTGCCCAAAATATTCTTGAGGCTCGCATTCGAGGTTCGGGCGTACGGCGTATCACCGCGACAAGCGCTGGCGGCAGCGTCCGGAGTCACCGAATCGAGGTCCGTGATCACGAGATAGGGAATGCGTAGAAACGAGAGTAGACCCTCGAACCGGTATGCATAGGCGCCGCCGACTTCGAGTACCGTCAGATAAGATCTGCGCAGTTTGTTGGCGGCCTTCTCAATCATCATAGGGAGGAGCAACTTTTCAACTGCACCCTCGACGAGGATCGCCGCGTCAGCGAAGAAGAGATCGCAATGGGTCAGGCGCAAATAGCGCTTTAGAAAATCGAGAGCCTCCTGGGGCGACACGACGTCTCCATTGACAATGTCCCCTTCCGGATGGAACGCGCGAAGGCTGCGCACGTCCGATACGTTACGGATGCTGCCCAGCGCATCGTCGTTCGCCGCATGGCAACGCTGGAAATAACGCACCTTCGCGAAATCGACGGTGTCGAGGATATGGGAGGAGTGAGTGGTCAGGACCATCTGGGGGACTGCGCCGGAGAGCCCGGCAGCCTCGGCGGAATCCTTGATCACTTTCCAGATATTGGTGATGAAAGTCTGCTGCACCTGGGCGTGGAGATGGACCTCGGGCTCCTCAATGAAAATCAGGAGGCACAGCGGCCGATTTTCCGGCGTCGCGAGCCACTGCGAGTGAAAGTGGCGAACCTGGATCGCCATATAGATGAGATTCTTGAACCCCAGGCCGTTGTAGAGTTCAGGCAACTCGTGCTTGCGGGCCGGGTCTACGTACAGAAGCTCGGTATTGCCCTTGAGGGCGGTTTCCGGACTGAGTGACGAAATGATCCTGAGGTCCCGGTCATTAACGGACGGTACGCCCAGACCTTTGATCAGATCGATAAGGGGCGCGAACTGGACCTCGTAGTGATCGGTCAGGCGCGAGTTATTCTCGTCGATGACCTTGTGAGCATCGGCCGCGGGACCGGCGTCCTGAAGGTTCTTCCGGTAGAAGGCAGCAAAGGCCGTCGAAAGCCGGTTGCTCCGGCTGCTGTCATCATCGTTGATGTTGCGCTGCGCGTCGACGAACTCGACCCGAACTAGGTGCTTCAGAAGGCGCTTGCCTTCTTCTGGCTCAATCGCGGCAGCGTGGATGGACTCATTGTCGTCCTCGTCCGTGCGCCGCGCCAAGGACGCGAAGCGGACGATGCTGTGCCGGGCGAGGTTGGTGTCCATCGCCAGATACTGGAAAAGAGTCTTGCCCTGGCTGCCATCTTCCTCGGGAGGATAGGCGGCATTGTAGGCCGTCCGGAGCTTCGCCGGGTCCGCGAAGCCAAAAGACAGCCTAAGGCCAACGCGCTCGAAGTCTTCGAGATTGGGCAGAAGCGAGAAGACACGGCCGTAGGCGACCGACTCCGGGTCGATCTCGAACCATAGATCCAGATGGATTTCGGGCAGGTCCGAGGAGGCTCCGCTGGCCGAAAAGGCCTCGAAATCGGACATACGCGACACCGAGAAATCGTGGACCCTGAACTCTCGCCCCCCAAGGAAACAGCGAAATATCGCCGTCGCAGAAGTCTTCCCGCTGTTGTTGGGACCAACGAAGAGCGTCTCTTGGTCCTCAATATCGATCTGGACATTCTCGAGGCGCCGGAAATTGCGGATCGCGACCGATTTGAGCTTCATGCTCCCCCCTGGCGGTGTGATTTGCTCTGCTCACCACAGGATTCTGGCTTGGCGCGCAAAGCGATTCAATAATGAAGAAACACGTAAATACAAATGTCAATAATAGTCGCTTTCGGCCATAGATTTCGATCTATCTCACTTCTCGCACTGTCTTTGTGAACCGTCGTTCTCAGTATGCAAACAAATATTCAATTACAGCTAGAAGAAAAGTCAGCGCTCAGAGCGTTTCCCCGAATAACTGAACAGTGGGATCTGATCACAGACCTGTCACAGAAACTGGCCACCGTCGGGCAACGCGATGTTGCTATCCCGCTGCCCCATGGTCGCAGCGATAAATTCAACCATAGCTCGTCCACGCATGATCGGCGCAGGCAGCCGCCAAAGGTCTCAAGAACGCGCGATCTGCATATCGATGCGATCAGGGTGGAAACACGGGATTTTCGATGAAACCGGCCGATGACGATCCCTGCGCCGTCTCTCGAAGCGCCAACTGCTAAATCAGGGCTCACAGGCCATCAGGTCCGATGGACCAACCCGCAATCTCCCTGTCGACGAACCGCCACTGCTCTTCCAGGTCAGCCAAATCAGCGGTTTCGATCAACGGATGATCAAGGCCAGCAAATTGGTCACCAATGTAGGTCGCCAATCCCGCCCCGCCCTCATTGGCGAACCAGGCACCGACAAGATCAGCAATCTCCTTCAACTGCTTCAAAGTCTTTTGCGCATCACGAATGTCGAAATTATCGAGTTCCTTATGCTCGCGGCTCTGCTTATTGCCAGCATGGGCGACATGCGAACTAACGTGCTCAGCGATCCGGTCCAGATCGACAAGACGTGCCTCGATCCTCGCGAAAACGGCGGGCAGCATGAGGTCACCCTCGGAGCGACTTGAAGGTGCAACACCACTCAGGAAATCGAAATGTCGATGCGCGGCATCACTCCTGACAAGATCAGGCGATCCCCACACCACGCCACCCTTCGCGGCACTGAGGGCTTCATGCTCTTCCTGTTGCAGCCGCTCCAGATCGTAATGGGCTCCAAGAACCTGCTCGACATAGACACGCCTGTTAAGCCAGGATTGACACGCCTCCACATCCTTGATCACGGATCGAATGGAATAGACGCCCTTAGGACCACTTAACGGCCCCCTGTCCAGAAGCCTTCGTGTGCCGAGAAGCAGGCCAGACCAGAAGCCCTCCGAGACCATGTTGAAGATCATTTGGTTCAGCGGCGGACGAGCGCCCCGGGCATCATTTGCGAGGCGAACGATCCGCACCGTTGTCCGAAAGGCCGCGTAGTTCCACAGCAAGTCCTGAATAGTCTGGTGGATACCGGTTCTCTTGTCGGCGAACGCGTCCCGCCACATCGCTATGCGTTGAGCATTCTTTTCATTCTTTGCTTGCTGCCCCCTCATATGAACTACAACGGCTCCCCTCTACGACCTTCTTCGCGACTATAGCGCAAATGCTCCCTCTGTTCAGGTTGTGATGTGGGGGAAAGCCTTCCCCCTGATCGGCACTGACGTTGCCGACACACCCCCATCAGCGGGGAAACCCCGCAACGCCCCCTGAGAGTTAGAGTACGGACGGGTTTTCCGTGACGGGTTGAGGGCTGGAGAAAAGGTCTCCGGCGCCCGTCGCGGAGAACCGCAATGTCCAGACATGACCGCGCCACACGCACCGGATCGAGCCGGACGAACCTCTACGACGAAATCACCAACAAGATCATCGTCGAGCTGGAAGCTGGCCGCGTTCCATGGGTGCAGCCTTGGGGTAGGTCGAGCGCGACAGCGCCGCTCGGCCTGCCGAGAAACGCCAGCACGGGCCGAAACTACAGCGGCATCAATATCCTCATACTCTGGGGCGCCGTCATGCAGCACGGTTTTCCCGCCCAGGGTTGGCTAACATTTCGTCAGGCCCTCTCGCTCGGCGGCAACGTCATGAAGGGGGAACGCGGCACCACAGTCGTCTATGCCGACCGCTTCACGCCCGAAGACGAGAAGCGTCGCGCCCGAGAAACCGGCGAGGAAGCCCACGCGATCCCTTTTCTGAAGCGCTTCACCGTGTTCAACGTGGCGCAATGTGAAGGCCTGCCAGAGGAGTTCCACGCCGTCGCGCCGCCGCCTCCGCCCGACCTCATCGAGCCAAGGGTCGAGGCGCTGATCAAGGCGACAGGAATCGACTTCCGTATCGGCGGCGACCGGGCCTTCTATGTCCCGACCCAGGACTATGTGGTCGTACCGCCGCCCCAGGCCTATTTCGAGCCGATTAACTGGCACAGAACTGCCCTGCATGAGGTCGGGCACGCCAGCGGCCACCACAGCCGGCTGAACCGTGATCTGACCGGGTCTTTCGGCTCGAAGAAATACGCCTTCGAGGAAATGATTGCCGAACAGATTTCGGCCTTCAGTTGTGCCGCCCTCGGCATCGTGCCGACCGTGCGCCACGCCGATTATATTGGATCGTGGCTGGACGTGATGCGCGAGGATTCCCGCGCCATCGTCCGCGCCGCCAGTCAGGCCAGCAAGGCGGCCGACTGGCTGCTCTCCTTCGTCCCTGAAGACAAGCGATCCAATGGCGAGACCGAAACCATCATCGACAGGAGGGCGGCATGATCCTTCTGACCGATGGACTGCGCGAGCAGCTTCTCGCCAATGGCCGCCAGCGCGATGTCGATCATATGCCAGTGGTGAAGTTCTTCAATCCACTCGGCGAAGGCGTCTGGCTCGCAACCGAACTAGACGCTGACGGCGACACGCTCTTCGGCCTTGCTGATATCGGCTATCCTGAGCTTGGCTATTTCTCGCTCGAGGAGATGTCGTCGATCAGCCTGCCTTTCGGCATGGGGATCGAACGCGACATACTCTTCACCGGCAATCTGCCGATCTCGGTCTGGGCCGAGGCGGCACACCACGCGGGCAGCATCCGCGCGGCCGAACGCATCATCTATGCTGCGGCCCGCGCTCGACGGGAGGGCATATGATGCGCTTCCGTCGCTGGCACAGACCGGAACCCTATGGAGACACGTCGCGCAAACGCGCGGCGTTCCTCCGCAAGCAGCGCCTCCAACGCGAGGCATTGCCGCTCTTCGCTGAACAGATCGCCGCAGGCCAGCACAGTGTCGATGAAGAAATGGCCCGCCGCGCCATCTGGTGGGACGAGGCCGAACGGCATCGTCGCGACCAGCGGGCCGCCTGGTGGCGAAAAGGTCGCGCACGGCTCTTCGCCATGCCCGACGTACTGCGCAGGCGTGTCCGCGACATCTGGTGGACCTGCCCCTATCCGGCGGACCCGGCGAGCTTCGCCGACTTCCTCCATCAGATCGCAGTCAGAAAACTCGATCCCCAGCGGCCTCCATGGATATTCCATCAGGAACCCGCGGCGCGGATCACGCGCAATCCGGCGGCCTTCGGTGACGCCTTCCGCCAGATCGGCCGCAAAAAGGTCAGCGACGGATCGAATGCAGCACCGCCCGAGGACCTGCTGTTCTGCGGCAATCTCGGCGGCGGGATTCTCTTCCTGACCCGTCGGGTCCGGCTCATCGATACAAACGAAAGCCTGTACTTCTCATCCGATCATTATCTGCGTCACTCCCATGCCGGTCGCGTCCGCCAGTGGATCGAGATCGAGGTGCTTGGGGAATGTTCTGAGGCTGACCGCATATTAATCGAACACCTCGCTCAGGCCGCTGATACACGGCCCGTTCTTGTTCGGCGCATCAAGTCTGGCGGCACAATCCCCAATCATACGACACCGCAAACAGAGTGAGAGGAGTGGGGGGACTTTCGTGACGGGTTTGAGGTCGAGAGAGAGCCTCTCGGCGCCCGTCGCGGAGAAAATCCCAATGGCTACTACTGCTCAGAAAATCATCCTGTCGTCCTCGCGCGACATCCCCTTCAACAAGCTGGTGCTGAGCCAGTCGAACGTGCGCAAGGTCAAGGCCGGCGTGTCGATCGAGGAACTGTCTCTGGACATCGCCCGGCGCGGCCTGCTCCAGGGTCTCAACGTGCGCCCCGTGATCGACGCCGACGGCAATGAGACCGGTATGTTCGAGATTCCCGCTGGCGGCCGTCGCTATCGCGCGCTCGAACTGCTGGTGAAGGCCAAGCGTCTGGCGAAGACCGCACCCGTGCCCTGCGTCGTGCGCGAAGCCGGCAGCGACATCCTGCTCGAAGACGACAGCCTCGCTGAAAACATCCAGCGCGCCCCGCTCCATCCGCTCGACCAGTACCGGGCCTTCCAGGATATGCGCCTCAAGGGCATGTCCGAGGAGGAGATCGCCGCAGCCTTCTTCGTCTCGGTCAATGTCGTGAAGCAGCGCCTGCGCCTGGTGTCCGTCGCGCCCTCTCTGCTCGATCTCTATACGGAGGACGGTGTGACGCTCGAACAGCTCATGGCCTTCACCGTCAATCCCGACCATGCCCGTCAGGAACAGGTCTGGGACGCGATCAAGAATTCGTGGTCGAAGGAACCCTACCAGATCCGCCGGATGTTGACCGAAACCACGGTACGCGCCTCCGACAAGCGGGCGCAGTTCGTCGGCATCGACGCCTATGAGGCTGCCGGCGGCATCGTGCTGAACGACCTGTTCCAGTCCGACGATGGCGGCTGGCTGCAGGATGTGAGCCTGCTCGATCAACTCACCGACGACAAGCTCAAGGCGGAAGCCGAAGCGATCGCCGCCGAGGGCTGGAAGTGGGTCGATGCCCGGGTCGAAGTCCCCTATGGCTATGGCCACGGCCTGCGCCGTCTGATCGGCACGACAACGTCTCTGACTGAAGAGGAACAGGCCACCTTCGATGCCCTGACCGCGGAATATGAGACGCTGGAAGCCGAATATGCCGAGGCCGAGGAATATCCCGAGGAGGTCGATGAGCGCGTCGGCGAGATCGAAACCGCTCTGGCCGCCTTCGAGGATCGTCCGGTGATCTACGATCCGGCCGACATCGCGCGCGCCGGCGTCTTCATCAGCATCGACCGCGACGGCAACCTGTCCGTCGATCGCGGCTACGTTCGCCCCGAAGACGAGGCGCCCGGAGCCGTGGAGGGGGCTGACGGCGTTGATGGTACTGAACCCGATGGCGCAGTTTCGTCGATCCCTGCCACTCAGCGCGCGGTGATCACCGTGGGCGGGCAGGCAACCGAACCCGAGGGGGAGGAAGACGTCATTAAGCCCCTTCCGGAACGGCTGGTCTCGGAACTGACGGCGCACCGAACCCTGGCGCTGCATGATGCGCTGGCGAACAATCCCCATGTCGCCATGACGGCGCTGCTGCACAGGTTGGTGATGGAGCGCTATCACTATTCCGCTCCGAGCGGATGCCTCGAAGTCACCGTGCGCCATCACTTCTTTTCGGTGCAGGGAACGGACCTCAAGGACAGCCCGTCCGCCAAGGCCATCACCGCCCGCTACGAAGACTGGAAGGCCGATCTTCCGACCGACGACGACGCTCTGTGGGACTGGATCGCGGGACTCGACGACACCAGCCGCATGGCGCTCCTCGCCCATTGCGTCGCCTATGGCGTCAATGCGCTCTACGAGAAGCCCAACCCGTACGGCGGCAACGGCGTCTCGCAGCACGGTCTGGAGACGCGCATGTCCCATGCCGACCGCCTGGCGCGTGCAACCGGCCTCGACATGGTGGAGGGCGCCGGGTGGCGGCCGACGGTCGAGAACTATCTCGGCCGCGTTACCAAGCCCCGGATCCTCGAAGCCGTGCGTGAAGGCGCAGGCGAACGGGCAGCCTCGCTCATCGAGCACCTGAAGAAGGGCGATATGGCCAAGGAGGCCGAGCGTCTGCTCGCCGACACCGGCTGGCTGCCCGAGCCTCTGCGCCTGTTCGAGGAGACACAGGCCCCCGAAGACGTCGACGTCGAGTCGGCTATCGAGGCGTTGCCTGATTTCCTCTCTGGTGACGATGACGACGTCGGACACAGCGACATCGAGGCGGTCCACCTGATCGCGGCTGAATGATCCTTACCGGCGGGGCGGCTCCGGTCGCCCCGTTTCTTCTCCCTCCTTCCATCAGGCCCGGTAACCCGCCGGGCCATTTTTATGTCTGGAGACCAAGAATGTCCGCGTCACTCGTGTTCGATATCGCCCCCTTGGGGGCCCTCATCGCCTATACTGACGGCCAGCCCAAACCGCCCTCCCGCTTCACCAGGAAGCTGGCGGCCTGGGAACGGCGCAACGGCGTTGGCCGTCTCGTTCGCAAGGAACCTGCCCGCGAACGCCCGACCTATTCGAGCCCACCGTGCTTCACTTTGCATGAAGGAAACTTCGGCCAGGGCGGCATCATCCTCGTCACCGTCATGCGCACCTACGGCATCGACAGCGATCTCACCTTCCGCGTGGTCGAGCGCCCGCGCGTCGGCCAGGTGCGCGTCGTGCAGGACATCGGCGACAACGTCGAGCTGCTGCATCTCGTCGAGACCCAGGAAGCTGCCGAACTCTGGCTGGCGAAAGCAGGCTACAGCCGTGCGCGTCTCGAAACCATCACCGCCGATGAGGTCGGCGCCGATGTCATCGAAGGCCGGGCCGCCGCCTGACCTTGTGCCTTTCCCTTCCCCTGGCCCGCTGTCGCATGACGGCGGGCTTTTCGTTTCAGGAGAAAATCCATGGCCATTCCCGATTATGCCCGCACCAATTTCAACACCCTGCTGCGCGCCGCTGGCGACGGCAATCTCGCCCTGATGGAGTGCCGCGACGCCGCGACGCGCGAACCTCGCTACGTCCTGTGCGCCGTAAGCCGCTCCGGTGACGGCGAGATCGTCATGACACCCTTCGGCCACCTGGCCGATTGCAATCCCTATGACGCCTACCTGCCGCCGGACCCAGGCGATCCGGACGGATTCCAACCGAAGGCGGACGCGGCATGATATCCGTTGACGAAATCTTCGCGGACGACCTTCGCAATCTCCCCTCGGAGCGGTCGCTTCCGTGGGAGGAATGTCGTGACGGCGTCACCGTCGTCGTCGAGCCAAAACCGCATTGGGCCAGCGACATGCGGGCCTTCAAGCTCAACACCCGTGAGTATTGCGCCTATCGGGACTGGCTGGCGGCAGGATCGTCCACCCGCTTCTATCAACATATCGACACGAGTGGCGATGACGTCATGCTGAAGGCGAGAGCCATGATCGCCCGCGAGATCGCGGAGGGTCTTTGGCGCTGACCGCACTCTGGATGCGGCGCACGGGACGTGCGTCATGCCGGAAGCCGTTTGCCAAAGGAAGGGATCGATTTCGAGTTCGACCTGCGGCCCATTCCCACTTCCATAGCGATGTGAGACCTGTGAGGCCGGGAAACACGCCAGTCATCAGGTCCGGATCGTGGCGAGGCCGGCACAGCAAGACATCTGCATAAGGGTTTCCGGCTCCTGTCAGATGCGAAACACCATCCCCCGCTTCCATTCGCTGACCTTGGTCTGATCCGTCTCTTCGTCAATCAACCCGTGAAGGGTCGGCTTACGCGAGCGTGCCGCCCTCGCGGATTCGGACGAGCCGAACGCACGAGGGTGATTGCAGATCCGGTCAGACACTTCGGGCGCCTGTCGCGCGGGGGATGGTCTCCCGCCTCCAAAAGACAGGAGCTGGAACCATGTCCTATGCAGATGCCACCGCTTTCGCCGCCAGCCTCGCCGCTACCCTGATGGTCTCGATCGTCGTGTTCCAGGCCGGTGACGGCACCCACGGCGCCATGCCCGCCGGCGAATTCGACGGCGACGAGGCCATGGTCGAATTCGAAATCGATCCCTTCCAGTGAGGCGCTAGCGCCTCACTTCCATCAGCCCGAAGCGCATCGCGCCCGGGCTTTGCCGTGCGGTTGGCCGAGGCCACGCACAGGCAGCGGCGCCGAAGCATGGCTTCGACCGGTCATCCGTCAGAAGAGTGAAAGGACGGCTTGGGCCGGGGGAGTTCGGATTGGCCAGGAGAGCGCTGTCCGAACGTCTTTCCTTCCGCTCTCAGGAGAAACAGCCCATGTCCACCGAAACCGCCACGCCATGCCTCGCGATCCTCGTGCCGGAAGATCGCCGCGCGAAATTCCTGCCAACCCTCTTTGGCCTGCCACTCCTGACCGTGGCCGAAAATGCGGTCTATTCCATCATGGAACGGCTCAGTCCCCGTGACTATGGCGGCGGCTTCTGGAATTTCTACGAAGACAAGGACGGCCCCTTGTTCCTCGCGCCGACCTCCCACCCGCGTTTCAGGATCGAAAGCGGGATCACGGAGTATCGCGGCGATGTTTCGGCGGAAGCCGCCGGCATCATTGCCACGCTCTTTGCCTTCTCGCATCTCTCCTTCCGCTACGAATCCGACCGCCTCGCAGAAGGCTACCAACGGCTTCACAGCTATTCGGCCCGCCACCCCGAGGCCTCGGAGATTTTCCAGGCCATCGACTGATCGCCATAAAGCGTCCCGTCCCCGGCGGGGTGCTTTTTTCATGCCGGCCACGGCCGCCATTCGCTAGCGATGAGAGGAAGAGATCGGCCGGTTTGGCCGTGACGGATTGAAAGCGGGAGAGAGGCTTCCGCTGCCTGTCATGGAGTGATCCCGATGCTCAGCACCTCATACGCTGCCCACGCCGTTCCTGCAGGAAAACTCGCGTTCGATCAGTTGATCGCGCGCCTGCGCAGCGCGGCGCGATACCCCCTTCGCGTCGCCTGCATAGGCACGGCCACATTCGTCGACGATGACATCACGGCCGACCCGATCTCGTTCGATCGCACCATCCATCTTGCCGAATGCAGTTCTCTTTCCGAAGCGATCAGCGAAGCTGAAACGCGCATCGCCCTGGATGATATCTCGTTCGGGAGCCGCGCCGTCATTCGCTACGCGCCACGCGTCATCACCATCGTGGACCGCGACGGATGCCTTGTCGCCGCCGGCGAGGTTCGCTCAGGCGCGATTGGCTGGTGCGAGCCCGTGCGATGCGACGGCGAAGCCCGCAAAGTGGTCACAGAAGCCAGTCGGTTACGCGGCCAGGCCATGGTCGAGGCCGGCTCTCACAATCACGACGACGCCAGACGCCTGCGGTTCGGCGCCAGCGTGCTCGAAGGGCGGCTGGTCGACAGCTTCTGGCGTTAGCGCGCCCGCGCTGCGCTTCGCCAGGCTGCCTGAATTCCCTTTCCATTTCCCAATCCACGCCCGGCCTTCGCGCCGGGTTTTCTTGTTTCAGGAGCCTGTCATGGCCGACTATTTCACCCGCTTCTCCTGCCTGCTCGACGTCGGCACCGCCGAGAACGCCGCGCGCGCACTCGAACTCTACAATGCCCTCTGCGACGAGAACGCCGCCGAAGATCCCCCGTCGGAAGGCTTCCTGCTGTCTATCCAGCCCGAGCACGGAGGCACGCATCTCTGGATGCGCGATGACGGGACCGGCGATCCCGAGCATGTAATCCGGTTCGTCATGCGCTGCGCCGCCGAGTTCGGCCTGACCGGGCGATGGGGCATCCAATACGCCAACACCTGCTCGAAGCCGCGGATCGACGGCTTCGGAGGTGGGGCGCATGTGCTCAACCTCGCCACCGGTGAGACGGTGGATTGGATCTATACCGATGGCTGGCTTGCCACCGTGCTGGATGGAGCTGATTCCGATGCCTGAAATCATCGAAACCACCGTCTATCGGCTCGAAGAGCTCTCCGATACGGCGAAGGACAAGGCGCGTGCCTGGTATCGCGAGGGCGACTTCGACGACCACTGGCATGATGCCGTCTACGAAGATTTCCAGCGCATCGCGGAAATCATCGGCATTACCTTCAAGACCCGCACTGTCCTCCTGATAGGCGGCGGCGTGCGGTACGAGCCGCGTATCTGGTTCCGGGGCTTCTGGTCACAAGGCGATGGCGCCTGCTACGAGGCGCATTATTCTTACCGGAAGAACGCTTCGGCCGAGATCCGGTCCTATGCTCCTCAGGACAGCGCGCTTCACTGCATCGCCGACGCCCTGCAAGCCGTCCAGCGCCGCAACTTCTACCAGCTTCGCGCCGAGGCCACGCATCGCGGTCACTATTACCACGAATATTGCATATCGATCTCGGTCGAACGCGATAGCCCGACCTGTCAGGACATGACAGCCGATGCCGAGGAAGTGGTGACCGAGGCGATGCGCGATCTCGCCCGTTGGCTCTATCGACAGCTCGAATGCGAATACGAACATCTCAATTCGGACTCCGCCGTCGACGAGACCATCGTGGCAAACGATTATACGTTCACAGCAGCAGGTCGCCGTTTCGGATGAGAACCATCAGCGCCCCACCCGTCGGTTGGGGCGCTTTTTCACGTCCACCATCGCTGATCACCTGAGAGGAAGAGGAAGGCCGGGACGGGTTTGAGCCTGTGCGGTCCAGAGAGAGCGCAGCCCAGGCTCATCCCGTTCCCGCTCTCCAAGGATCCTCCCATGTCATATGCTTCCGCCGCCGCAACCGTTCCGGCTGCCCCTTTTGTCCCTGCCGTCGACACGACCCTCGCCATCCATCAGGCAGCGCTTCTCCTTCTCCCTCATCTCGAACGCGGCAATCGCGTTGACGCTGTCGCCCTACGCGGCGCGATGGAAACCGCCTTCGGCGCGTCCGACGCCAGCGGCGCCTGGGACTGGAAAACCGCCTATGAAGCCTGCGAGGCGGCGACCGTCCTCTTCTTACGCAAATACGGAAAGGCGCTTCTCCGCAAAGCCGGGTCTCAGGCCGCCAGCCTGCCGCTGCTGACCAGGATCGCCGGGCTTCTGCCCACCCATACGCGCCGCTCCGAGGAGAGCCAGACCTTCCAGCAGTTCTCGACGCCGATCCCGCTTGGCCTGATCGCAGCGACGGCCGCCGCCATCACGCCTGCCGACCGGGTTCTCGAACCCTCGGCAGGCACAGGTCTCCTCGCTATCCTGGCCGAGATCGCCGGCGGCTCGCTCGTGCTGAACGAGCTGGCGGAAACCCGCGCCAATCTGCTGTCCCACCTCTTTCCGGCCATTTCCGTTACCCGCTTCGACGCAGCCCAGATTCACGATCATCTCGATCCGGCGCTCGTTCCGACTGTCGTGTTGATGAACCCGCCGTTCTCGGTGATGGCGAACGTGTCGAGCCGGATGGCTGATGCCGCCTATCGCCATGTCGCGTCGGCGCTGGCGCGCCTGGCCGATGGCGGGCGGCTGGTGACGATCACCGGTTCGAGCTTCGCACCCGATACGCCGGTCTGGCGGGACGCCTTCGTCCGGCTACAGGAACATAGCCGCGTGGTGTTCACCGCCTCGATCGACGGCTCTGTCTATGCCAAGCACGGCACGACCATCGACACGCGCCTGACCGTCATCGACAAGCTGCCCGCCGATGATCCGGCCGCGTTTCCAGCTTCGCCGGGGATCGCACCGGATGTCGCTACCCTGATCGGCTGGATCGGCGAACATGTCCCGGCGCGCCTGCCGGTCGATACTTCGATCTCAGTTCCTGCCGCTGCTCCGGCCGCCCCGCGCACCGTTCGCGGCTATCTCGCGCGCGCCGCCGCAACCGCGCCGGTACGCGTTGCCGCTGAACCCAAAGGCGTCGAGCTCGCCTATGAGACCGTGGACTGGACCCACGCCGAGGCCGACCGCATCACCGATGCGATTTATGAAGAATACGGTTTACAGGCGATCCGTATTCCCGGCTCTCAGGCTCACCCCACCAAGCTGGTGCAGTCGGCGGCCATGTCCTCGGTCGCACCGCCCAAGCCCAGCTACCGGCCGCGCCTTCCTGCCAACATCGTCACCGACGGCATTCTGTCCGACGCCCAGTTGGAGACGGTGATCTATGCGGGCGAAGCCCATGCGGACTTCCTTGCCGGTTCATGGACGGTGGACGAGACCTTCGATGTCGTCTCGGCTGCGCCTGATGATGCACCAAACGCCGTCCGCTTTCGCCGCGGCTTCATGCTCGGCGACGGCACCGGCGCCGGCAAAGGCCGCCAGTCGGCCGGAATCATCCTCGACAACTGGATGCAGGGCCGTCGCAAGGCCGTGTGGATCTCCAAATCCGACAAGCTGCTCGAAGACGCGCAGCGCGACTGGTCGTCCCTCGGCATGGAGCGCCTGCTGGTCACGCCGCTGTCGCGGTTCCCGCAGGGCAAGGACATCCGGCTGCCGGAAGGCATCCTATTTACAACCTATGCCACGCTACGCTCCGACGAGCGTGGCGAGAAGGTTTCGCGCGTCCGGCAAATCGTCGAATGGTTGGGCTCCGACTTCGATGGAGTGATCATTTTCGACGAGAGCCATGCCATGCAGAACGCCGGTGGCGGCAAGGGTGAGAGGGGCGATGTCGCCGCCTCGCAACAGGGTCGCGCGGGCTTGCGCCTTCAGCACGCCTTGCCGAATGCCCGTATCGTCTACGTCTCGGCGACCGGCGCTACCACCGTCCATAACCTCGCCTATGCCCAGCGGCTCGGCCTGTGGGGCGGCGAGGACTTTCCATTCTCGACGCGGGCCGAGTTCGTCGAAGCGATCGAGGCCGGGGGCGTCGCGGCCATGGAGGTTCTGGCCCGCGATCTGCGGGCGCTCGGTCTCTATGCCGCCCGTTCGCTCTCCTATGACGGCGTCGAATACGAGCTGGTAGAGCATCAGCTCACGCCGGAGCAGACCCGCATCTACGACGCCTATGCCGGGGCCTTCGCCGTCATCCATAACAATCTCGACGCCGCCATGCAGGCCGCCAACATCACCGGCGGCGACAGCGGCTCCGGCACGCTGAACAGGCAGGCGAAGTCGGCAGCCCGCTCGGCCTTCGAGTCTGCCAAGCAGCGCTTCTTCGGCCATCTGCTCACCAGCATGAAGACGCCGACACTGATCCGCTCGATCGAGCGCGATCTGGAAGACGGCCATGCCGCCGTGATCCAGATCGTGTCGACCGGCGAAGCCCTGATGGAACGTCGCCTTGCCGAGCTTCCGGCCGAGGAATGGAACGACGTCCGCGTTGACAACACGCCCAGGGAATATGTCCTGGACTACCTCGCCCATTCCTTTCCAGTGCAGCTCTATGAGCCCTTCACTGACAGCGAGGGCAATCTGTCGTCGCGGCCAGTCTATCGCGACGGCCAGCCCGTCGAAAGCCGCGAAGCCGTCGCCCGCCGCGATCGACTGATCGAGAAACTGGCTTCGCTTCCGCCCGTTCCCGGCGCGCTCGACCAGATCGTCCACCGCTTCGGGACGGATGTGGTGGCCGAGGTGACGGGACGCTCACGGCGCATCGTCCGCAAGACCAGCCCCGGCGGCGTTGATCGTCTCGCCGTCGAGAACCGCGCCGGATCGGCCAATCTCGCGGAAACCGCCGCCTTCATGGATGACCAGAAGCGCATCCTGATCTTCTCGGACGCGGGCGGCACCGGGCGCTCGTATCACGCCGACCTCAATGCGAAGAACCAGCGGCTGCGCATCCACTACCTGCTCGAACCCGGCTGGAAGGCCGATGCCGCGATTCAGGGGCTGGGCCGCACCAACCGGACCAATCAGGCGCAACCACCGCTGTTCCGGCCGATCTCGACCGACGTGAAGGCCGAGAAGCGCTTTCTCTCGACCATCGCCCGCCGCCTCGACACGCTGGGCGCGATCACGCGCGGCCAGCGCCAGACCGGCGGTCAGGGCCTGTTCCGTCCCGAGGACAATCTGGAATCGCATTATGCCCGCGATGCGCTGCGTCAGCTCTATCTCCTGATGGTGCGCGGCAAGGTCGAGGGTTGCTCGCTCCAGACGTTCGAGGACGCCACAGGCCTCAAACTCATGGACGATACCGGCATCAAGGATGAGCTGCCGCCGATCACCACCTTCCTGAACCGGCTGCTGGCGCTTACCATCGATCTGCAGGGCGTGTTGTTCACCGCCTTCGAGCAATTGCTGAACGCCAGGATCGAGGGCGCCATCGCTTCCGGCAGCTACGATGTCGGTCTGGAAACCCTGCGGGCGGAATCGTTCGTCGTCACCGACCGCCAGACGATCCACGTCCATCCCGGCACTGGCGCCGAAGCCCGGCTGCTCACGATCACGCAGCGGGAGCGCAACCATCCGGTGACGCTCGCCGAGGCGCTCGACCAGCTTGCCGATCCTCGCGCGAAGCTTCTCATCAACGAGCGCTCCGGCCGCACCGCCGTACAGATCCCGACCACCAGCGTTATGCTCGACGATGGGGAGATCGAACGGCGCATCCGGCTGATCCGGCCGATGGAGGCGCATAATATCCCGGTCAAGATGATGGGCGAGACCCATTGGGTCGAGGCGGACGAGACCGCATTCACATCCGCGTGGAATGCCGAGGTGGCCGAGGTGCCGGAGTTCGCCGACAGCACCATCCGTGTCGTCAGCGGCCTGCTGCTGCCGATCTGGAAACGCCTGCCAAACGAGTCGACGCGCGTTTACCGCCTCCAGACCGATGACGGCGAGCGCATCGTCGGCCGCCGCGTCTCGCCCGCATGGGTCGCGAGCGCCATGACGACCGGTACATCGACGCTGACCTCTGACGACGCTTTCACCGCGCTGATGGATGGCAAGACCATCCTCGACCTGACCGAGGGCCTCCAGCTTCGGCGCAGCCGCGTCATGGGCGCGAACCGCATCGAACTTTCGGGTTTCACCGACACGATGCGCGATCGCCTGAGCGCCTATGGCCTCTTCCACGAAATCATTTCGTGGAAGCTCAGGATGTTCGTGCCGACAGACGCCAGCGGCCCGGCCATTCTGGCCAAGGTCCTCGAACGCTATCCCGTCCAGCGTATCGGTGAACGGGAGGCGGTGTAAATGGCTCGCCACGACGCATCCGAACTCGCCCAACGTCTCGGCCGGCAGGCCGAGGCGGTGTGTAAGCGCTATCTGTCGAACGGTCATCGCGAGGGCCGTTACTGGCTGATCGGCGATGTGCAGAACACCCCTGGCCGCTCAATGTTCGTGCGCTTGACTGGCCCGGAATCCGGCAAGGGCGCGGCAGGCAAATGGACCGATGCAGCAACGGCCGAACATGGTGACCTGCTCGACGTCATCCGCGAGAGCTGCGGCCTTGTCGACTTCAAGGCCGTTGCCCAGGAAGCCCGCTCCTTCCTTAGCCTGCCGAGGCCTGAACCTGATCCGCAACCCAGACCCCGGCCGGGAAAAGCGCCAGCCGGGTCGCCGGAAGCATCGCGGCGTCTGTTCGCCATGGCGCAGCCGATTGCGGGGACAATCGTGGAAACGCATCTGCGGAAACGCGGCATTACGGCTTTGCACGACGCCGCAAACCTTCGTTTCCACCCCCGTTGCTACTATCGGCCTGAGGGGCATGGCCCCACCGAGACGTGGCCCGCGATGATCGCCGCCGTCACCGACCTTGACGGCGTCCAGACCGGCGCGCATCGCACCTGGCTCCTGCCCGATGGCAGCGACAAAGCCCCTGTCGATACCCCTCGGCGGGCGATGGGCCATCTCCTCGGGCACGGCGTCCGCTTCGGTGTGGCGCAAGATGTCCTGGGGGCCGGCGAAGGGATTGAGACCGTGCTGTCGGCACGCTCGGGTCTGCCCAGAATGCCGATGATGGCGGCGCTCTCGGCGGCACATCTCGCGGCCATCCTGTTCCCGCCGTCGCTGCGGCGGCTCTATATCGTGCGCGATAACGATCCGGCGGGGGATGGCGCGCGAGACAGTCTGGTCGAACGGGCGCGCAGCATCGGGATCGAGGCGGTTGTCCTGTCGCCAGTGCTCGGGGACTTCAATGAGGATATACGCCAGTTCGGCGTGGATGCTCTCCGAGCGGCCTTGCGGGTTCAGATTGTCCCCGAAGACGTCAGCCGGTTTCTCGCACTGTGAAGCGGTATCGGTCACGCCCGGGATAAGCCGCGCAGCAGCTCAAACCTGCCATATCCGGTCAGTGTGTTTCCCTGATGTGTCGGAGGGGCCGCTGCCCACGGCCTTCTGAGAGGGCGATCGGCCATCAAACGCGCCGGAAAGGCAATGGCGGCGCCCGGCTATTTTCCGCCGCGTCCTGCGGACGCTTTGCAGCGCGAAGCAAAATAGCCGGCCTTGGCCATCAAGGCCCTCGCTTTGCTCAGGCTGCCAGTCCGGCCCGCCCGACGGCTTTCGTCGCCTGCGAAGGCCGCGATGGGCGCGGTCAAACCGACAAGGGCGAACACCATGATGACCGAATATGATGACTTGAGCTTAGAGCCGCCGCACACCTCATCCCCTACCGATCACGTCCTCAGCGAACTCCAGCTTTACGGCTACCGTCCGTTTCAGGATGAACCCGACCCAAGGCCGCTTCCCGAAGGCAACACAGTCGCTGGCGCAGTCGCCGACATCTTCAACGCCCTGATCGTCACCCTTGGCGACACCCGCCTTGAACCCGACCTCGACGAGTTGCTGTGGTCGACCGTCAATCTCTTCCACCGCGCCACTGCCCGGATCGAACGCGAACTGGACGATAACGAGCAGGCCCAGCGCCGTGGCCAGAGGGAACAGGACGGCTCAGAGGTGAAGTCCGTCGAGCTTGAGCGCCTGACGGCAGAGGGGCAGACCTTCATTGAGCGACGCAACAGCATGGAACTCTTTCGCGATGTCGCCGCCGAGCAGTTCGAGCGCCACACCGGATCGGCATGGCGGCCGCGCTCAGGGTCGATGGTCAACCACCGCAACCTGACCTCGGCGATGATCGACAGCCGGGACTTCCTCGCCGCCAAGCGCCGGGCCGAAACCGAGGTGATGCTGCCCACAGGTCCCAAGGTCGCCTTCACCGGTGGTCTCGATTTCAACGATCACCGCCTGATCTGGGCCAAGCTCGATCAGGTCCGTGCCAAGTACCCCGATATGGTGCTGTTGCATGGCGGGTCGCCGAAGGGCGCCGAGTTGATCGCGGCGAAGTGGGCTGACAACCGCAAGGTTCCGCAGGTCGCCTTCAAGCCCGACTGGACCAAACATGCGAAGTCGGCGCCGTTCAAGCGCAACGACGCCATGCTCGATGTCCTGCCGGTCGGCGTCATCGTCTTCCCCGGCACCGGGATTCAGGAAAACCTTGCGGACAAGGCCCGCAAGCTCGGCATCCCGGTCATGAAGTACGACGGCGGCGCTTAAAGCGCCGCCGTCCGGCGGCTGGTTCAGCCGCCATTACTTGACTAAGAGCCATATTCTGGCTCCCATAATGCATCCTTGCAGAACCGGCGAAGTAGCATAGTCGCAGGCGGAGCGTATCCTCTGGCAGCCTGTCGTGATCCTCAACCGTTCATGTGGAGGCTTCCATGATCCTGATCCTGCTCGCCATCTCCTTGTCTATCGCGCTTTGCTTCATCGCTTATAACTTCGCCATCTATGCCTTGCCCTTCATGGTGGGGCTGACCGCGTTCCAGTATGTCTATGGAACCGGCGCCGGCTTTCTGATGTCGGGATTCGCAGCCCTTGGCGCAGCGCTTCTCTCGGTCGGCATGGTCATCGTCGTGCTCGGCTTCGCGAAAAATCCTGCCTTGAGGCTCATCGCCCTAGCCATCTTCGCCGTCCCCGCCGCTATCGCCGGCTACGCCCTCGTTTACGGCATCACGAAGAACGCCATCGACTCGATCATCGTACTGAACCTGCTCGGCGGCGCTGGCGGGCTGTTCATCGGCATTGCAGCAATCCTCAATCTCAATGCCCTCGGCGAAGTCGTATTCTCGCGCTAACGGCCGCATGCCATCAGAGAGGCGGAAGAATAAAGCCACCTCATTTCCTCAATCGAACCAAATACGTGCAACGGTGATGACCAATGCGATCCGCTCCGATCGACCTTCTCATGCGTCCCGCGCTGATGTTAAACCTGTCACATGCAGCAGAATCGCTATCATCATCTTGGCTGGCATCACGGCATCGAGTTGTACGAGGCCGCATTCAGCACCCAGACCTTCGGCCGTCACACGCACGAAGGTTTTGCTATCGGCGCTATCACTGAAGGCGCGGGTGGCTATGTCTGCCGTGGCGAAAGCATGGTGTTGCCGGCGGGCTCGCTGTCCCTGATGAACCCCGAAGAACCCCATACCGGCCATGCCGCCGCCGGTCGGGTACGCTACAATATGCTTTATGTCTCCGAAGATGCGGCGCGCACGCTTCTGGGGTTGCGGCATCTAAGCGGCTTTTCCGCCGTCGCGCCACAAGACCGCGGGTTGAGCCTGACCCGGGCGCTGGCGCATCTGGCCAGGTGCCTGAACACTGGAGCGATGACCGATTGGCGGATCGCTCTCGAAGAAGCCATCCATGATGTGCTGGCGCAGGCTTTCACTCATTATGGCGGGGCCGCATTACGCTCGGCGGGACGGGAGCCTGCTGCCGTCAGACTTCTCCGCGAGCGAATCAGGGGCGGCGTCGACGCCGGAGAGGCGTTGACAGTGGCCGAACTGGCGGCGGAGGCCAGATTGAACGTGTCCTATCTGATCCGCAGCGTCAAACGCGCGACCGGCCTCACGCCCCATGCCCTTGTCATGCAGGCCCGTGTGGATCGCGCGCGCCGTATGCTGCTGGACGGTGCCCCAGCGGCCGAAGCGGCCGTCACGTCGGGTTTCTACGATCAAGCACATCTCATCCGGCATTTTCGCCGCCATTACGGCGTGACGCCGGGTGCGCTGATCCATCACTGAAAGGTCAATTTGATCCAATCATAGCGGAGATCATCCGTGTCAGAGCGTTCCGGAAAAGGATCGTTCTCCATGTCGTTCAAGCCCGTTATCATCCTCGCCGAAGACTTGCCCCTGGGGCTCAAGACCAATTTCGCCGCCGTCCTCGGCATGACCCTCGGCCAGTTGCGTCCCGACCTGGTGGGAGCAGCGACCCCTACGCAGGACGGCGTGACACTTACCGGCATCACCAGCGTCGCGCTGCCGGTTCTCGGCGCCGCCGCTGCCGATCTGCCCGCACTCTTCCTTGCTGCCGGAGATTTGCCGATCCGGTTGGCCTATATGCGCCCGGCTTTCGAGGCGAGGGATTATGCGGACTATGCTGCCCGCATCGCCTCCGCTCCGCTGGCGGAGCACGCGCCACAGGCGATCCTGCTCGGCGGCCCGCGCAAGGCAGTGGATCGCATTTGCGGTCGCCTGCCGCTGTTGCGCTAAGGCCATGCCGCCTTTCGAGACGCTTCTTGCCATGACCGGTTTCGCGCTGGCCGCCTCCGCGACACCGGGGCCGGTCAACATCATCGGAGCCATGACTGGTGCACGCTATGGCGCCGCGCGAGCGATAGCATTCGTGACAGGCGCAACCACGAGCTTCCTCGTGCTCTTTCTGACGCTCGGCACTGGCATGCTGGCGGGGACCGGCTGGATGTTGGCGCTTGCCCGCCCGATGACCCTGATCGGCAGCGTCTATCTGCTGTGGATGGCCTGGGGTCTGCTAAGCGATGACGGCGCCCTCAAGCCGCACGATCTGCCTCGTGCGCCCGGCTTCTGGTCGGGCGCGCTTGTGCAGGGCCTGAACCCGAAGGCATGGCTCGCGGTATTCTCGTCTCTCGCGGCTTTCGTGCTGCCGCTTCCCGATCGTGTGACCGGGCTGGTCGTCTTCGCTACGTTGTTCGGCCTGATCTGCTGGCTGTCCCTGATGCTCTGGGCCTGGGGCGGAGCGCGGATCGGTCAGGGGCGGATACGCCTCTTCAACCGCCTGATGGCGTTAGCGCTCGTACTTTCGGTCGCATGGATGTTGGCCAGCGCATTCATGTGACGCCGTCCGATGGTCCTTGACCGCTCAAAACCATCTTCGGGACTCCCCGGCAAGCGTGCTCAGGCGTTCCGGCCCCCGCTCGACAACGAGATCGTAGCGGCTAATCGACAGTGTACGTCACTCCTGGTCTTGCTTGGTCCGGAAAGGGAAGATCACCATTGCGGACGACTTTCAGGGGCAGCCAGGGTTGTTGCCTTGCTGGCCCAATACGTTGGGCCGCGATGACCGGAAGGCGAACCACATTCCTTCTCGCATGCTGGCGTCGGCATCGGGCAATTGAAGGCAATGCGGCGCCTTTCACCTTCTCCCAATGCCCTCCCCTGCCCCAAGACCTGCCATCCATGAAGGTTAAGCGTGGGCCGCGAGAGGATGAACGAATCCGGCTGCCCCTGTCGACGCGAGTTCAGGCGCTCTGTCTCGATGACGAATGCCGGCAAGGACGAAGGTTCCGCTGATTGCCCCGATTGGCTTTGCCGAAGGACATATCCCTCCGACTGACTGATCCCCTAAGACCGTTCGATTTCCACCAGCAACCCCCGCAGCGCCGGACCGTGTTGCCGCGCAAGCGCGCCTGCCCGCTCCACTCCGGGCTTTAGGGGTCAAGTCGCCGCCGAGGCGTCGATGCGGGTGTCTCCCGACGTCCTTGGCCGGGTCTCGTCGGAGGGACGGTCCCTCGGACTGAAGCAACGGAGACATCAAATGCAGAACATCGTCATTCTCGCCGGCAATATCGGCCAGGAGCCCGAAACCCGCAACACCCAGGGCGGCACCGGCATCACCCACTTCACGCTGGCCACCTCGCGCCCCCGCTACTCGGAAGGCAAGGTCGTCCGGGACGAAAACGGCTACCGGGTGCAGGACACCGAATGGCACCGCATCACCGCCTTCAACGGTCTCGGCAAGACGATCCAGCAATATTGCGAGAAGGGCATGAAGGTTCTGGTTCGCGGCCGCATCCACTACACTAAATGGACCGACCAGCAGGGCAACGACCGCTACGGCTGCGAAATCATCGCCGAGACGGTCGATTTCCTCAGCCGGGCCAAGCAGGCCCAGAACGACGACGGCAAGTTCATCGACGACGATGACATCCCGTTCTGAGCGGGAGCCGGATAACCCGGCGGCGCAAGCCGCCAGGTCTTCATTTACTCTTCATCCCGGCTCTTACCCGCAAGAGATGCTGGTGATCAGACGCGAGTCGTTGTCGTAAGCGACATTCATTCGCTCGCGGTCGAGATCCGAAGTCACCGCGCAAGTCGAGCACGCCATGCGCCAGACCGCATCAGCCGGCTTTCCCGGCAGCGCATCGAGCGACTGCCCGACCAGGTGCTGGAACTGGGAGGCCCGGCACTGGTCGCCGTAATAGTAGCGCATGGGCTGCCCCTCGATCTCGGCGATCCAGACACCCGAAATGCCCGGATGGTTGCGGATTGTCGAGTTCTCTGGCGCCCAATAGGTGAAGGGCGGAACAGGATCCGACTCCATCACCACCTTGGGCGCGGCCAGTTCGATCTCAGCCAGTGGCGCCTCTTGCGCTAAACCGCAAGCAATCAACGCCAGCATAGCCGCGATGCTCGTGGTCAACATTCCTGCTTGTGAAAGGACACGCATTCAAACCTCACCAAGGCCAAGTTCATGTCTCGAATAGAAATAGGGCATTGTCGAGATTCGACCGGTGATGACCGTCCGTCGAATTAGACATGCTCTCCACCTGTCGGCGACGCCCGGCTGGATCGGCCCATGGCCATCGCAGGGCGACCGAATCAGTCGGAGTTTGTTTCTTCCTCCATCCAACCCAGACCGACGATTTTGGGTCGCTATTTCTGCATACTCCGACTATAATAGCCGTAGTTGTGGCGTGACGGTTGGTGCTGGTGGGAGGTGATCATGAATGATCACCGCCCGACAAACACGGGCCGCGCGCGCACTGCTGGGCTGGACACAGGAGATGCTCGCGGACAGGGCCAGAGTATCGCTGACCGCGCTCAAACGCATGGAGTCGGCGACCGGCCTTCGCGTGTTTGAAAGCACCAGCGATCAGGTGCGCAGAGCGTTGGAGGCTGAAGGCATCGCCTTCATCAACTCGGGACGCAATGAAGGGGTCATGATCGTCGATGAGCAGGAAGCGGCAAAACGCGGATAGTTTCGATTGCTGCTTTGCTTCTTGCGGCACAATGACCTTCATCCGTCACAATGCCGATCTAAGATCATTCTCCGACCAACAACCACAATGAAGACATCGGCGCCCTCGATGCTGAAACTCGACTATCGCGAGCAGGCCCCGGAAGGTTCGGCGCTCACCGAATATGACCGCCAACACGTCAAGCTTTACATGCGGCTGCTCGATGCAGAGAAAGACGGCGCCTCCTGGCAGGAAGCCGTAGCCGTTCTGTTCGGCATCTGCCCCGTAGCGGAGCCGGATCGCGCGCGCCGCGTTCACGACAGCCATCTCTCGCGCGCCCACTGGATGACCGAATACGGCTATCGGCAACTGCGAAGAGGCTTGCCACACTAAGCGCCCGCCGCCGCCTCCCGTTGTCACAGCGACAACACCCGTTGCCTTCCGCTGACCTATACACGTCATCGAATCCCCGGAATCAATTCCCGCAGAGCGTGTATTCAATGCGTATGGGGAGGAAACTCATGGTGCCCGATACAAGAGAATGGCGGACATCATCGGAATATGACTTCATGGATGAAGTCGATACGGACAATCTCGCCTGGGAATGCCTGCGCCGCAACGAGGGCTATCAGAAAGACTTCTCAACTTCTTTAGCTCCCGCGCTGACCCAGAGCAAACAGGTCGAAGCCATCCGGACCCGCTGGGGTTTGCGATTTCCCCGCCCGTCCCAGCCTCACCGGCCTGGAACAGACCGTATTCTGGACGCCTGAAGCCGACAGCAGCGTCCTGCACATCGGCCCGTCGCCAGACATGGCCCTCACCCAGCCGCGGTTGCCTTCGGATCTTTTCCCGTCTCGTACAGGACCAGCCATTGAGGGGCTGCATCTGTCATACGCCACTGAGACCGGACATATTCACCTGATCCTGATGGACGGCCTCGGGTCGGATCAGCCGATCAGCGCCCATGTTCCTCTCGATGCTCTCGGCCTCGACCGGATCGAAGCCCTGACGAGACTATGGCGCAGCCTGCATGGCCACAAGACGCCGCCGAATAGCCGGATGACAGCGCAGCAGCGGCGCAGGCTGAAAAACATGCTGCGCGCCGTCGACGGACGCCTGAACGACGCCGACTACCGCGAAATCGCCGAAGTCATCTTCGGGGTCGAACGCGTCGCCGCCGAGCCCTGGAAAACATCTGCTCTGCGTGACGCAGTCATTGATCTGGTCAAGGACGGCTTCGCCATGATCGACGGGGGCTATCGCAGGCTCCTGCGCCATCGCCGCCGATTCTAACCTTTCCCGCGATCAGGGGTGTGCGATTTTAGCCCCCTCAAGTTCGCACTCCCCCCAGCCAATTCTTCTTCGCCATCGTGGCCCTCGTTCGCCGCTGATCCGCCAGCGGCTCCAGAGAAAACCACGGAGGCCACCTTGAAATACGATCTCCCCACAATCCCGCCCCGCTTTTTCCGCACCAAGGAAGCGGCCGCGTTCCTCAGCCTGTCGGCCCGCACCCTCGAAAAGCATCGCACCTACGGCACAGGACCGGCCTATCGCAAACTGGGCGGCCGCGTCGTCTATTCCATCGAAGAACTCGAAGCCTGGGCCGAGCGCGGGGCCGTAACCTCGACGTCTGATCCGCGTGGCAGCGTCCTGCCCGCGAAACGGCATGAGCCCGCACCGGCGCATGCCGGCCGCCACGCCCGCTGATCCCTGCGGTTCCCTCAATGACGGCGCGGCATCGCCCATCCCCGGAGCGCGGACAGCTCGATCTGTTCCACGCGCTCCCCGGCGACTTCGCGCCACGAGACGCGCAGGATCTCATGGCCTATCCCTTCTTCTCCCTCTCCAAGAGCCACCGCACCGCGCCGATCGATTTCGTCGCGGGCGATGTGTCGATCCGTGTCGAGGCCGTCCCAGATCATGGCATGGCCACCATCTGGGACGCCGACATCCTGATCTGGGTAGCAAGCCAGATCGTCGAGGCGCGAGACAAGGGTCTGCGCACCTCGCGCCTCATGGCCGCCACGCCCTATGAAATCCTCAACTTCATCGGTCGCGGCGTCTCTATGCGCGATTACCAGCGCCTGAAGGCGGCGCTCGACCGCCTCCAGTCGACCACAGTCGCCACATCGATCCGCCAGCCTGCCGAGGGCCGCCGCCACCGTTTCTCCTGGATCAATGAATGGCAGGAGCGCACGGACCGCTACGGCAAGCCCGCCGGACTCGAACTGATCGTACCGGACTGGTTCTATCGTGCGGTCCTTGATGATGCGCTCGTTCTCACCATCGACCGGACCTATTTCGACCTGACTGGCGGCCTCGATCGCTGGCTCTACCGCCTGGTGCGCAAGCATGGTGGCAAGCAGAAGAATGGCTGGCGTTTCGACTTCCGGCATCTGCACCAGAAGTCTGGCAGCCTGTCGCCGTTCAAGCGCTTCGCCTTCGAGCTGCGCAACATCATCCAGCGCCAGCCGCTGCCCGGCTACACGCTGTTTCTCGAGGTCGAGATCGGCGGCCGTCTGCTGCTCGCCTTCGAGCCTTCGCAGCCCTGTGGACAACCTGTGGATAGCCTCGTGCTATCAGGAACCCGACCTATCGTGCTATCGGGAACCGGAGGCTCGTGCTATCGGGAACCCAAACAGGGTATAAGCCACAGTAATAAAAGACGAAATCGCGCCCTTAACTTAGAGTCTAACAAAGAGTCTAACCTTAAAGAGCGCGCGCGCGATGTGGAAAACATCGCCGAGAGGTCCGAAGAAGGCCTCAAATCATCATCCAAAATCGATGATACGCCCCTTACGTCTTTCCGTAAATCCATAAGCCGCGCCTCTTCATCTTCCCACCCCAGGCAACTGCCTTTCGGCGATGAGCCGGGAGGTGCGGAATGATCGTCGCGCTCCTCAATCAAAAAGGCGGTGTCGGCAAGACGACGCTGGCGCTGCATCTCGCTGGCCAATGGGCGCGTGAGGGCAAGCGCGTCACCCTGATCGATGCCGATCCCCAAGGCTCGGCGCTCGACTGGTCGCAGCAGCGCAGCCGCGAGGGCCTGCCACGCCTGTTCGGCGTCGTCGGCCTGGCGCGCGACACGCTGCACCGAGAGGCGCCGGAGCTCGCCCGTGATGCTGATCACATCGTCATCGACGGGCCTCCGCGGGTCGCCGGTCTTATGCGCTCGGCACTGCTCGCCGCCGATCTCGTCCTGATCCCGGTGCAACCGTCCCCGTTCGACGGTTGGGCGTCGGCCGAGATGCTGGCGCTGCTCGCCGAGGCGCGCATCTACCGTCCGCAGCTCGTCGCGCGCTTCGTGCTCAACCGCTGCGGCGCCCGCACCGTCATCGCCCGCGATACGGCCGAGGCGCTTGCCGAGCACGATCCACCGTTGCTCGCAGCGACCATCGGCCAGCGCGTCGCCTTCGCCGACACGGCACAGTCCGGCCGCCTCGTATTCGAGGCCGAGCAGGACAACATGGCCGCCCGCGAGATCGCTGCCTTCACCGCGGAAGTGGGGAGGCTGGCGCCATGAATCTCCCCGCACATTCCATCATCGCCGGCGACTGCCGTGTCCTCATGCCGGCGCACGGCCCGTTCGACATAATTTTCGCCGATCCGCCCTATGGCGACACGTCGCTCGCCTGGGATCGCCGTGTCGAGGGCTGGCTGCCGCTCGCCAGGGCGGCGTTGCGACCGTCCGGGTCGATGTGGGTGTTCGGCTCGCTGCGCTGCTTCATAGCAATCGCCGCCGCGTTCGATGACGCCGGTTTGAAATACGCCCAGGAGATCGTCTGGGAGAAGCAGAACGGCTCCGGCTTTCACGCCGATCGCTTCAAGCGCGTCCACGAACTCGTCGTGCAGTTCTACCGCAGCGACGCCCCGTGGGGCTCGGTCTACAACGTCGTGCAAACCACGCCCGACGCGACAGCGCGCACCGTCCGGCGCAAGAAACGCCCGCCCCATACCGGCCATATCGATGCCGGCCACTATGTCAGCGAGAACGGCGGGCCGCGCCTGATGCGTTCGGTCATCTATGCCCGCAATGCGCATAGCCGCGCCATTCGTCCGACCGAAAAGCCGTCCGGCCTAATCGAGATCCTCGTCCGCACGAGCTGCCCGCCGGGCGGACTTGTCGGCGACTGGTTCGCCGGTTCGGGCTCAGCGGGCGAGGCCTGCCGCTTCTCTGGCCGGCGTTACATCGGCTGCGAACTCGATCCGGACATGGCGCGCAAGGCCGTGGACCGCATCGCAGCCCTTCTGCCGCTCACGGCGGGAGACAGGCCATGACGAAGTCTCCGCACAGGCGCGGCTTCGTAGCCCGCCCGACTGATCCCGACCAATGGATCAAGGCCGCCGATCGATCCCCGTCGGCCCCATCGTCTGCGCCATCATCGAGCTCCGGCTACACCGCCCGGCTGACCATCGACGTCACACCCGACCTGCGCGGCCGCATCAAGATCGCCGCCTTCCAGCGCGGCGTCACCGTCGCCGACATGCTGCGCGAGATGCTCGCCCGCGAGTTCCCCCAACCATCAGGAGACCCTTCATGACCGGCATCGCGGCACCCCGCATGCGCGGCGGCCCGATGCCGTCGCCCGCACCATCCGACCGTCTCACACATGTCGAGCTGACATGGGTGGAAAAGCAGATCGAATACTGGATCAGGTTCGGCGAGTGCGCACAGGAAACGATCCTCGATCGCCGCCGCCGTGTCCTTTCCTTCCGGCCGGACACGATCTTCGCCTTCGTCCGCTGGGCCTCCAACGATTACGGCACGATCATCTCGCGCATCGACATCGTGCGCGCGACAGAGCCCGGCGAGACCTACCAGACACTGCCCTTCGTGCGCCCCGGCGGCGACATCCTGCTCAAGATCGAGGGCTGGCCGAAGGTCGAGCGCGTGCTCCAACTGATCGACGCCATCGAGGCGATGAAGCTCGATCCGGTCGACGCAGCGCCCGACTACTGGCGGCATGTTCACAACCGACTGACTGCCGGACAAGAGCCGCGCAGCTACACAAGCGATCAACACCATGCGTGGCTCAAGCGCCGGAGGATCGCGCCATGACCAACCTCAAATGGGCCATGGCGACCTTTATCGCGACCAGCGCCATCGCGGTTTCGACGTGGATCGATGCGCCGACCAAACTCATCTGGAACGCGTCCGCGAGCACGCCCATCGGCTTCTACTCCGTCGAGCCGGAGGGCCGTCTGGAAGTGACCGATCTGGTCGCGGTCGATGCGCCCGAACCGGTCGCCAGCTTCCTCGCCAATGGTGGATACCTGCCGCGCTCCACGCCGCTGCTGAAGCGCGTTCTCGGCCTTCCCGGGCAGTCTGTCTGCCGCATCGGCGTCCTCATCACCGTCGACGGCATGGAAATGGGAACGGCGCTGGAGCGCGACCGTATCGGCCGCCCGCTACCCGACTGGCAGGGCTGCCGGGTCGTCGCCAAGGGCGATGTCTTCCTCATGAACTGGGACGTCCCCGACAGTCTCGACGGACGCTATTTCGGCCCGATCCCTGCCCATTCGGTCATCGGCCGCGCGGTTCCCCTGTGGACCGACGAGGACGGCGAAGGCCGCTTCGAATGGCGGGCGCCAACGCGGTGAGCGCCCTGCCTTCGGCGGGCGCACTGCTCGCCGCACCTCTCTCCATCGCACATTGAAAGGAAACCATCATGCCGCAGATCGGCGAATTTACCCGCGAGGAATCCGGTTTTACCGGTCGCATTCAAACGCTCGCGCTCGAACACGATATCAGCATCGTTTCCGTCGAACCTTCGGACGTCGAGAACGCGCCGAATTACCGCGTGCATCTTGGCCCGGACGGCAACGGGCCGGAGATCGGCGCGGCATGGACCGAAACCAGTGAGAAGGCCGGAGAGTATCTCTCACTGCTGATCGACGACCCCACGTTTACGCAGCCGATCCGTGCGCGCCTCTTCCGCAACGGCGCGGACGCGACCTCATGGTCGCTGCACTGGAGCCGCCCGCAAAAGCGCGGTGAACGGGAATAGGTCATGCGGATCGTTCGTTCGAACCCCGCATCACCGATGTCTGCCGGGCGGCCTCGCGCTGCCCGGCGCATCATCCTCTTTCTCCTTTCCGGCCTGACTTTCGTCGCAGCACCGCCGCTCGCCGTTCTGGCACAGAGCGCGCCGTCGGCCGAGCAATCGTCCCGCGATCCCCATGCGGCTTTCGTGAGCGAAGCCTCGCAGCGCTTCGGCATTCCCGAGCACTGGATCAGGTCAGTCCGGCGCGTCGAAAGCGCCGGTGATGTGCGCGCCGTATCGTCGGCAGGCGCGATGGGCCTGATGCAGATCATGCCCGACACCTGGGCCGAACTGCGTACCCGATATGCTCTCGGCCGTGATGCCTTCGACCCCCGCGACAACATCCTCGCGGGCACGGCCTATCTGCGCGAGATGTACGACCGCTACGGGTCGCCGGGCTTTCTTGCAGCCTACAATGCCGGTCCCGGACGGTATGAGGAATATCTCGCAGGCCGTCCGCTTCCGGCAGAAACCCGCGCCTACATCGCCACGCTCGCACCGATGATCGGCGTCGGAAGCGTGTCGTCCACGGCGCCGGGGACCGTCGCCGTTGCCGCCGTCGATCCGAACGCATGGCGTCAAGCACCGCTCTTCGTCACGCCGTCCGCGCACGGACTGGATGCCGGCCAACCGACATCCGAACGGCAATCCGGCGACGCCTCAGTTGCACCGTCAACCGGCGATGATCCGGCCATTGCTCCGCATTCAGGCGGCCTCTTCGTCGCCCGTGCCGGTGAAGGAGACCGGCCATGATGGCTTTCGCACATTGGCGCGGCATGGCGTGGTCTGGAGAGGGATGTGCGGGAGAGAGGGGGAAGCGGCAGGGAACGACAGATGGACGGCGAGATAAAAGCCCATGCCCGAAACGCTGTAAGTCTCTGATGAGACTTGCGTTTTGGCGTGCATGGCGGTCGGTCGCGTGCATGCTGCACGGTTTTTCCAAGCAATATCAAGACCCACGCATGCACGGCCCCGCCTTTTGGCTTCCGGGAGCTGCGTCATGAGCGAGGGCGACAGCGAGTTCCGCGTCAGGCCTGGGCGCATCAAGAGCACCCGCGCCGGCAAGCCCAAGAGCTTCATCAATCAGGTGCTGCGAGCCGCAAAGAAGTCCGGGCATGTTGCGCCGCCATCCCCATCCGGCAAGCGAAGCTCCGGCTATGGCCGCTCGACCTTTGGCCGGGGCCGCGGCAGCTTCAGCCGCAACCGCCTGTTCAGTTCCTCTCGCCGTGTCGTGATCAAGGCCCGCATCGTTCGCCACCAGGGTAAATCGTTTCGCTCTGCTCCGATGTCAGCCCACCTTTCCTACCTCAAGCGTGAAGGCGTCAGCCGGGACGGCGAGAACGGCGTGATGTTCGACGCGACCAGCGAGCGCACTGACGATCTCGCCTTTTCTGATCGGTGCAAGGACGACCGGCATCATTTCCGCTTCATCGTCTCACCCGAAGACGCCGCCGACATGACCGATCTGCGCGAGTTCACCCGTGACCTTGCCCGGCAAATGGAATCCGATCTCGGCACGAAGCTCGACTGGGCAGCCGTCGATCACTGGAACACCGACAATCCACATGTCCATCTCATCGTGCGCGGTGTCGACCAGACCGGCGCCGATCTGGTGATTTCACGCGATTACATCAGCCGTGGCCTCCGCTCCCGTGCAGAGGATCTGGTCTCCATCGAACTCGGCCCCAAGCCCGAGCATGAGATCCGCAACGCGCTGGAGAAGGAAGTCACCGCCGAGCGCTGGACACGCCTCGATGTCGAGATCCGATTCGCCGCCGACGATACTGGCTTCATCGACCTGCGGCCTGAAGCGCCCGGCGCCTCCGATCCATCACTGCGCCGCCTGATGGTCGGCCGCCTCCAGCATCTCGAAAAGATGGGCCTCTCAGCACCCGCCGGCCCCGGTGAATGGATGGTGGGCCTTGAGGCGGAAAAATCCCTGCGCGATCTTGGTATGCGCGGCGACATCATCAAGACCATGCACCGTGCCTTCACCGAGCGCGGACAGGATCGCGGTTTCACCGACTATATTATCGACGGCACCACCGTAGGTTCCCCGATCATGGGTCGCCTGGTCGATCGCGGCCTGCATGACGAACTCACGGGCGAAGCCTATGCCGTGATCGACGGCACCGACGGCCGGGCCCATCATGTCCGCTTTCGTGGCATCGACGCATTCGAACATTCACCTCCAATCGGCGGCATCGTCGAGGTCAGGCGCTTCGGCGGTCCCGATGATGAACGTCCGACACTCGTGCTCGCCAACCGATCCGATCTCGATCTCAACCGTCAAGTCGCCGCTCCCGGCGCCACCTGGCTCGATCATCGCCTCGTCGAGCGCGAACCGAGCCCTATGTCAGCAGGCGGATTTGGCGGCGAAGTTCGCGAGGCCATGCGAGCACGTACCGAGCATCTGGCAGAAGAAGGCCTCGCCCGCCGCCAAGGCCAGCGCGTCATCCTGCAACGCGATCTTCTGAACACCCTGCGCCAGCGCGAACTCGATTCCGTTGGCGCGAAGCTCGCGACCGAAACGGGGCTCGCCTTCCAGAAGGTGCAGGCCGGCGAGCATGTCACCGGCATCTATCGCCAGCGCCTCGCCCTCTCCTCCGGCCGCTTCGCGATGATCGACAACGGACTGGGCTTCCAACTCGTCCCTTGGACCCCGCCGCTGGAAAAGAAACTCGGTCAGCACATTGCCGGCGTCGCCAAGGGCGCCAGCGGCATCGACTGGAGTCTCGGCCGCCAGCGCGGGCTCGGCCTGTAACCCTCAACCCCGACAGTAAGGACCACGATAATGTCCGCAACCAAAATCCTCTGGGGCCAGATCCTCATCGTCTTCCTGATCGTGCTGTTCACGACCTGGGGCGCCACCCAATACGTCGCCTGGCAGCTCGGATTTCAGGCGCAACTCGGGACACCATGGTTCGTGTTCAGCGGTATGCCCGTCTACTATCCGCCCGCCATCTTCTGGTGGTGGTACTTCTTCGACGCCTACGCCCCTGACGTCTTTGCCAAAGGCGGCATGATCGCCGCCTCCGGCGGCTTCATCGCCATCGCTGTCGCCATCGGCATGTCGGTCTGGCGCGCCCGTGAGGCGAAGAACATCGCGACCTATGGTTCGGCACGATGGGCAAATCCACATGAGATCAAGGCTGCCGGCCTACTCAGCCCTGATGGCGTGGTGCTCGGCAAGCTAGACCGCGACTACATCCGCCACGATGGTCCAGAGCATGTACTGTGCTTTGCGCCGACACGGTCCGGCAAGGGCGTCGGTCTTGTCGTCCCGACCCTCCTGACCTGGCCAGGCTCCGTCGTCGTTCACGACATCAAGGGCGAGAACTGGCAGCTCACGGCGGGCTTCCGCTCGAAGCACGGCCGCGTGCTGCTGTTCGACCCGACCAACATCAAATCCGCCGCCTACAATCCGCTGCTCGAGGTACGCCGCGGCGAATGGGAAGTGCGCGACGTTCAGAACGTCGCCGACGTGCTGGTCGATCCGGAAGGCTCGCTGGAGAAACGCAACCACTGGGAAAAAACCAGCCACTCGCTACTGGTCGGCGCAATCCTCCACGTCCTCTATGCCGAGAAGGACAAAACACTCGCCGGGGTCGCCGGATTCCTGTCGGACCCAAAGCGTCCGATCGAGACGACACTGGCAGCGATGATGACCACGCCTCATCTCGGCGAGAAGGGGCCACACCCGGTCATCGCCTCAACTGCACGCGAGTTGCTGAACAAATCCGACAACGAACGCTCCGGCGTGCTGTCGACCGCAATGTCGTTTCTCGGTCTCTATCGCGACCCTGTAGTGGCCGAGGTGACGAGCCGGTGCGATTGGCGCATCGCGGATCTGATCGAGGACGAGTTGCCAGCCACGCTCTACCTCGTGGTCCCACCTTCCGATATCTCACGCACCAAGCCGCTGATCCGCCTGGTCCTTAACCAGATCGGCCGCCGCCTGACCGAAGATCTGCACGCCAAAAGCCGACGGCATCGCGTGCTGATGATGCTGGATGAGTTCCCTGCCCTCGGCCGTCTCGACTTCTTCGAGAGCGCTCTGGCCTTCATGGCGGGCTATGGGTTGAAGGCTTTCCTCATCGCCCAATCCCTCAACCAGATCGAAAAGGCCTACGGCGCCAACAACTCGATCCTCGACAATTGCCATGTGCGCGTCTCCTTCGCGACCAATGACGAGCGCACCGCGAAGCGCGTGTCAGACGCACTCGGCACCGCCACCGAGATGAAGGCGATGAAGAACTATGCCGGGCATCGCTTGTCGCCCTGGCTCGGCCATCTGATGGTCTCGCGTTCGGAAACCGCGCGCCAGCTCCTTACCCCCGGCGAGATCATGCAGCTTCCTCCTGACGATGAAATCGTCATGCTGGCGGCGACACCACCTGTCCGGGCCAAGAAGGCGCGATACTACGAGGACAGGCGCTTCAACGAGCGCGTTTTGCCCCCACCCGATCCGGCCAAGACCAAGCGCACCACACGGAAAGACGCCTGGACGGAACTCAAACCGCAGGCGCCAGATGCCGCTCTGCTCGCCGAAATCCAGAAGGCGGAGAAGGACGCCGCCAACAGTGGGCTACGCCGCGAACCGGAGTTGCCCGATCATGTCGCCATCGTCAAGGAGACGACAGATCCGAACCCGTCCCAAGAATTCGCCATCATGCTCGATGACGAACCGGAGGATGCCGCCCGCCAGCGGCAGGTTCTGCGCCGCCAGATGAGTGGTATCGCGCGGCAAGTTTCCATGGCCCCCAACGACAATATGGATCTGTGACGATGCGTGACCGTCTAAACCTCACCTTGCCTGTCGAGATGATCGAGAAGATCAGAGACCTGTCCGAGCGCAAGAACATCTCGCGCTCAGCGATCGTTGAGGCGGCTGTCGCCTCGTTTCTCTCGCCCGACGACGCTGATCGGCGCGAAGCCGCTTTCGCTCGCCGCATGGATCGGCTCTCCCGACAGGTCCAGCGCCTCGAGCGCGACCTCGGGGTTACCGCCGAAACCGTAGCGCTGTTCGTCCGCTTCTGGCTGACCATCACACCGCCTCTCCCCAGTGACGCGCACGCTGCCGCTCAGGTCAAAGGCCGCGAGCGCTACGAAGGCTTTATCGAAACCCTCGGAATGCGCCTTCAGAAGGGCCAAAGCTTCCTGCGTGAGATTCCCGATGATGTCGCTGGCAACGATGTAATCCCCACCAACGATTCGCATTTGGAAGATCCATAGTCCTCCCGAAAACAAATCCAGTCGCGGGCCGCACCGCCGTTCTCCTGTATTTGCGCTCCACACTACTACTACGACAAACACTTGTTGAATCAGCCCAATTTCAGGCTCTTTTAATCGTCCCCGATCCAGGGCCTGCCGAACGGTCCCTGAATGCAAGGGGACGACATGGCGGAAAATCACCAGAAATCTGAGGCGATCACGCGAGGCGCACGCATGCTGCGCACCGCCCTTGGCCCCGCCATCGCCCGGTTTCTGGAAGACCCGTCGATCGTCGAGGTGATGCTCAACCCCGACGGCAAGCTCTGGATCGACCGACTTTCCGAGGGCCTGTCCGACACGGGCGAACGCTTGTCGCCCGCTGATGGCGAGCGGATCGTGCGTCTGGTCGCACATCACGTCGGCGCAGAAGTTCACTCTGGCGCGCCGCGCGTCTCGGCCGAACTCCCCGAGACGGGAGAGCGGTTCGAGGGCCTTCTGCCCCCCGTTGTCGCTGCGCCGAGCTTTGCGATCCGTAAACCCGCTGTCGCCGTCTTCACCCTCGATGATTATGTTGCTGCCGGGATCATGGATGCTGACCAGGCCGAAACGCTGCGGCAGGCCGTTTCCTCCCGCGCCAACATTCTCGTCGCAGGTGGCACCTCGACGGGCAAAACCACCCTCACAAACGCGCTGCTTGCCGAGGTTGCCAAGACGTCTGACCGCGTGGTGATCATCGAGGATACCCGCGAGCTGCAATGCGCGGCTCCGAACCTTGTCGCCATGCGAACCAAGGATGGCGTGGCTTCGCTGTCCGATCTGGTCCGCTCCTCACTGCGGCTGCGGCCCGATCGTATCCCCATCGGAGAGGTGCGTGGCCCCGAAGCCCTTGATCTCCTGAAGGCCTGGGGAACCGGTCATCCCGGCGGCATCGGCACCATCCACGCCAGCACGGGCATCGGTGCACTGCGCCGCCTCGAGCAACTCATTCAGGAAGCCGTCATCACAGTGCCCCGCGCTCTGATCGCCGAGACCATCGATCTCGTCGCCGTGCTGTCGGGGCGCGGATCGCTGCGCCGCCTCTCCGAACTCGCCTGTGTCGAAGGCCTCGGCCCCGACGGCGATTACTACGTCATCCCGGCAACCCATGCCCCCAACCCAACAGGAGACCAACCATGATCCGTCATGCAATCCGCATCCGCCGCCATGTCGCGACGGCCGCAGCCGTCACCTACGCCACCCTGATCCTCGCGCCCGCCGCTCACGCCTCGGGTTCGTCAATGCCGTGGGAGGCCCCGCTGCAATCGATCCTGCAATCAATCGAAGGCCCGGTCGCCAAGATCATCGCCGTGATCATCATCATCGTCACCGGCCTGACGCTGGCCTTTGGTGACAGTTCGGGCGGCGCCCGCAAGCTGATCCAGATCGTCTTCGGCCTCTCTATCGCCTTCGCCGCCAGTTCATTCTTCCTGAGCTTCTTCTCCTTCGGTGGCGGGGCACTCGTCTGATGGCGGGTTCGCTCGAAAACCTCGCCGAGGTGCCGGGGTTCATCGCCCCGGTCCACCGCGCACTGACCGAGCACATTTTGCTGGGCGGTGCCCCCCGGTCAATCGCCATCGTCAACGGCACACTGGCCGCCGCCCTCGGACTGGGTCTGCGGCTTTGGCTCGTCGGCATCGCGCTTGGGCTGCTCGGTCACTTCGCCGCCGTCTGGGCGGCCAAACGCGATCCCCTCTTTGTCGATGTGGTGCGTCGCCATCTGCGCATCCCCGGGCACCTGGGCGTCTGAAGGGAGTACCGCCATGATGAACCTTGCAGAATACCGCAATCGCAACGCCCGCCTGGCCGACTTCCTGCCCTGGGCCGCGCTATGCGATAACGGCGTTGTCCTCAACAAGGACGGCAGCTTCCAGAGAACGGCTCGCTTTCGGGGGCCGGATCTCGACAGTGCAGTTCCCGCCGAGCTGGTTGCGGTCGCTGGCCGCCTCAACAACGCCTTCCGTCGCCTTGGTTCCGGTTGGGCGATCTTTGTCGAAGCACAACGCCATGCCGCTGGCACCTATCCCGCCAGCCGCTTTCCCGACGCCGCCTCTGCGCTGGTTGACGCCGAACGCAAGGCAGATTTCGAGGAGGCCGGCAGCCATTTCGAGTCCGGCTATTTCCTGACCTTCCTCTATCTGCCGCCTGCCGAAGACGCAGCGCGCGCGGAAAGCTGGCTCTATGAAGGCAAGGCCGAGACCGGCGTCAATGCCCGCGAGATCCTCACCGGCTTCATCGATCGCACCGATCGCGTCCTGCAACTGGTCGACGGCTTCATGCCGGAATGCGACTGGCTAACCGATGCCGAGACCCTCACCTACTTGCATGGCTGCATCTCCACCAATCGCCATCGCGTCCGCGTGCCGGAAACGCCGATGTATCTCGATGCCCTGCTCGCCGATCAGCCGCTGACCGGCGGGCTGGAGCCACGCCTTGGAACGGCCCATCTTCGCATCCTCACCATCGTCGGGTTTCCGACCGCGACAACGCCGGGTCTGCTTGATGAGCTGAACCGGCTGGCCTTTCCCTATCGCTGGTCGACCCGCGCAGTGATGCTCGACAAGACCGATGCGACCAAGCTGCTGGTCAAGATCCGGCGGCAGTGGTTCGCAAAACGCAAATCCATCGCATCGATCCTCAAAGAGATCATGACCAACGAGGCTTCGGCTTTGGTCGATACCGATGCGTCCAACAAGGCTGCCGACGCCGATCTCGCGCTTCAGGAACTGGGCGCGGACTATGCCGGCCAGGCCTATGTCACCGCAACCGTCACTGTCTGGGACGACGACCCGCGGATTGCCGACGAGAAGCTGCGGCTGGTCGAGAAGATCATTCAGGGACGCGATTTCACCGCCATGGCCGAGAGCATCAATGCCGTGGATGCCTGGCTCGGCTCATTGCCCGGCCATGTCTATGCCAACGTCCGGCAGCCGCCGATTTCCACTATCAATCTCGCCCACATGATCCCGCTTTCAGCGGTGTGGGCGGGGCCGGAACGGGACGAGCATTTCGCAGCGCCCCCTCTGCTCTTCGGCAAGACCGAAGGCTCGACCCCGTTCCGGTTTTCCCTTCACGTCGGCGATGTCGGCCATACACTGATCGTCGGCCCGACCGGCGCGGGGAAGTCCGTCTTGCTGGCGTTGATGGCCCTCCAGTTTCGCCGCTACGCCGGAAGTCAGGTGTTCGCCTTCGATTTCGGCGGATCGATCCGTGCTGCCGCCCTCGCCATGGGCGGCGACTGGCATGATCTCGGCGGGAATTTAAGCGAGAGCGCCGACGACAGCGTTTCCCTCCAACCGCTGGCCCTCATCCATGACGTGCCCGAACGCGCCTGGGCGGCGGACTGGATCGTATCGATCCTCACGCGCGAAGGCATCACCATCACACCGGACGTAAAGGAGCATCTTTGGTCGGCGCTGACCTCGCTCTCCTCCGCACCGGTTCAGGAACGCACGATCACCGGCCTTGCGGTGCTACTGCAATCCAACGAGCTGAAGCAGGCGCTGCGACCCTACTGCGTTGGCGGCCCCTACGGCCGGTTGCTCGATGCCGAAGCAGAGCATCTCGGCGGCGCCTCAGTCCAGGCGTTCGAGACCGAAGGCCTGATCGGCACGGGCGCTGCACCCGCTGTCCTCTCCTATCTTTTCCACCGCATCGAGGACCGTCTCGACGGATCGCCGACCATGCTGATCATCGACGAGGGCTGGCTGGCACTCGATGACGACGGCTTCGCCGGCCAGCTCCGTGAATGGTTGAAGACGCTGCGCAAGAAGAACGCATCCGTCATCTTCGCCACCCAGTCATTCAGCGACATCGATGGCAGCGCCATTGCGCCTGCGATCATCGAAAGCTGCCAGACCCGGCTGCTGCTGCCGAACGAGCGCGCCATCGAGCCGCAGATCACGGCGATCTATCGTCGCTTCGGTCTCAATGACCGGCAGATCGAGATCCTCGCACGGGCCACACCCAAGCGGGACTATTACTGCCAGTCACGCCGCGGCAATCGCCTGTTCGACCTCGGCCTTGGTGAAGTGGCGCTGGCGCTCTGCGCCGCTTCCTCGAAATCCGACCAGACCCGGATCGCGCAGATCGTCGCCGAGCATGGCCGCCAAGGCTTTCTCGAAGCCTGGCTACGCCTGCGCGACATCGCCTGGGCCGCCGACCTCATCCCTGACCTCACCAACCTGGAGATACCGTCATGACTCTTGTTCACCGTTCCCGCGCGGCCCTGATGGCCGCCAGCCTTCTTGCCGTTCCTCTGGCGCTTTCGCCGATATTGGCTGCGCCTGCGCACGCCCAGTTCGGCTTCGGGCGAATCGTATTCGATCCGTCCAACTATGCGCAGAACGTCCTGACGGCGGCGCGCACCCTTCAACAGATCAACCAGCAGATCACCCAGCTTCAGAACGAAGCGCAGATGCTGATCAATCAAGCTCGCAATCTTGCGAGCCTGCCCTATTCCTCGATCCAGCAGCTTCAGCAGAACGTCCAGAGGACGCAGCAGCTTCTTTCCCAGGCGCAGAACATCGCCTTCGACGTCCAGAAAATCGATCAGGCCTTCCAGACCCAGTACGGCGCTGCATCGATGTCGGCCTCGGACCAGGCACTTGTCGCCGGCGCCCGCGATCGCTGGCAGAACACCGTTGGCGGTCTGCAGGATGCCATGCGGGTGCAGGCCGGTGTCGTCGGCAATATCGACGGGCAGCGCGCCGAAATGTCGGCTCTGATCGGCCAGAGCCAGGGCGCCACTGGCGCGCTTCAGGCGACCCAGGCCGGCAATCAGCTCCTGGCGCTCCAGGCGCAGCAGCTTTCAGACCTGACCGCGCTTCTGGCCGCCAACGGCCGGGCCGAAGCCCTGTCGGCGGCAGAACAGGCAGCCGCCGCCGAACAGGGTCGCGAACAACGCCGCCGGTTTCTGACGCCCGGCTCCGGCTACCAGCCGGGCAACGCGCAGATGTTCAACAACGGCAACTGACACCAGAAAGGGGGAAGAAGATGGACGGCAAGCTGCTGGCCCGGCTGGGCGCCATCATATTCGTCGCGGTCGCCATCACGGCGACCGCAATCGAGATGACGCGCGAGGAAGATGTCCCCGCAGCGCCAGCCGCAAGGCAGCTCCAGCCGTCCGCCCCCGATCCCCTGCATGCCGCTCAGCGTCGCTGCCAGCAACTTGGGCAAAAGGCGACCGAGAATTCCGAGTGCCTGGCGGTCTGGGCCGAAAGTCGTGATCGCTTCCTCGGCATCCGATCGCCAGACGCACCGGCCGTACCCCACCAAAAAGAAGGACAATAATCATGGGCGGCACCGGCGTCATCGACCAGTTCCTGCAGGTCTTCACCAGCTATATCGATTCAGGCTTTGGTCTACTGGGCGGTGAGGTCGCGTTCATCGCCACGACTCTGATCGTCATCGACGTAACGCTGGCCGCCCTGTTCTGGAGCTGGGGTGCAGACGACGACATAATTGCGCGTATGGTAAAAAAGACCCTGTTTATCGGCGCCTTCGCTTACATCATAGGCAACTGGAACAATCTGGCGAAGATCGTCTTCGACAGCTTCGCCGGTCTCGGCCTCAAGGGCTCCGGCACCGGCTTCACCACGGCCGATCTCCTTCGCCCCGGCAAGGTCGCGCAGACCGGCCTCGATGCCGGACGCCCGCTGCTCGAATCCATTTCCGGCCTGATGGGCTACTGGTCCTTCTTCGAGAATTTCATCCAGATCGCCTGCCTGTTGTTCGCCTGGGCTCTGGTCCTGCTCGCCTTCTTCATCCTCGCGGTCCAACTCTTCGTCACGCTGATTGAGTTCAAGTTGACCACACTGGCCGGCTTCGTCCTCATTCCCTTCGGCCTGTTCGGCAAATCCGCCTTCATGGCCGAGAAAGTCCTCGGCAATGTCGTCTCGTCCGGCATCAAGGTTCTGGTACTTGCCGTCATAATCGGTATCGGCTCGACGCTGTTTTCGCAGTTCACAACCGGATTCGGCGGGGCAACCCCGACCATTGATGACGCCATGGCGATCGTGCTGGCCGCACTCTCTCTGCTCGGCCTTGGCATCTTCGGACCCGGCATAGCCAACGGCCTTGTCTCCGGTGGCCCCCAGCTCGGCGCTGGCGCCGCGGTCGGGACCGGACTTGCCGTTGGTGGCGCGGCACTCGCCGCAGGCGGCGCTGCCGGTCTTGCTGCAAAGGGTGGTGCTGCCGCTCTGTCTGGTGGCGCTGCCGCCGTTCGAGGCGGAGCCGCAGCTGCCGGCGGAGCTTCAACAGCCTATAGCCTCGCCTCCGCTGGTCAATCCGGCGCATCCGGCGTTGCTGCCGGAATGGGCGGCGTGGCCAAAGCTGCGGGCAGCGCAGCCGCGTCACCACTGAAGCGGGCAGCCGCCCGCGCAAGCGAAAGTGTCAAATCCAGTTTCTCCGAGGGCGCAAAATCCGGTTTTGAGACCACGGGCGGCTCCTCAACCATGGGAACGATTGGCGGTGGCGATGCCGCCTCTGCCGCATCGCCACCCGCTGCTAGCGGCCCGCCCGATTGGGCCAAGCGCATGAAGCGCTCGCAGTCGCTCAGCCACGGCGTTTCCGCCGCCGGACACGCCGTGCGCTCCGGCGATAGCCACGGCGGCGGCTCCTCCGTCAACCTTTCTGAAAGTGACCGCTCATGAGTATCTTCAAACGTCCAGCAACCCATTATGGCAAATCTCCCGAACCGGAGACGCCCTATCAAAAAGCCACCCAGGTCTGGGACGAGCGCATCGGATCGGCTCGCGTGCAGGCCAAAAACTGGCGCACCATGGCGCTCGGCTCGCTGATCCTGTCGGCCGGCTTTGCCTCAGCCCTTGTCTGGCAGTCCGCGCGTGGCACGGTCGTTCCATGGGTCGTGCAGGTCGATAACCTCGGCCAATCGCAGGCCGTTGCCCCGGCAACTGCAGACTATCGCCCGACCGATCCGCAGGTTGCTTGGCATCTGGGACGTTTCATCGAGCAGGTGCGCTCCATCCCGGCCGACGGCATCATCGTCCGCCAGAACTGGCTGCGCGCCTATGAGTTCACCACTGATCGCGGAGCGGCAGCGCTCAACGACTACGCCCGTGCCAATGATCCGTTCACAAAGGTGGGTCGGAACCAGATCGCCGTCGATGTCTCAAGCGTCATCCGCGCATCGCCGGATTCGTTCCGTGTTGCCTGGACCGAGCGTCACTACGAGAACGGTCAACTCTCCAGCACCCAACGCTGGACCGCAATCCTCACCATCGTCCTGCAACCACCACGCGACGCCGAACGGCTGAAAGCCAATCCGCTTGGCATCTACGTGAATGCCATTTCCTGGTCGCGGGAGATGAGCCAATGATGCCCCTCATCCGCAAATCAGAGACCCCGGGAAAGAAGAGCGGCGCCCTGCTTGTTATTCTTCTGTCCGCGACCATGCTCGCGGGCTGCGCCACGATGAAGAAGCCGCCGGAGATCAGCTACGATTCCGATGTTCCGCCGCTACCCGCTATCCCCGCTGTGGTGACGGAACAGGCGCCGCGCCCCTTGCATGTGCCTCCGGCCTGGACGGTGAGCCGGGGCGGCACCTCGGCAGGAACACCAACTGGGCGCATAGAAAGCGCCAACGCCGCCGCGCGTGTGGAACCGAGGCGTGAGGGCTATTATAACGCCATCCAGATCTACCCCTGGAGCGAAGGCGCACTCTATCAGGTCTACGCCGCCGTCGGCCAGATCACCACGATTGCGCTTGAACCCGGCGAAAGCCTGACCGGCGCTGGCCCGATAGCAGCCGGTGATACCGCCCGATGGATCATCGGGGACACCGAAAGCGGCGCCGGCCTGACCCGCCGCGTGCAGGTCCTAGTCAAACCGACGCGCGCCGACATCGCGACCAACCTCGTGATCACAACGGATCGCCGGACCTATATGATCGAGCTGCGCGCTCGAGAGGCGCTCTATATGCCAGCCGTTGCCTGGGCCTATCCCGCGCAGCCTGGATCAAGGCAGTCCGTACCGACCACGCCTATCATCCCGGCCGCAACCGCTCGCAACTACCGCTATGGCCTCACCGGCGCCAACCCGCCCTGGAAGCCCGTATCGATCTACGACGATGGTCGGCACGTCTATGTCGAGTTCCCGCGTGGCATCGTCCAGGGTGAGATGCCTCCGCTCTTCGTCATCGGCCCCGAGGGTGAAGCCCAGATCGTCAACAGCCGCATCCACCAACATATCCTGATCGTGGACCGCCTGTTCGGCGCCGCCGAGCTACGACTTGGCAGCGGCGATCGGCAACAGGTCGTCAGAATCGTTCGAACCGACGGGAGGCCCGCATCATGAGCGATACCGATAACAGCCCAAACGGGTCAACCAAACCAGACGACGATTCCGGCGTAACGTTGACGGGCACGACCGGTGCTACCGCGCCGACAATGCGCCTGCGCGCGGAGACGCCGAGCGTCACCCGCCTGTCGCGCAAGGTTCTGGCCGGGCTTGGCGTCGTCACCGCACTCGGCGTCGGCGGCGCGCTGATTTACGCACTTCAGACCCACGAGGTAGGCCCTGGCGGCGAGGAGCTCTATTCCGTCGACAATCGCAGCACGGCAGACGGCCTAGCGGGGCTGCCACGCGACTATACCGGCCCTGTTCTCGGACCTCCCCTTCCTGGCGATCTTGGTGGCCCGATCCTCGACGCCCAGAACCGGGGACAGCCCGTAGCGCCGCCGCCTATGGCTGGCGCACCGGGAGTGGATCAGGAGGAGCAGCGCCGCCTCGCAGAAGAGGAGGCCGCGCGCACCAGCAGGGTGTTCTTTCAGACCGAAGCACGACCGGGCGGCAATGCCGCCGCCACGGGCGCAACGCCGGACTTCAACGGGATGGGCCTTGCAGCTCAGGGCGGCGCGCAAACCGCGCAGGATCGCCAAATCGCGTTTCTCAACGCCCCTGTCGACCGGCGTACCGTCTCTGGAGATCGCGTAGCGCCTCCGGCTTCGCCCTATGTCCTTCAGGCGGGCGCGGTGATTTCCGCCGCCCTCATCACCGGCATCCGGTCTGACCTTCCTGGACAGATCACTGCGCAGGTCACGGAGAATATCTTTGACAGCCCGACAGGCCGCATTCTACTCGTGCCACAGGGGAGCCGCCTCATCGGTGAATATGACAACGGGATCGGTTTCAGGCAGCGGCGTGTGCTGCTGGTATGGAACAGACTGATCATGCCCAACGGCCGATCGATCGTTCTGGAACGTCAGCCCGGCGCCGACGGACAAGGCTACGCGGGGCTGGAAGATGACGTCGACTATCACTGGTGGGATCTTGCCAAGGCGGCCGGTCTATCGACTCTGCTCGCCATTGGAACAGAGCTTGCCGTCGATGACGATGATCGTCTGCTCAGTGCCATTCGCGACGGAGGACAGGACACTATCAATGATGCTGGCCAGCAAATCGTGCGCCGCCAGCTCAACGTCCAGCCTACTCTTACCATTCGGCCGGGATTTCCGGTCCGGGTTGTTGTAACTCGCGATCTCGTCCTCGAACCCTATGGAACTGCCCAATGACAAAATTGAAACTCGGTCCCATCACGGAGGACAAACCTGTCAAGGTGGCGCTGGATTTGCCAGCGGCACTGTATCGCGATCTCGTCGCTTATGCCGATGCCCTCGCGCGGGAGACCGGCCAGGCCGCTGCCGATCCAAAGAAACTAGTCGTGCCGATGCTGGAGCGGTTCATCACGACAGATCGGGGCTTTGCAAAAGTGAGGCGTCAGGCACAAAAAAATCAGTGATTCAAATACGCTAACTCGATTTGAATAGACTCGTACGACGGAACTGATCCGTCCTGAAAACTCCACCTCATTCGGCCAGTTCGCTGGCCATCATTCGCGCAAGAACGAGTAGGCGCCGTAGGCCGGGATTGTCATTGTCCGGTGACCAAACGGCGCTAAAAGGGACCACGTCCTCCAAAGCGTCTAAAGGGACGAGGGTCAGTGCAGAAATGGATATATCGCTCCACGCAGCCACCACAGGAGTTATACCCTTCCCCATCGCGACCATGTGCATCAACGTCTCCTGCTGTACGCCACAATAGTCGATCAACGGGTAGGTGCTGTAATCACAGATCCTCCGCACGATGTAGTCACGTATTTCCGGACCGGCTCCAAATCTGGATACGATAAAACGTTCATCCCGGAGTTCCTGCCAGCCTATCGACCGCTGACGAGCCAAACGATGCTCAAGGGGCATCGCGATATGGACTCTTTCGCGCCACAACTCCAGAGTGTCACATGCCTCTACCGCACCGTTGCCGGTGAAGATTCCAATGTCCAGTTTTCGGGTTCGGATACCCTGGATGTGAGTTGGACGTCCTCCATCATAAAAGTCGATCGCTACGTTAGGGTGCGCATCTTTAAACCGTCCTACTAATTGACGTAGAAACCCACTGGCAAGCGTCGTAATGAGACCGACCCGAACAGTTCCTGTTTCGACGCGGCCCGCCGCACCGGCGAGCTCAAAGGCTTCGTTGATCTGCTGGATGGCCGGCATCGCCTGCTGTAGAAATGCTTTCCCCGCATTCGTCAAACGTACGCCGAACGGTCCGCGGTCAAAGACGCCTACACCAATTCGGTCCTCGAAATCTCTGATACCACGACTGACGCTTGACGGCTCGACGCCGATGGCTTCTGCCGCGCGGCGAATGCTAGCCGCTTCCGCTGCAGCCAGAACGTATCTCAGAGCCCTGAGGTCAAATTCCGCAATTTTATTGGATAGTCCTGACGAGGACAGAGATCCAGGTGATATCTCACGCGACATATCCGACCGCCCCTCCCAAAGCGCCCACCCGGCCGAAGTCAGTCAGTCGGGGCCATGCTTTCGGTCAGCCGCACATTCACGATCAACCCTAGAGCTCGGCGATCCGCACTCATGCCCGTTCACAGGGCGAGCTCTTCTCATGCATCCTGCCCCACAGCCTATATCCCAGCCCCCACATCAATGAAGTCGTGGCCGTGATCGATCTCTTCGCCAAAGAGATCGAGGATGTCAGCGCCAAAGTTGATATGGTAGACAGCGCCCTGAATAAGGAGCGCTGGAACGGATTGGACGCCCGCCGCCGTCGCCTCAGCGAGACGTTCTTTTTGTTTTTCCAAATCGACGATTTCAACATTGTACAATGCGGGATTAATCGCCCCCACAAAGCGCTGTTCCACGTCAAGGCAGACTGGGCATCCTACCCGAAAGAATACCGCTTTTCCGATTATGGCCATGCTCCATATCCACTCCGTCATCAGGTCGGTTAAGAAGGAATTGTTAGCGGCTCACGCGAGCATTTTAGTGTGCCGCTTCCTGGGACACTCGTGGGCCGGTCAGAACAAGTTCATGATAATCAGCCCGGTGCGGCGGGGCGGTAATATCACTCAAGGCTATTCGGGACTCTCGCCCGCTGGTTGATCATTCGCTGCACGAGAGGCTTCGGAGGTGTGCCTCCGAGCGAAGCTGCCTTCTGTTGCCACTGTTCAGGAGGATGCTCAGCAGACGTTACAATGCTAGAAAACCCGCACTGCACAAGCGGGGCAAACTGATCAGGCAACACATAACCGATTGCGCGAATGTCGCCTTGGAACCCGTATTTTGTGCGTAGCGTCCGAACCATTGTAAAGCCGCGCCCATCCCGAAACTTCGGGAACTCCACGGCGATCAAATCGAGCTTATTCAAATATGAGATCAGGACATCCACGGCAGTGCCCGCCGACACGAACACACCAAGCGGCCGTACAGATGGAGGAACCAACGCCAGGGCGTCAGCAGGAACGACGCTGTACGCCTCAGCTACATAGGCACCGTCTGTGCCAGGATAAACCCAACGCTCCTCAATGACCTGAGCCCGATTATCAATGAGCGCCATAAACAGCCTCCTTAAACGGTGCAACACCGAGGCGCCTATAAGTCGCAATAAACGGTTCACCGTCCTTTCGATTCGCGAGGTAGGCATCAATGATGGCTTCGATCGCGTCAGGTACATCATCGGCAGCAACGCCACGTCCGATGATTGCACCAATTGATGCTTCTTCGTCACCGGATCCACCAAGCGTGATCTGGTAGACCTCCTTTCCATTCTTGTCGACGCCGAGCAATCCGATGTGACCTACGTGGTGATGTCCGCAGGCGTTGATGCAGCCCGAGATATTGAGGTCGACAGGGCCGATCTTTTCCTGCCGCGCCGGGTCAGCAAAGCGCTGGGCGATCTGCTGCGCAATTGGAATTGAGCGCGCCGTGGCCAGGCTGCAATAATCCATCCCCGGACATGAGATAATATCTGTAATCAAACCGATATTTGCCGTCGCCAGGCCGGCGCCTACCAAGGACCGCCAAAGATCATAGAGCTTATCCTGCTCTACATGCGGCAGTACGAGATTGTGTTCGTGTGAGACACGAAGTTCACCAAACGAGAAACGATCCGCAAGGTCTGCCACGAAATCCATCTCATCCGCACTGATATCTCCGGAGATTCCACCTACCGGATTCATTGAGACCACGGCGGAGATATAACCGGCTTTCCGATGAGGATGGCTGTTCGTCTTGACCCACGACCGAAAGGCTCGGTCCTCGCGCTTAGCCTGCTCAAACGCGACGCAATGCTTCGGAAGATTCTCGAATGGGGGCTCATGGAACCGCGCGCCCACTGCTGATATGATCTCGTCGTCGAGAACCGCATGATCTCTGGGCATCTCGGCGAACTCTTGCTCGATCATCTCGATGAAGCGCTCGGCTTTCATCTCGCGAATCAGGATTTTAATGCGCGCTTTATGAATATTATCGCGTCGTCCGAGTGCGTTGTACACGCGAAGGATAGCCTCGATATAACGAAGCAAGTCCCGTACCGGTACCCAATCGCTTACCATCGTGCCAACAATTGGAGTTCGACCGAGCCCGCCGCCTGCGAATATCTGGAACCCGGCCTCCCCCTTCAAGTTTCGGCGCGCCAGAATGCCTATGTCATGGAAACGCACAGCGGCACGGTCCTGTGGGCTACCAGAGAGGGCAATCTTAAACTTGCGGGGTAAATACGTGAATTCTGGATGGTCAGTTGACCATTGTCGAAGGATTTCGGCGTACAGGCGAGGATCTACGACTTCTTCGGCAGCCGCTCCGGCGAAATGATCCGTGGTCACGTTTCTTACGCAATTGCCACTTGTCTGGATCGCGTGGAGATCCGCCTCAGCTAGCACTGCCAGAATATCCGGTGCATCAGCGAGGCGGGGCCAGTTAAACTGCATGTTGTGCCGCGTCGTGAAATGACCATAGCCGCGATCATAATAACGCGCCACATAGGCGAGCTGCCGCATTTGGGACGCGCTCACGACACCGTAAGGCAGAGCTACGCGCAGCATATAGCCGTGGAGTTGTAGGTAAAGCCCGTTCATCAGCCTCAACGGCTTGAACTCGTCCTCGCTTAACTCACCTGACAAGCGGCGTTCAACCTGATTGCGGAACTGCGCCGCGCGATCCCGAAGGAATTGTCTGTCATACTCGTCGTACCGATAAATGCCGGCGAAGGGTGAGGTAGAATAGGATGAAGGCGGCGGAGGAAGAGGACCACATGACCACCGTTCCTCTGGTGGTGTCGAGCCAAGATCCGCACGCACGCTTGGCCCAACAGCTCGCAACCTCTCGCGACGTTCCGTAGGTACCACCTGTCCATCCACGGCCTCTACCGGTACGGCGCGCACATCCACGGCGATGTTCGTGTCACGATCTGCTAGCTTGGCGACTAACGCTGCAGCTTGAATTTCATCGAAGATCGAAGAGCGGTCGAGTTCGGCGTTCCAACGCTCTTCCGCGCCCAACCAAACCACCACACCGTCGGTGAGTCGGTTGGCCGTGATGACTTGTTGCGGCATATTTCCTCCTAAACTGTCTGCCGCCTCCGAAGCGACCTGAGATTTACGTAATCCCGAGAGGCCCTCAGCGAAGTTGCCTGTGTGTCGGGTAGATCAGCGCCGCTGCACATCCCTCTCCTGAGGACAGATCTGTAACGTCGTGAATAAGACAGAAACTTCGACAGCCGGAGGGCCGGTTAAAAATGGTGCGATAGGCCGCACCCTTCCATTCACGTTCAACCTCGCAATGCCTGATCAAAAGACGTGCGTCGTGTTGCCTTTGGCACGTGCTCCTCAATTTCCTCACGTCTGGTCAAAGCGATGACGCTTGCGAGGTCCGCTTGTTAATCCAAAGGGCAAATAGAGTGCAGATCGCACCCGACATCAGATAGAGACCAATCGATCCAACACCGAACCGTGCGGTAAGTACCAGAGCAACCAAAGGTGCCAATCCGGCTCCGAACAGCCAGGCGAGATCCGACGTCAGCGCTGAGCCCGTGTAACGGTCGCGCTCTGCGAAAGCTGACGCGACAGCACCTGCTGCCTGGCCGTGCGACAACCCGAGCAAAGCAAAACCGATCAGAATGAATCCTGTCTGGCCCGCGGTTCCACCGCCCAGGAGAAACGGGGTCCCTATGCTCAGCATCCCTATCCCTACAGCGCATAACGCAAGGTGCCGGGCCCGGCCAATCCGATCAGCGATGACGCCCGACAGCATTACGCAGATCAGGCAGATTACCGCGCCCGACAGCTGCGTTAGAAGAAATTCACCAATCGATCGATCCGAATAAAGCTCAATAAACGAGATAGGAAAGATGGTGACGAGATGAAAAAGTGCGAAGCTTGCTAGAGGTACAAATGCACCGATGATAAGATGGAGACCCCGACGCTCAATCAGTTCCCCGATCCGGATCGGCCGAAGATTATGGTCCTCGTAAAGCCTTTCATATTCCTCCGTCGCAATCAGCCTAAGTCGCGCAAAGAGGGCGACGATGTTGATCACGAAAGCCACGAAGAAAGGGTATCGCCAGCCCCATCCCAGAAAGTCCTGCTGCGAAAGCGTAAGATAGAAATAGGCAAAAAGGCCGCTGGCAACGACAAACCCAATTGGCGCTCCCGCCTGGGGGATCATCGCATACCATGAACGTTGGTTCGGTGGAGCGTTCAACGCCAAGAGAGACGCCAGCCCGTCATAGGCGCCCCCGAGGGCAAATCCCTGACCAAGTCGAAAGACAATGAGTGAGGCAACCGCAGCCGAACCGATGGATTGATAGCCGGGCAGAAATGCAATTGCTGCCGTCGAGCCGCCAAGCAGGAACAGCGCGAGGGTAAGCTTGGTACCTCGACCATATCGCGCATCGATCCAGAGAAAAGCAATCGAACCAACGGGGCGCGCAAAAAACGCCAAGCTGAATATTGCGAACGCATAGAGCGTACCAGTCAATGCATCGGCGAATGGGAAGATGATTGCTGGAAACACCAACACGCACGCTATACCAAAAACAAAAAAGTCAAACGCCTCGGAGGCTCTGCCGATTACGACCCCGATCGCGAGTTCTCCAGGAGAGACCGTCCCGTGCCCTCCGGTAGAACCGAGATCATGCAAATGCTGATCGCCGCTAGACGATGCTGTCGTCGTGCTGGATGAAGTCATCGATGGCATCCCTCGTCTGCCTGATAGGCAATTGGCCCGCTGCGCTAGAAAATTCTTGGGACTTCTTCTGGACTAAAACTTCACGCAAGGCGTAGTGGACAAAACGTCCAATGCCCGATCCGGCGTCAGCTTTGTACATGAGCTTGACCTAGTAGCCGGAGGGACGTGCGTTGCGCTCGAAATCCACCAAATTTATTATTGTCTCTACAACCTCTCTCTTTCTGAGCGGTTGTGAAATGGTGGTCCTGCGCCCCTCGGGCGACGTGGCCTCGCAGCAATCCGACCTGCTGTTTTTCACGACCGGGCTCATGCTCCTGCTGATTGTGCCGGTGATCGCTGCCACCCTGTTCATCGCTTGGCGCTACCGCGCTTCGAACAAAGCAGCACGATACGAACCCGACTGGCACCACTCCACCCATCTTGAGGTGCTGATCTGGACGGTTCCACTGCTCATGATCATCGTGCTTGGCGCGGTCACATGGCGTTATACGCATTTGCTGGACCCTTTCCGTCCACTTGAGCGCATCAACGCAACCCAGAGAGTGACCGAGCAGACCCAGACGTTAAAGGTCCAGGTGGTCGCGCTGGATTGGAAATGGCTGTTTATTTATCCGGATCACGGCATCGCGACCGTGAACGAACTGGCGGCGCCCGTAGATACGCCGATCCACTTCGAGCTGACCTCCACCTCGATCATGAACGCCTTTTACATTCCCGCCATGGCTGGAATGATCTACGCGATGCCCGGCATGAAGACGCAGCTGAACGCGGTCATCAATGAAGAGGGAAACTATAACGGCCTTTCTTCGAACTATTCCGGGCCGGGCTTCTCCAACATGGTTTTCCGCTTTCACGGCATGTCGAACGAGGATTTCGACGCCTGGGTGGCTAGGGTCAAAGTCGAAGGTGAGCCCCTCACTCGCGATCGGTACCTCGAGATCGAGAAACCAAGCGAACGCGAACCGGTCCGCTACTTCCAGACCGTCGATCCAAGATTATTTGCATCCGTACTCAATCTGTGCGCCGATTCATCACGCATGTGCGCCGACGAGATGATGTTCATCGACAGGCGAGGAGGCAGTGGTCTCAGCAGCGCCAACAACTATGACCGGCTGATCTACGATGCGCGGCGGGTGCATGGCACTCACTTTGGGCATGGCCCCTCGGGCTACGCCAAGCCCCGTGACGAGACTGTAGTGCCTGAAGATGCGGCGTCGTCCCCGCAGCCCACCGAATAGCGGCCGCGCGGCCAGTCAAAATCCAGCGATCGGATCACACAATGCCTTCCAACCTCGGTCTCACAGAACTGATATTCGGCCGCCTGAATCTGAGTGCCATCCCCATCGGAGAACCGGTTATCCTGGTGACCTTCATTGCCGTGGCGGTCATCGGAGCTGGCGTGCTCTGGGCGCTCACGCGTTACCGTCTTTGGGGGTACCTGTGGAGTGAATGGTTCACGTCGGTGGATCATAAAAAGATCGGGATCATGTACATGGTCCTGGGGATCGTGATGTTGCTCCGCGGCTTTGCGGATGCACTTTTGATGCGAGCGCAGCAGGCCCTTGCGATCGGTATGAACGAAGGATTCCTGCCGCCGCATCATTACGACCAGATCTTCACGGCACACGGCGTCATTATGATCTTCTTTGTCGCAATGCCGCTGATAACGGGACTGATGAACTACGTCATGCCCCTCCAGATCGGAGCACGCGACGTAGCATTCCCTTTCCTCAACAATTTCTCCTTCTGGCTGACGACCGCCGGCGCTGTGCTGCTGATGATCTCGCTCTTCGTCGGTGAGTTTGCGCGGACCGGCTGGCTTGCCTATCCGCCGCTCTCTGGCTCTGCCTATAGTCCGGGCGTCGGTGTTGATTACTATATATGGTCTCTCCAAGTCGCGGGTATCGGAACGACATTGTCTGCGATCAATCTGATCGTGACGATCGTGAAGATGCGTGCTCCGGGCATGGCCATGATGAAGATGCCAATCTTCAGCTGGACTGCTTTGTGCACGAACGTCCTGATCGTTGCTTCCTTCCCCGTGCTGACGGCAGTCCTCACCCTGCTGACGCTCGATCGCTATGTCGGGACAAATTTTTTCACCAACGATCTCGGCGGCAACCCGATGATGTATGTGAATCTTATCTGGATTTGGGGGCACCCAGAGGTTTACATTCTCATCCTGCCGGCGTTTGGAATCTATTCCGAAGTAGTCGCCACTTTCACGGGGAAGCGCCTCTTCGGCTACAGTTCGATGGTCTACGCGACCGTCTGTATCACTATCCTTTCCTATCTAGTCTGGTTGCACCACTTCTTCACGATGGGAGCCGGCCCGAGCGTAAACTCCTTCTTTGGCATCGCCTCGATGGTCATCTCGATCCCTACGGGGGCGAAGATATTCAACTGGCTTTTCACCATGTATCGTGGCCGCGTCCGGTTCGAGCTTCCGATGCTATGGACCCTCGGCTTCATGGTGACGTTCACGGTCGGAGGCATGACTGGGGTGATGCTCGCAGTACCTCCCGCTGATTTCGTGCTCCACAATTCGTTGTTCCTGGTCGCCCACTTCCATAATGTCATCATCGGTGGCGTGGTCTTCGGGCTGTTCGCAGGAATCACCTATTGGTTCCCGAAAGCCTTCGGTTTCAAACTGGATCCATTCTGGGGCAAGATAAGCTTCTGGTTCTGGCTTTCCGGTTACTGGTTCGCATTCACCCCAATCTACATTCTGGGCCTGATGGGGGTGACACGCCGCGTGAACTACGTCGAGGATCCCTCGCTGCAGATCTGGTTCCTGATCGCTGCGTTTGGGGCTCTCCTCGTCCTTGTCGGGATCGTTGCCTTCCTGATCCAGATTTATGTCTCGATCCGTCGGCGTGATGAGCTGCGGGACGTGACTGGCGACCCATGGAATGCTCGCACGCTTGAGTGGTCAACTTCGTCGCCGCCGCCTGCTTACAACTTTGCCTTCACCCCCCTGGTCCATGACCTTGACGCATGGTGGGATATGAAGCGGCGTGGCTACCAGCGTCCTGTAAAGGGGTTCAAGCCCATCCATATGCCCCGTGGGACCGCGGCTGGGGTCGTGCTTGCGCTTCTCAGCGTAGTCTTTGGCTTCGCCATGGTCTGGTACATATGGTGGTTGGCCGCCGTCGCCCTCGCCGCCATGCTCCTCTATGCCATCGTCCACACCTACAACTACGATCGGGACTACTACATTCCGATCGATGAGGTGTCCTCCGTCGAGGATGAGCGCACCAGAAACCTTACGACAGGAGCCTGACGCCATGACGCAAACCCAACAATTGGTCCCCGGCGAGACTCGGTCTGCATCATTCCACTTGGACGACCATCATGGTCCCGCCGATGGCGGTACGATGCTCGGCTTTTGGATTTACCTGATGAGCGATTGCCTCATCTTCGGAGTGCTCTTCGCTTGCTACGGCGTCTATGGACGGTCTTACGCCGCCGGCCCATCTGGAGCAGATCTTTTTGATCTCAACATAATTGCTGTCGCAACAGCCTTGCTGCTGGTTTCCTCGCTGACCTTCGGCATGGCCATGATTACGATGCAGCAGCAGCGCCAGAGACGCATGATGGCATGGCTCGCAGCAACAGGGGTGCTTGGTCTCGGCTTCCTTGGGGTAAGCCTCTACGAATTTCACCATCTGATAGAAATCGGGGCCGGCCCACAACGTTCAGCGTTCCTGTCGGTTTTCTTCACTCTCGTCGGAACACACGCGCTGCATGTTTTGATCGGATGCATCTGGCTTGGTGTCCTAATGTCGCAAGTCAGCTTGCATGGGCTGATACCGGCCAATCGCAAGCGCCTGATGTGCCTGTCCCTGTTTTGGCACTTCCTCGACATCATCTGGATCGGTGTTTTTTCCTTCGTCTATATTCTGGGGTCCGCATCATGAGCCAAAACGCTGCCGGCGCCGTTCACGGCGAACACCATCACGACGCGCAGGCCCACGGCACGGTCAGGGGTTACCTTATCGGGTTCCTGGTGTCAGTCGTGCTCACCGCCGTTCCCTTCTGGATGGCAATAACCGGCCCTGGTGTCTCGCCGCAGTTGTTCGGCCTTGTTGTCATGGGTTTCGCGGCCATCCAAGTCATTGTTCACATGATATTTTTTCTTCATATGAACGGTCGCTCGGAAGGTGGCTGGAACATGATCGCGCTCATTTTCACTTTGATCATCTGTGTGATTATGCTCGCCGGCTCGCTCTGGGTCATGTTCCATCTCAACACGAACATGATGCCCATGTCCGATGGTATGGCAGGCAACCGATGATGGCCGGGCCGGAACCGTACAGAGACGAGCAAGAGCCACGCGTGCGAAGCGCACGCGCCACTGTCCTTGTCACCGTGTCCGGCTTCGCAATGACATGCTTGTTGTTGGCTTTGGGGCTTTGGCAGATTGAGCGTCTGGAATGGAAACTCGGCTTGATCCAACGCGTCGACACACGGCTTCAGTCAGGTCCAGTAGCGCCGCCGGTGGGCGAAGCATGGGACTTGGGTCTGGCCCCGGACCATGAATACCGCCCCATCCGTGTTGTGGGCACATTCGTCCATGCTGCCGAGACTCTCGTTCAGGCCGTAACCGACCATGGTTCCGGCTACTGGGTGATGACGCCGCTCGTCGATAAAGCAGGCCGCTCATTTCTCATTAACCGCGGCTTCGTTCCCCGCGACCGGGCGAATGTAACGTCCCGCTCACTCGGACAGCTTGAAGGTGAGATCGACCTTACTGGCCTCCTACGCCTCAGCGAACCAGACGGCGGCTTCATGCGTACCAACGATCCGAACCATGATCGATGGTATTCACGCGACGTAGCAGCGATTTCGAAAGCGAGAGGTCTGCGTGAACCCGCTCCATATTTCATCGACGCTGACGCGGCCGCTAATCCGGGCGGCTATCCCGTCGGCGGGCTAACGGTCCTCTCCTTCCGCAATCCACATCTGGGTTATGCACTAACATGGTTCGCGCTTGCAGCGATGGTCGCCTGCGCAACGCTGTACGCCGTGAAGGACGATATCCGCAGGCGGCGCATAGTAAGAACTCAGCGCCTCCCGAACAAAAAACATGCGCTTATTCAAGGAGGTCGGTATGACCGCTCGTAATGATCGGCTGCTTATTGGTGGTGCGCTTTCCATCTTCGTAATACTGCTCGTCGGCGTTTTAGTCTGGACGTCCTTGGCGAAGGACGTCGGCTCACCCGACACACCGTTCACCCTGCAAGGCACCCACGGCCACATTGTCGATCAAACCAGTTTCAAAGGGCGCGCGTCACTGGTCTATTTCGGCTATACTCATTGCCCCGAACTATGCCCCACGACGTTGGCCGACATGACTCATTGGCTGGAAACCCTCGGTGAGGATGGAGCCGAGTTGCAAGCTCTGTTTTTTACCATCGATCCTGAACGCGACTCCCCTGAAGCGATGCAATCTTATGTGGCAAATTTCTCCGAACGGATCGTCGGCGTTACGGGAAACACGGGCGAGATGCGTAAGTTTGCCGACGCCTGGCTTATAACCGCTGATGTAAACACGTCCGGTGACAGTTACAGCGTCAGTCACACTGCCTCAGTCCTTCTCATCGGCACGGACGGCAAGGTGGCGGGCATGATCCCCTACGGCATGAATCCCGACGATGCAGTGGCAAAAATTCGGCAAGTGCTGCTGGAAACACCCTCCACCCAGTTATAGACGGAGCGCCGCCGGCCTATCCGCCTAGACATAACCGGCCCTTCATCAACACGGCTTCCGATGTCACTGCTCCGGCCAGATGCACAACTACGTGCGCCTAGCCGAAGCAACCATAGGGGTCTGCTCGCCTGCCGATGCAAAATCGAACGCGAAAGATGATGTGTAATGTATCGCCGATCAAATATCGGGGGTGGCAGCTGGTACGTCTCTGAGCAAGGCTTAGGGGCCGCGAAAAAGCTAGCCCTCTCGCTAAAGACTTTCGTTTCCATGCGCCGTCATCCACTTGGACCGGGGGGGCTATCTAACGCCATTCATGAGCATGCCGATCACCAGCTGAAACGCATATGCGGACACTCAAATCTTCTGCGCGGGCATCGTGAGGCCCGCATTGGTGGAAAATGGGAATTCATGTCACTCTTGCGCGCTATAACCGGGCGCGAGCCTGGAGCTCCACCTAGTGATGGCACCAACCAGAAAAACATCCTGCTTCTGGTTCAGCTACGATGGCTCGCGATCATAGGCCAGATCGTCACCATCGTCTTGGTGCAATTCTGGCTGGGCATCGACTTGCCCGTCTATCAGATGGCCAGCGTCGTGGGCTTTCTTGTTCTCCTCAACATAGTCCGGATCGCAAGGACGCGTTCCGCGCAATCGGTTTCAGAGACGGCTATCTTTGTCGATCTTCTTGGAGACGTTTTAGCGCTAACCGCTTTACTTTACCTGAGCGGGGGCGCGTTAAATCCGTTCGTCTTCATCTATCTGCTTCAGATCATCATTTCCACTGTCCTTTTCCGCGGATGGCGGACTTGGACGATCATGGTGGTCACGGCAATCTGTTTTGCCTTCCTCATATTCTTTCACGTCCCCATGGAGCTTCATCTCCAGAGCGACCATCTGCCGACGGGCTTGCATGTACAGGGAATGTACGTCTCCTTTCTGCTGGTGGGGGGCCTTCTGGTTCTCTTCGTTGGCAGGATCACACGCAATCTCGCAGCGCGGGACGCTCGGGTAGCCGAGCTTCGTCAGCAGGCGGTCGAGGAGGACCATGTAGTACGAATGGGCTTGCTTGCGTCCGGCGCAGCTCACGAGCTTGGAACCCCTCTGACAACCCTGTCCGTCATCCTTAACGACTGGAGCCACCTGCCCGCCCTGAATAAAGACCAAAATCTGCTCACCGATATGGGGCACCTGCAGAGCCAGCTCGAGCGCTGCAAGACGATAGTCTCAGGGATCCTGGCGTCTGCAGGAGAAGCCAGAGGCGAAGGCACGATCCGGACATCATTGAATGAGTTTTTTGATGACACGGCACGTGAATGGCAGGCGACGAGGGGCGTCGCCGCCCTGACCTATGTTAATGACTTCACGCCTGATGTTCCCATCATAATCGATCTGACGCTACAGCAGGCTATCTTCAATTTGCTGGACAACGCGCTTGAAGCGTTCCGCTCCGAGATTGCAATGTCCGTGCGGCGGAGCGGCGACGATGTCCTTCTCACAATCGAGGACGACGGACCGGGCTTTCCGGACGCGGTTCTAAATAATGCAGGCAAGCCATATATCTCGACAAAAGATCGGCCCGGCGCGGGGCTTGGCCTTTTTCTCGTATTCAATGTCGTACGCAAGCTTGGCGGAAAGGCCACGGTATCAAACGCCATCCCTAACGGTCGCGCACAGGTCTCCCTATTGCTACCTTTGAACACGATCACGTGTGACACGCAATGAGCAAGGGCACCCTCCTGATCGTTGAAGATGACTTCGTATTAGCGAGTGCCTTGCGCCGGTCCTTTGAGCAGAGAGGATATGAAGTGTGCATTTGTCGCGACTATCCCACGATGACACACATGCTTCAGGATATGACGCCTGAGTTTGCCGTGGTGGATCTCAAGCTGTCCGGTGCGTCGGGGTTGGACTGCGTAAAAGAATTGCATGAACACGACACGACGATGCGCATCGTTGTGCTGACTGGATTCGCAAGCATCGCAACTGCTGTTGAATCGATAAAACTTGGGGCGTGCAACTATCTGGCGAAGCCGGCAAATACTGACGATATCATCAAGGCGCTGCATCATTCGGAAGGCAATACCAAGGTTCCTCTCGCCAGTCGCCCGACTTCCCTCAAAAACCTGGAGTGGGAACGCATCCACGAAACGCTGGTCGAAACAGAATTTAATATCTCAGAAACAGCTCGACGGCTGGGGCTTCATAGGAGGACATTGGCTCGCAAGCTGGAGAAGCGTCGGGTAAGTTAGCCGCCGAGGCATTCGCGCACTAACGCCGAAAAGGTCTCCGGCAGTCTTCTCGGATCGTAGCGGCCGAAACGAGAGCGCTCCGCATCGCGGTTTAGTCCGCCACCGATCAGTAGTAAGTTGGTCGACCAGTCCGCCACTTGGTTGTGGTCGCACTGATCCAAAAAGCGCTCGCTTGTTATCTGTCGACAGAGGCGGGCCAGTACATGCTGTCAGGCGTCGGACGTTTGCCGAAAATGGCCTGCCCGATACGGACGACGGTCGCGCCTTCTTCGATCGCTTCCTCGAAATCACCCGTCATCCCCATAGAAAGGCCAGTAACGCGGGGATGTTGCTTGGCAGCTTGGTCGCGCAATGACCGAAGCATCGCAAAACATGGCCGCACTTTCTTCATGTCCGGACTGAATAGCGCAAGCGTCATAAGCCCGCGGGGTCGCAGGCGCGGGAATTTACTGAGGTCCTCCAGGAAAGGCGGGAGGTCGTCCGGAGCGAGTCCAAACTTGCTTTCTTCGCCCGACGTATTCACCTGAACGTAGACATCGAGAGTACGCTCCTCTCGCTCTAGGCGACGGTTGAGTAAGTCTGCGAGCCTCAAACTGTCGAGAGCATGAAACTCGCGAGCGATGCGCGTCAGATATTTGACTTTGTTGCTCTGGAGGTGACCAACAACGGTCCACCCAATTGAGAGATCGCTGAGAGCCTCGCGTTTGCCGGTGGCCTCTTGAATCTTATTCTCACCAAACGTGCGGATACCAGCCTCGTAGGCGAGACGTAGAATGTGGGCAGGCACCGTCTTTGTAATGGGCAGGAGGCGAACAGAGCTACGATCACGTCCCGAGCGGATACAAGCAGCAGCGATGCGCGCTTCCACAGAGGCAAGATTGGTCTCGAAAGTCGAGACTGGATCTAAGCCAAAACGTTCATGGTCCCGTGCTGAGATCACTGTAGAATTACTTGTCATCAAAGCCACTTTCTGTCGTTGGCCAATCTCCCTGCCCGGCATGCCGGTCGTCCAGTCGGGGGAGGAACCAGGCAAGAAGACCTGCAAGCGGGAGCAGGGAACAGAGCCGATAGACCTGTTCAATACCTATGGTGTCGGCCATCCCACCTAGCATCGCGGCGGCGATTCCACCCATGCCAAAGTTCAGGCCGTAAAACAGACCGCCAATCAGACCGATACGGTTGGGTGCCAGCTCCATGGCGTAGATAAGGATCGAGGCGAATGCGCTCGCCATAATTAGATTGATTAGAACGGTCAGAATTCCTGTCCAGACGAATCCCACATAAGGGAGCAGAAGCGTGAGGGGCAGTGGCCCGAGAATTGAAATCCAGATGACGCGATAGCGACCAATCTTGTCTCCAAGAATACCTCCAATCAGAACGCCTAGCGCGGAAGCTAGAAGAAACACAAAGAGCATCAGTTGTGAGGTCTGAATAGGAAGGCTGAAGCGATCCATGAGATAAAAGGTATAGAAGGATCGGAAGCTCTCGACATACGCATTCTTAGAGAACATCAACAGGCTGAGTATAATTAGCCCGAGCAACACAGTCTTGGGCGCGTGCAGCTGGCGGCCTGAAAGTTTATCGTCTACGACTGCTTTGGCAGATGCGACCTGCTTGCGGATCTCTATGTGGCGTCCCGCAGACCATATCATCAGTCCGATAGCTAACAAGGCAACGAGCGCGAACCAGGTGAGACTTGCCTGCCCGCGTGGAACAATGACAAGTGCCGCAAGAAGCGGTCCCAGAGCACCTCCCATCTGGCCACCTACTTGGAAGATACCTTGAGCGAGGCCTTGACGACCGCCGGAGGCGTTGCGTGCCATCCTCGTTGCTTCGGGATGGAATATCGAGGAACCAATACCGATACATGCAGCCGCCAGTAGTATCAATCCATAGCTCGATGCGAGGCCGAGTCCGACTAGTCCCGCGAGCGTGAACGCCATTCCCACGACAGTCGAATAAGGCATTGGGTGGCTGTCAGTGTAATGACCAATGATAGGCTGCAAAAGTGATGCCGAAATCTGGAAGGTCAGCGTGATCATTCCAATCTGCACGAAATCCAACGCGTACGCTTCCTTGAGTATGGGATAGACGGCCGGGATCAGCGACTGCATGAGGTCGTTAAGCAGGTGCGTAAGACTTAGGACCAAGAGAACCGCCAAATGGGTCTGGCGGCGACAGTGAGAGGTCAACGGCTGGTCCATTCGGTCTCGCAGTTTTGGCAAGGACAATTTGTCAGACTTGATCAGTTAACTATTTAGCCTCACGCTGGCGCATCTGAAACAGCCGGTTTTTTGGTAGATGGGTGGGCCAGTTGGAGAAAACGAATAATCATTCTGTAGCAGCTCAAGACAAAGCGACCGGTAAGCAGAAGCAGCAGGCATTAGTAGCGCTGCTACTGGGCGGCCTTCTGATCGGCTGCTCGCCGATCTTCGTCCGCCTCTCCGAGCTCGACGCAGTTTCGACAGCCTTTTGGCGGCTCACGCTGGCCTTACTTCCACTGGCGTTCCTGGAGCGGAGGGAAGCAAGGATTGGATCCAAGCGTCCCTCAGGATGGCGAGAAATAGCTACAGTCAGCCTTCCCGGAGTAGTTCTAGGGGCCGAACTCGCCCTGTGGCACATATCACTTCATCTAACTTCAGTCGCGAATTCCACGCTGCTCGTGAATCTTGCACCAGTTTTTGTGGTTCTATACAGCTGGTTGGTATTGGGCAAAGCGCCAAAACGCATTTTCGTTCTAGCCCTTGCAGCTACTATCCTAGGCGTCGTTCTGCTCCAAGGCGGCTCGTTTTCCGCCGGAGCCAGCACGATTCGGGGCGACGCTATCGCTCTGTCGGCCGCCGTCCTGTATGCCGCCTATGTAATGATGCTGGAGAAAGCACGGAAGAATTTCTCCGCACCAATCATCATGATGTGGAGCACAAGCGCAGCCGCTGTATGCATCCTGCCTTTCGCCTGGACGACGGAGCCTGCGTTGCTGCCTGCGACGATTGCAGGTTGGTCAATGCTCTTCGGTTTGTCATGGGTGAGCCAGGCTGGGGGACAAAGCCTGATCGCACACGCGCTTGCATGGCTGCCCGCAAGCTTCTCGTCTCTCACACTACTACTACAGCCTGCGGTCGCCGGTATGTTGGCATGGATCGTCCTCGGAGAAGCATTGACGTTGGTACAGTGCGCCGGCGGCGCGATCATTCTCGCGGGGATATGGACAGCGAGACGCGCATAAAAGCGTATGTTCTGGGCACCGCGATATTCTACCGTTTTTGCGGACGGCTTGTCTGATCGTGTACCCGACGCCAAGACGATCTGGCTGGTCCGGTGAGGATGGCGAAGGTTGGTTTGTTGGTTCGATCGGTCCGCTGTTCGAGCACTTTGATACGATGCTGCGTGACAGCGGCTATATCCCTGTGTCCGGTCAGATCGTCGCAGCCTCGCTAGTTGCCGCTCCGCGTCAGCGCAATACGAAAGAGGAGAAAGCCGGCATCAAGGCCGGCAAGATACCGGAGGCCTAGAGGAGCAAGCCCACGAAGTTGCGCCACACAGACCGCGATGCGCGCTGGACTGTGAGGTTCACCAAGGCAAAGCCGCAGGAGGACGGCACGCTGCCGGTCGTTGATCTCGCCATCCCGACCTTCGGATACAAGAACCATACCTTAATTGATCGACGCTTCCGGCTGATCCGGCGTGGGAAATCCACGGATGCGAGCGCATATGACGGGGCCAGGTTGCGCGAGGGTTTGCTGGATCGCAGCAATACCGGCTCCTCCGTCTAGGCGGATACCGCATATCGCTCAGCCGCGAACGAGACCCTCATAGACGAGCACGTCTCGAAGGTGCATCACAAGAAGCCCGCTCCGGGGGATGTCGGCGCCAACCCGCCGAGTGAATGCCGGTAAGTCAGTGATACGTACGCGCGCCGAGAAACGTTGTCGCAGAACGGAAATTCCGAAACCTAAAAAGCACATGACGTTCTCACGGTGGAAATCGGGAAGTGAAAGCGAAACTCACGCTGTCGATCGCAGGTCTATCTGACCAGCACGCTCACTGCCGAAGTCAACAGCCGTAAACAGAGCTGGATCGACGAACCTGCTCCCCTGGAAATCCCGCCAAAGAGCAGCGCATAACTGCGCAAACTCCAAGCCAAACTATATCAGCCGTCAAAACGCGGTTATTAGAACAGTCCAACTACAACGATTGAAAAGGAAATTGGTTGAAGTGAACCTGAGCAACCAACTCACGCAAGCGTATAGGCGGTCTTGACAGTGGTGTAGAACTCGTTGGCGTAACTGCCTTGCTCGCGCGAGCCGAAAGACGAGCCTTTGCGCCCACCGAAGGGAACATGGAAATCGACACCAGCGGTCGGCAAATTGACCATCACCATGCCGGCTTCTGAGTTTCGCTTGAAGTGCGTTGCATGCTTTAGACTGGTTGTAGCGATTCCAGCGGAAAGACCAAACGGCGTGTCATTCGCCACGGCAAGCGCTGCGTCGTAATCCTTGACCCTGATGACCGCTACGACCGGACCGAATATCTCCTCGCGTGAAATACGCATCTGGTTGCTAGCCTCAGTGAACAATGCCGGCTGCAGATAGAAGCCGCGCGTGTCGCGCTTAACCAAATCGCCGCCGAAAGCAAGCTTCGCACCTTCGGACTTGCCGATACCGATAAAGTCCATGTCCGTCTGCAACTGCCTCTCGTCTACCACCGGGCCGATATGAGTTCCCGCTTTCAGCGCATTATCGACAACTAATGTCTCCAGCTTCTCGGTTAGCGCGGCGACGAACTTGTCGTGGATGCCTTCGGTGACGATTAAGCGCGACGACGCAGTGCAGCGCTGGCCGGTAGAGAAGAAGCCTGAGTTGGCGGCAGCTTCGACTGCCATATTGAGGTCGGCGTCATCAAGGACGACCATTGGGTTCTTGCCACCCATTTCCAGCTGGAACTTGCGGTTATGCTCGATAGAGGCGAGCGCTACGCGTTTGCCAGTGCCGGTCGAACCGGTGAATGTGATCCCGGCCACGTCCGGGCTGTCGAGCATGGCTTGTCCCACAACCGAGCCGCGACCCATCACAAGGTTCAGCACGCCCTTAGGAAGGCCTACGCGGTGTAGAATATCAACGATGGCCCAGGCAGATCCCGGCACCAGATCGGCTGGCTTGAACACCACCGTATTGCCATAGGCCAAGGCCGGCGCGATCTTCCAGGCCGGAATCGCGATAGGGAAATTCCAAGGTGTTATGATACCGATGACGCCTAGCGGATCGCGGGTGATCTCGACTCCGATGTTTGGGCGTGCCGACGGCAGCACCTCCCCGGCAAGGCGCAGCGTTTCTCCAGCGAAGAAGTCGAAGATCTGCCCGGCGCGGATCACCTCACCGGTCGCCTCCGGCAACGTTTTGCCCTCTTCGCGGGCGAGCAGCCTCCCCAATTCGTGCTTACGGGCCTGTATCTCATTTGCAGCTTTCTTTAGGATGGCGTTACGCTCCAGAATGCCCGAGCGCGACCATATCGGAAACGCTGCCTTGGCTGCGGCAATCGCAGCCTTCGTATCCTCTGTACTCCCCTGCGCATACAAACCCACCATCTCATTCGTGTCAGACGGGCTGATGTTTTGCGATGCTTCGGTGCCGACCCATTCGCCGTCAATGAGATTTTGATGAATGTTCACAGTCATTTCCTCCTCCAGATTTCTGGGAGCCGCCCGCGTGTTTAACCGCGGGCGGCATTTGTGTCAGGAACGCTTGGTTGTCGCGATCAGCGCTTCCAACATCGCCAGTTCTTCGTTTGTCAGGTCCTGAAGCGGCGGGCGAACTGGGCCTGCATCAAAACCTTGCAGACGTACGCCCGCCTTCACGGCTGATACTGCGTACCCCTTGGCCCGGTTCCGTATCGTCATGAACGGATAAAAGAAGTCGATCAGGATTTTTTCACACTTCGCCCGCTCGTTCGCACGCAACGCCTTGTAGAATTCTACGGCAAGACCCGGCACGAAATTGAACACTGCAGACGAATACGTCGTAAAGCCCGCCGCCAGATAGGCCTCTGCAAAGAGTTCTGCGGTTGGCATACCACCCAGATAGGTCAACCTATCACCGATCTTTGCTGTAATCTGTCGGACGAGGGCAATGTCCCCGGTACCATCCTTGAATCCGACGAGGTTCGGGCATTCATCGCAAAGCCGTGCAAGCGTATCGGCCTGTAGTACCGAGTTATCTCGGTTGTAGACCATGACGCCCATGCCGGTCGCCTGACAAACTGCCTTGATATGCCGGAACAAGCCCTCCTGCGGGGCATCGATCAGATAGTGGGGCAGGAGCAGAATACCATCGGCTCCGGCTTTCTCGGCCGACTTGGCTATGGACACTGCGATTTCAGTACCATAGCCGCAGCCCGAAACGATCGGAGTGCTTCCCGCGGCCTCCTTGGCAACCCTGACGATTTGCGGGATTTCCTCAGGCGTCAGCGAGAAGAATTCGCCGGTCCCACCAGCTGCAAAAAGAGCCGTCGCCTCGTAGCCAGAAAGCCAGTTGACGTGCTCCCCGTAGGTCTTCGGCTTGAATCGTCCTTCAGCATCAAAATGTGTCACAGGGAAGGAAAGCAGCCCCGCTCCCAGTGCATGCTTCAAGTCTTGAGTTTTCATGGGTTTACCTCCTGTGGTGGGAGCGCAATCTCGCGCAACCGTGTTGATGGATTAAGTGATTGGAGACGCCGTTTATTCTCATAGAGAGTGAGAAATGCGATGAGGCAATCGCACGCACTATCTTGCGAAAACACCACCTTGATACTTGACAGCGACGTCTTCCAGGTTTCCCCCATGGGGCTCCATGGTTATGCTATCGAGATGAATATCTGCGCTTGCCTTTGCACGGTAACCGAGATGCTGTGCCTGCCTATTGTCCCAAAAACTGCAAGAGTTTTTTGACATGCCGTAGACGATCGTGTGCTCGACACGCGCAGCAGAAAGGGCTCGTTTCACTAGTAGGCATAAGTCGTCAAACGACAGCCATGTATATAGGTGGCGGCGGTCCTTCGGAGCGGGTAGGCAGGAGCCAATGCGGATTGAAACAGTCTCGAGCTGGTGTTTATCCCAGTACAGCTGCGCGAGACTCTCCCCAAACGCCTTCGAAAGGCCGTAAAATGAATCAGGCCGAAGCGGAACCTTCGAGTCGATGACCTCGGTTTGCTTATAGAAACCAACAGCATGCACCGAACTTGCGAACACGATCCTCTTAACCCGATGGGCACGCGCGGCCTCATAAAGATGCTGCGTTCCCAAGATGTTTGCCGTGTATACCGATTGAAAATCGCGGTCCGTTGACACTCCGCCGAAATGCACAATCGCATCCACACCCTGAACGAGGGCATCCACGGCGCCAGGATCTGTCAAATCCGCTAGAACGATTTCTTCGTTCGCGTATTGACCGTCGGTTTCCACGATATCCGAGCTGCGAAGCAATTCAACATCTGTGCACAATGACCTCCGCAGGACCACTCCCAAGTAACCCGCAGCACCAGTCAATAGGACTCGGCGTGTCATATTCTTTCTCCGTTTTGATTAGGCATCGATTGCGATCGAGCCTTTGCCCCTAGAGACGCAGGTGATAATTCTTGTTTTCTGAGCGTCGACGCTGAGATAAAAATCACGATGGTCAACCTGGCCAGTGAGCAAGGGCACAGCACACGTGCCGCAGGACCCTCCCCTACAGGAGCTGTCAATCGCGATCCCGGCATTGATTGCGGCCGTCAGGATCGTCTCATGAGGCTCGACGACAAGCGTTGTGTTCGATCTTGCAAAATGAACCTCGAACGCCGCACCACCGGCCACTTCACCGCTTCTTGTCGATCCAAAACTCTCGAAGTGGACGCTTTGCTCCGACCAGTGACGGCTGGCCATCCTGACCGAGCGCATCAAGCTGTCGGAACCACAGCAGTAGATTTCGCGACCGTTTTGCTGTTCCAGGAACCCGCCAATGTCCAATCGAGCCGATAATGGTTGCTTGCTGTGATGGATAAGGATCTCACCACTCAGCCTCTCCTTCTTCAACTCTTCCAGAAAAGGTGTCTGCTCCGGAGTCGCTGTCAGATACAGGAGCTGATAGCTCGACGGCTGGTAGCGCTCGAGGCGCCTGATCATCGAAAGGATCGGCGTGATCCCTATGCCGCCAGCAATGAAGAGATAACGCTCAGAACCTTCCGTCAGTGCGAAGTCGTTCTTTGGAAGCGATGTCCAAATAACGTCACCGACTTGCAAGTCATCTACCATGCTAGTCGACCCGCCCTTGCCCTCCGCCTGGCGCTTGACCGCAATTGCGTAATGATCGTTCGACATCGGATCGGAACAAAGTGAGTAGCTTCTCACTCTGCCGCAAGGTACTTTGACATCGATATGTGCCCCGGCCGAAAATGCCGGCAGTGCAGAGCCGTCAGGGGAAACAAGCTCAAACGTCACGACCTCCTCAGCAACAAATCTCCGTTGCCGGACTTGCAGGCGCATTCGCCCGACGGGCGTCGTTTCTTCAAGCACGTGTTCCATGGTGCAATTCCTCAGACGGGTCCAAGTGAGACATGTGGCAGCGCGGGCAAAGAGACGGAAATCGGATCACTTGGTTTAACCACGCCACCCTCCAGTACGATCGTCATAATCCCCGCCTTGCGAAGGATATTGCCCGCCTCATCTCGACCTAGGACGGCGGTCATCAAGCCTTGCTGAAAATCATCAAGCTGGAAGCACGGGTTCCGCAAACCAGTCACCTGGACACGGGCGGTATCACCCAAGGTCAGGATCGTGTTTTGCGGCAACCCCGCAAGATCAAGTCCTTTCGTGGTAATGTTTTCGCCCATCTCGCCGGCGTTCACCATGAAGCCCTGCCGGTTCAGTTCCTCGATGATCTCTAGAGGGATCAGATGGACTTGCCGCAGATTCGGTTGGGTCGGGTCGGCGCGCACACGCGACCGGTGTTTTACGGTCGTGCCCGAATGGGCATCGCCTTCGACGCCGATACCCGCGATCAGGGTAATGGCTGCTTCCTCGCCTTTCATGAAAGTATGCTTGGCGCTTTTGCACACAGCTACTATTTCCGCCATCTGATAACGTCTCCTAGAAGCGCGGGGGCCGATTTATGATTTCTTGGCCGCAATTGTCCGCGCATTGCTGAGCTCCGATAATGCGACCCCCGAAGAAAGCCGTTCGCGCCAGACGACCTCGCGTTCCTCGTCGGCAATGCACCGCCGAACCAGAGCCGGGAGGTTCGGCATGGCGGGGTCAAGTACAATAAGGCCATTCTCATCGCCGAGGATGATATCGTCGGCCCTAATGACCACACCGCCAACCGAGACCGTTCCGAACAATTCAGCCCTGCTAAGGTTGAGCGGGCGGTGCGTGGCGACAGACAACGACTTGGCATAGACTGGTAGCCCGATCTCGCGAAGCTCCCGGATGTCGGTTACAGAACCGTCAACGACAAAACCGGCAGCACCTTTGGCGGCGCTCATGCGGGCAGTCATCTCACCGACGCTTGCGAACTTGTCGTCGCCTCCCTTGGCAATGACGACAACATCACCAGGTTCTATGTGATCGAGGGCCAAGTGAAGTGGAATACCGTCCGGCAAGGGTAAATCGAGCGTTGCAGCGCGCCCAACCATATGCTGTGCGCCCGCCAAATGGCGAATGCCACCGCCGACAATTCCCCCTTCCAGATGATGACCAAAGGAAGCCGGTGACGATTTGCCAAGCGCGGTCATGATATCATCGGCCACGGGATAGGCGGCGCGATCGTGGATCAGCATATGATACTCCTGTCCTAATGGTTGCTAGGTTTTTGCCTGTTCAGAGGACCTGTTCGAGGAAGCGCTTCGCACGCGGATGTTCCGGTGCGCTGAAGAAGCGTTCGGGATTCGATACCTCGACAATTTTGCCAGCGTCCATGAATACGATCCGATCGGCAACCTTGCGGGCAAAGCCCATCTCATGGGTGACGCATACCATCGTCATTCCCGTCCCAGCCAAGGAGATCATGACGTCCAGGACTTCACTGATCATTTCCGGATCAAGAGCAGACGTCGGTTCGTCGAATACCATGATCTTTGGCTGCATGCACAAGGCCCGAGCGATCGCGACGCGCTGTTGCTGGCCGCCAGACAGCTGGCTCGGATACTTGTTACAATGGCCCTCGACACGGACACGTGAGAGATAATCCATCGCGAGCTCGGTGGCCTTTGCCGCGCTGTACCGCCTCACCAGACGGAGCGCCAGCGTGCAATTGCCAAGGACTGTCAGGTGAGGAAACAGGTTGAACTGCTGGAACACCATGCCAATCTCTGGCCGGAGCTTCTTGTCATCCTTACCATCGAACAGGATCCGGCCTTCCTCAAAACGTTCGAGCGCCGAGATGCAGCGAACGAGCGTAGATTTCCCCGAGCCAGATGGTCCGCAGACCACAAGCCGTTCACCCGAACCAATCTCCAGATTGATATCGCTGAGCACATTCAAAGTGCCGTAGCGCTTATGGATGCCCTGGACCTCGATCGATGAGCCTGGGGCATGCTGCAAATTAAATGTCACTGAATTCACCCTCCAATATGACTCCGAATCTCACAGGATGTATGTTTGCGGTCGCCGGTCCTTGAAGGGATGGACCTCGTAAACACCTGGGTCGCGGATGATAGATTTACGCCTGGCGAGATCGGCGTCGAAATCCGCGCAGTAGACGCCCGTGGTAACACCGCCATTGATGAGAAGCTGGCCCGACGGTGCGACGATCTGGCTTTCACCCATGAATTCAGCGGAACCTTCCACATCATTGCGATTGGCTGCCAGGAAGTAGACGAAGTTTTCAGCAGCTCGGACGCGGGTGAATATCTCAGGCAACATGCGTGCTTCCGTCGGCCACGCCGTTGGCAGTGCCACTATATCGGCACCCGCCAGGGCCAGGGTTCGGATCACCTCAGGGAAGCGGATCTCGTAACATATCGCTACCCCAACCTTACCAATCTCCGTATCATAGACTGGCGGTACACTGTCTTGGGGTTGATCGACGAAACGGTCTGCGCCAAGAAGGGGCAGATGCCGTTTTCGGTGCACGCCCAAGATTCCCTTTGGCCCAATCGTCAGAGCGGAATTGTAGATCTTGTCGCCATCTGCTTCTAACAAGCCTACAACGATATGCATCTTCAGTTCTGAACATGCTGCGGCGAGATCAGCCACCGTGGCGCTCTCGACGCTGATGGCAACAGCTTCGATCTCCTCACGTGTTTCGAACATGTAGCCGCTCAACGCGCATTCCGGCGTGATTAGAAGTCGGCATTGCTGTTTGGAAGCGTCCGCCATCGCGGCGATGATTGTAGTGACGTTCAAGTCTGGCCGGCCCTTTATAGAGCCGATTTGTGCGACGCCGATCTTCATCGAATTAGTCCTTTGAAACTTTGGGAGTTGCGACGCATCGGTTCGATGCGCCGCGATATGCGCTGGTTATTGGACCGTGAACGGAATTCCGGCCAGTTCCTCCGGCAGATCAGGTAGCGTGCCTCCGATCCACTTTTCGTAGGTTTTGGCGATCTCGCCAGAGGTGATATGGCGGTCGATAAAAGCGTTTACCCAGACGTTGATGTCGCGATCATTCGGGCGCATTGCCACGCCGTTATATTGTCTTTGGAGAAGGATTCTGGGCTCGAACATGTCTTTTCCAACAGCACGCTCGAGTATCTTGGCAAACGTGCTGGCACCGCCGATCGCATCGACCTGGCCGGAGATAAGTGCCTGCAAAGTTGCAGGGTGATCGTCAAAGCGCTGAAGGATCGTTCCCGGCTGAGCTTGCTTCGTCATAGCCACGTCTTCAGCGGCTGCGCGCGAAAGACCAACCCGTTTGCCGACCAGGTCGCCCAGAGATTGGATGTCGCTGTCCTTATGCGCATAGACGTTGACGTCTAGCGTCGAATACGGCTTCGAGAACTGGACCACTTTGGCACGCTCCGGATACATGCCAACTACGGCAACCAGCACGTCAACTTTTCCAGATAACAGCATTGCGATGCGGTTCGGGTTTGTCACCCGAATTAGTTCGAGCTCAACGCCGAGGTCACGTGCGATCATCTTCGAAATGTCGATGTCATAGCCATCCAACTGGCCCTTGTCATCGACGAACCCCCAAGGCACGTTTTCCGCCTGAATGCCTATGATGATTTTTTTTCGCTCTTTGATCCCATCTAAGGTCTGCGCGGTGCCGTCCAACGCGTTGCCTGCCACTAGCGCTAAACTCAACGAGGCGAGGCACAGGAGTCTTGAGAGTATTGCATTCATTTTAGTTCCCCTTTTTTGAGAGTGGAGTTCGGTTACCTTGCCGACCGTGCCATTCTTTTTTCGAGGCCTTGGCCCCAGGTTGAAAGCGGCCAGCACAGCAAGAAATAGATCCCGCCCACCATGCCGTAGACGATGAGCGGCTGGAACGTAGAGGCCGATACCAATTGGCCAGCACGCGTCAGCTCGGTGAAGCCGATAATGGACGCAAGCGACGTGCCCTTGACGAGCGTTACGGCAAAACCAACAAGCGCTGGCGTGGTGATGCGAAAGGCCTGCGGCAGGATGATGAAGATGATCCGGTGTATATATCCAAGTCCGAGCACATTCGCGGCCTCGGTCTGGCCGCGTGGTACTGCTTTGATGCCACCACCCAAGATCGCCCCGATGAACGCTGCGGCATGCAGGCAAAATCCGATCGCCACCGCTGCCCACTGGCCGATCGGAATATGCAGCAGGGCTACGCCGAAGTAGATGACGAACAGTTGGAGCAGCAGCGGCGTCCCTTGGAAGATCCGTACAAAGAGCTGCGTGAGAATGACGACGATAATATTGCGGCTTGTTACCGCCAAAGCGACGAGCGTACCGGATATCGTTCCGCTCACCAGGGCTATGACCGACAGGGCGATTGTCCACATCGCCCCGGTCGCGATCATCTGAAGTTCGTTGAAAGAAATCGAATGGATCACGGTCGTCCTCCGTCAGATCGGGTAATTGAGGAAACGTCTCTGAAAGACAGTGAAGACGAGTGCGAAAAGGTAGGAAATCACCAAGTAGAGCAGGGCGGTCAACGAGAAGACCTCGAAGCTTCGATAGGTCTCCATCTCGATTTGCTGTGAAATACTTGTCAGTTCTTCCGCCGAGATCGACGATACAACGCTGGACGTCAGCAAGAGCAATGTGAACTGGCTCGTCAAAGCAGGATAGATGGCGCGCAGACCCGGCTTGAACAGCACGTAGATAAATATCTGCGAGCGCGTCAGCCCAAGCGCCTTACTTGCCTCTGCCAGACCGCTGCCAAGCGACTGAAAACCTCCTCTGAAGATTTCCGAGATGTAGGCGGCGCCGTTGATTGTGAGGGCTAACAAAGCCCCGGCGATCGGAGTGATGCTAAGCCCGATTGAGGGCAATCCGAAGAAGATGAAGAATATCTGAACTAGAAAAGGCGTGTTTCTGACGATCTGGACGAACGCGGCTGCGGGTCTGTTGAGACAGCCGTGTTCGCTCACTCGCATTAGATACACGGCGAGACCTGCCGTTACAGCGAGTGCCATCGAAACCGCTGAGATCCAAATCGTCGACCACATTCCTTCAACGAAGCGGGGCCAATACTCCAGCACGGATCCATAGTCGAATTGATACGTCACAATCGTCCCTCTGGCCTGATTTATTTATTATGAGCCAAACGTAAACAGGTGGTTATACATCTGTCAATAGCCATATGATGTCATTTTAGTGTTTACGAAAAAGTTTGGTTGGTCTAAGCATCTGTGGTTAGGCAGATGCAGAGGGAGACGTTGCGGTGGGAAAGAACCGACAGTCATTATCCGACCAAATAGCGCAAGAACTCACACGGCGGATCCGTGACGCTGTTTATGTGATCGGCAGCCGGATACCATCGGAAAAGGAGCTGGAGGCCGAGTTTGAGGTCAGTCGAACGGTCGTGCGGGAGGCCGTTGCGGTCCTGCGCTCGGATGGCATTTTGGAGGCGAGGCCTGGCATCGGAACCTTCGTCGCCTCAACCGGACGCGGCAAGGCGCTGCAATTCTTCGCGCCCGCACCAGAACGCCTAAGTGAAGCTCTCGAGATCATTGAACTGCGTATTGGCGTCGAGGTTGAAGCGGCGGGACGAGCAGCCGAGAGACGCACGACCGAACAGCTGGATGCGATCGAGAGGTGCCTGAACGCCATGGCACTCGATCCAATCGCAAACGAGAGCCCTCAACTGGACTTTGAGTTCCACCGTGCAATCGCACAGGCCACAAACAACTCCTACTTCGGACGGTTTCTTGATTTCTTAGGGCCCCATCTTATTCCCAGAATAATGCTACAAGAAAAACATGGCGTGCACTTCGATCACGAGTATATCGGAGGAATTCACAAAGAGCACAAAAGCATCTTTGATGGAATACGGGACCGTAATCTTGTCGAGAGCCGTGATGCGATGCGCTTTCACCTCATGAACAGCCTCTATCGATACAATTATTATTACAAGAGGTAGGCTGAGTATCGCGCAGGTGCGTCCTTTGTGCCTGAACAGCCATGCCCTGCGGTCTTAAACATCGTGGCTTCGTACGGCGATCACAAGCTGTTTAGAGCGTTTCCCTTTCATAATGGATCGTATCCGCAGGATGCGAAGTAGTTTTGAGCCTCCTGCGGATCATGAGTTCGACGATTGTGCCAATCCTGTCCCATAGGCCGCTGACGGTTCGCTCTGCGGCCTTTCGCAAAAGGGCTTTCAATTTGGAGAAAGCCTTTTCTATAGGGTTGAAGTCCGGGCTGTAGGGCGGCAGAAACATCAGCCTCGCGCCCGACGCTTCGATTATCTCGCGTGCCGCCAGTCGTTTGTGACTTGAAAGATTATCGAGGATGACAATATCGCCCGGCTTCAACGTCGGAGCGAGAACTTGCCCCACATACGCTTCGAACCATTCACCATTGATAGGTCCATCAATGACAAGAGGCGCGACCATCCCTGTGTTTCGCAGTCCTGCAACAAGCGTCGTTGTCTTGCGATGACCGTGGGGGAAGCCCATTCGCAGCCGCTCGCCCCTGAGACAGCGTCCATGCGTACGTGCCATATTGGTTGCAGTCCATGTTTCGTCGATAAAGACCAGCCGTGTAGGATCGAGATCGAGTTGGTTGTCGAACCAGGACTGGCGCATTTCCAAAAGATCAGGTCGGCTTTGCTCTACTGCATGGCCAGTCTTTTTTTGCGCGTCTGGCCATGCCGGACAAGAAAACGGTGTAACGCTGACTTACTGATAACAATACCTTGTACAGACAGAGCATCACGCAACTCGAACAAGGTGCCGTCCCGATGCTCACTGAGCCACATCATAATCAGATCAGCGTGGGCTTCTGTCTTGTGGGAATGACGGTCTCCACCAAGGGGGCCGGGATAAATATTCCCCTTTTTAATTTGCAAGTTCCGCCAACGGCTGACGCTCGCCACACCAACGCCAAACCGTTCCGCAGCTTCTCGATGCGATGCACCAGCCGAAACGGCAGCAAGAACTCGGGTGCGAAGATCAACAGAAAGAGCCTTTGACATATCTGCCGACCTCCATCGGCAGATAGTTTGAATCAGAAACGAGTTGATTTGCAAAGCCCATCCGATTCATCCAGAGAGGGAAACGCTCTAATATGCACCCCGACAAGTCGATTGTCTTCGACTTAAGCGGACTGTTCTAATAACCGCGTTTTAACGGCTGATATAGTTTGGCTTGGAGTTTGCGCAGTTATGCGCTGCTCTTTGGCGGGATTTCCAGGGGAGCAGGTTCGTCGATCCAGCTCTGTTTACGGCTGTTGACTTCGGCAGTGAGCGTGCTGGTCAGATAGACCTGCGATCGACAGCGTGAGTTTCGCTTTCACTTCCCGATTTCCACCGTGAGAACGTCATGTGCTTTTTAGGTTTCGGAATTTCCGTTCTGCGACAACGTTTCTCGGCGCGCGTACGTATCACTGACTTACCGGCATTCACTCGGCGGGTTGGCGCCGACATCCCCCGGAGCGGGCTTCTTGTGATGCACCTTCGAGACGTGCTCGTCTATGAGGGTCTCGTTCGCGGCTGAGCGATATGCGGTATCCGCCTAGACGGAGGAGCCGGTATTGCTGCGATCCAGCAAACCCTCGCGCAACCTGGCCCCGTCATATGCGCTCGCATCCGTGGATTTCCCACGCCGGATCAGCCGGAAGCGTCGATCAATTAAGGTATGGTTCTTGTATCCGAAGGTCGGGATGGCGAGATCAACGACCGGCAGCGTGCCGTCCTCCTGCGGCTTTGCCTTGGTGAACCTCACAGTCCAGCGCGCATCGCGGTCTGTGTGGCGCAACTTCGTGGGCTTGCTCCTCTAGGCCTCCGGTATCTTGCCGGCCTTGATGCCGGCTTTCTCCTCTTTCGTATTGCGCTGACGCGGAGCGGCAACTAGCGAGGCTGCGACGATCTGACCGGACACAGGGATATAGCCGCTGTCACGCAGCATCGTATCAAAGCGCTCGAACAGCGGACCGATCGAACCAACCTTCGCCATCCTCACGGGGTCGATCGGCGGGCGGCCGTCACGTGAGCCATCGCTGTAGGAAAGCGCCGTCTCAAGCTCCTGCCGGAACAGATCGAAATCAACCGCCCGTGAAAACGCCTCCAACTGATCGACAAGCCCCAAAGCTGTTCAGACAAACCGAGCCAGCTCTTTTGCCCAGCCATATTCACCGCGCTTCTAGCCCCTGAGCAACTCATGCTCACCCTTATAAGACGTGACGAGCAATGGAAACGGCACAAATGGTTGGAAGCAGTGCAGTCTGCACCGCGACGTTTAGCACGCCTTCCGAACTACATCAGGCTGACGGCTGCGGCCCGACATGTCGGGATACGATCTAACTGTGTCTTGTGATGATAAGCTTGGGTATTCATATCGTGATTCCCGCAAGCCAATCCGTGAACATGCGGCGGGCGGCCTCACGCAGAGCAGCACCGTGTCGCCTCGCATCGTTACGGATTGTACGGGGATCCACGCCCGCGACCGACAGTTCGCAGGCATGGCCTACTAGCCACTGTTCCAGGCCTGTGCACGCGTCGGCCTCCGGATGGAACTGAACGGCGAGTATGTTGTCGCCAACTGAGAAGGCCTGCGTGGCACAAGCCTCTGTCGCAGCTAAGTTCACCGCTCCTTTCGGGATGTCAAAAGCATCACCATGCCAGTGGAGAACAGGCACATGTTCAAGGTGTCGTAGACAACTTGCCCGCCCATGTTCGCTGAGAATGACCGGGGCAAAGCCAATCTCTTTTGCCCCCATATGCACCACCGGGGCATTCATCGCGGCGGCCATCTGCTGAGCCCCAAGGCAGATACCCATTGTCGGTCGATCACTTTCAAGTCGACGTCGGATCACAGCACGTTCCTCGAGGAGGAAAGGATAGGCGTCGACCTCATAGGCGCCGACTGGTCCACCCAGGACCATCAGGAGATCAGGTTCCAGCGGATCAAGCATGGAAAAATCGAATACGCCTGCATCGTGATAGTGCAGCTTGTAACCAGCTCCTGCGAGCACCGCCTCAAATGTACCAAGATGCTCAAATTGGACGTGGCGGATGGCAATTGCTGTCCTCAGCATGGCGCTCTCAAAACCGTTCGCAACAATGTTCGGTCGTCAGTAGGCTTTGATGATATAGCCCGGGAGAGCCGGTTTTAGAGCCCTGTGTGGGCCGGCAGCGCGGACGGCCCATTTTTAGAAGAACTCCGCCGGTATGAATGATCAGTGTGCGCATCGATTGCTAATGAGCAGCCGATCGGCGCAAAACCTTCTTCGTCCTAGCACCGCTATTGACAAGAATACCGCGGCCGATGATTTAGCTTGGTCGACTCCCGGCCAATGCGCTTCTCGCATCGACTTGCCGTCAAGGCATCAAATCACGTTCAACGCAATTGCGAACGATATCGCAAGCAAAATCAGAATCATAACACACGCAAACGGGGCCATGACGCGGTAGGCCTCCCTTTCCTTGCCCGGTGTGCCAGCAAGGCCGCACACGATAGACATCCGAACCGGCGAGATCATGTTTAGCGAAAGGGCGGCTACGTGCTGAAGCGCGATAACAGCGGCGATATTCAGCCCGGCAGACTCTGCGAGGTTGACCTGAGACCCCATGAATAACCCATTCGCGGCATTCCCACTGTTAGCGAGCGCTCCAAAAATGGCTGATATCTGAGGGGTCAGCACGACCGCCCATCGCCCGAACACGTCGTATAGGCCAGAGGCCAATCCACCCGCGATCCCCGAACTTGAGATTATCTCAGCCATGATGGAAAAGATGATGATTGACAGTACAGCAAGCCTGCCCGTCTTCCAAGCTGCCTTCGCTTCTTCGGCGATGTCACTGATGTGGCCGCGGAGCACTGCGGTCCCAAACGCTGCCACGACCAACCACGTGCCAGCATGGAAGAATGGCGACCATGACGGCGTACCCGCGAATGGTTCCACACGTCCGAGTGCTTGCAGACCCTGCTGAAGGGACGGGACGACTCGCGTTATGACGAGCCAGCTGATTAGTAGGGTGAAAGGCATCATTCGTCGCGCGGCTGCAATCAGCTCACCGACTCCCGGTCGTTCGTCTGCAAGATATCTTGCGACGATCACCGGACCGTAAGCCGCAAGCATCGCTGTCTCCGGGCCGAGCAGAGCCGTACATGTCGACACCAGTAGAACGCTTCCGATGAGCCAGCCCGCTTCGCTCAACCTCTCAGGCCAGTTCGCCGGAACCCCGGCTCTTTCGGCCAGACGCCAGTAGAGTGGCAGCCACAGAAGGTTGAAGGCTAACATGATGAAACTGCCGTGAAATGCCAGACTGATGGCATCAGTTCTTGCAAATGCGGCCCCGACAATTGCGCCACTGCCCATGCCTCCCCAAAGTATCATCGTCTGGCTGAGCAGGGAAAAGCTGAGAAGATACGAGGGCGCCAATCCCAGCCGCCGCACAAGTACAAACGTACCGATGATGCCAACTCCGAAGCCCGTGGCCGACTCAGCAAACGGTCCGATCAGGAAGCACGCTGTGAACAGGAGGCGTCGTCTCGCTCGATCATCACCCGGAGCGGCATTCTCGACAGGCATTTGCGCGTTTCCTGTGCGCATCGCCATCTGCCAGAAAAGCAAGCCTCCCAGAATATAAGGCACGACAATCCAGCCTATCCAGGCACCGCGCCCGGCGGCGGTCATAGCGTCGGACGCGTTAAAACCTGCCGGGGCAGTTGTCACAGCGACAGCCAACGCTATCACGACCCCTGAAATGGAGGCCATTACTGTGCCAACACGACCGCTGGCGATCAAAAGAATTACCGCCAGCGCCGGGCTGGACCACAGAAAATACGTCACTTGTCCACCGACGCCCCTGCCGCTGCGAGCCTTTGTGTCCTTCGGCGCCCACGCCCAAGCGTCACAAGAGATGTAGCGCAGCTATATTGGAAGGGCCGGATATGTTCAGGTGACCAGACCGCAAACCGTGCGTTCCTAAACATCGAGAACTGCCAAGGCTGGCCGGTGGGCGGTATTATGGTGGCTGACGTATGACGATGACGTCCAGACTCTGACTGGCGAACGACTGAACGAGTTCCTGGCGTCTTTCGTAGCAACCTGCAAACGCAATCAGATAGTCCACCGATCCCTGCCGTATTTTCGTGCCGGCGACGAAGCTCTGAGAGGTCGACCTCCCATTCAGATCAATTCGGCGCGCTTCTCCGTTGGTACGTGGGACAATTTTACCAATGGCAATGAGCCGCACCCCGGCTTATCTCAATTTGAACATTAGTTGGAAAGAGATAGGCCGGTGGGTAAGGGAGTTTCGCTAGCGCTGGAAGTCACGCCTCAGGGCCGTGAGCCGATTTTTCTGGCGCTGGCGCGCTCCATCATCGCTGAGATCGAACGCGGTCGCCTCAAGCCCGGCGAGGCACTACCCGGCACGAGGGCGCTAGCCCAGGCTTTGGCTCTCAACCGAAACACTGTCGATGCTGCGTATCAGGAACTGATCATGCAGGGATGGCTCGCCACCACACCATCGCGCGGCACATTTGTTGCACGAGACCTCCCCGATTTTGGCAGGGAACGAGTAAGAAGTGCGTTCGGAGCGTCCGGTGAAGAGATATTCTTCCCGCCAGCCGCGGGACACAGGTTATCTGATGGAGTGCCTGATGCGAGACTCGCGCCAACGGTGGAGCTTGGTCAGGCCTTTCGTCGCGCGATCCTGGCACCGTCTTTCTATACAGACGGTGGTTATGGTGATCCGAGAGGCAGCTCATTTTTGCGGGACGCCCTCTCCTTTTATCTGAAGGATGAACGTGGCCTGACAACTACGCCCAATGAGATATTGGTCACTCAAGGTAGCCAGATGGCCTTGTTTCTCGCAGCAAGCGCGATTGCTCGACCTGGCGCCGTGATCGCGGTCGAGTCGCCCGGCTACCCTTTGGCATGGTCAGCGTTCCGTGCCGCTGGCGTGGAGGTCAAGGGCATTGCCGTCGATGAGGGAGGCATTGACCTTGATGCGCTGGAGCGACTTGCGGCCGAGGACAAGCGCCTGCGGGCCATATATGTCACGCCGCACCACCAGTATCCAACGACCGTCACTATGGGCGCAGGCCGTCGGCTGCGGTTACTCGACCTCGCGCGCAGACACAACCTGGTCATCATCGAAGACGATTATGATCATGAATATCGCTTTGACGGCCGCCCGGTGCTTCCCCTAGCGGCAAGAGCGGGCGACACCCAGATTGTCTATCTCGGTTCGCTGAGCAAATTGATCGCGCCGGGCATCCGCCTTGGATATGCCGTGGCGCCTGTTTCCATTCTTCGTCGAATGGCAGATCGCAGGGAAGCGATTGACCGGCAGGGCAATATTGCCCTGGAGAACGCTCTTGGTGAACTAATTGCCGATGGAACCATCCGTCGTCATGCTCGTAAGGTCCGGCGCGTCTATCATGAACGGCGGAATCGCCTCGCGACACTCCTGACCGGGCAGTTGGGGGATCAACTCTCGATTCCTTTGCCAGCGGGCGGGCTGGCCCTATGGGTATCCTTACGACAGGGGCTAAGCGCAGAGACATGGACGAAAAATGCTGCTCGGCTTGGCTTATCCATTTTACCAGGCGTCAGTTTTATGCTCGATACGACGCAGCCGCCGGAATGCTTGCGACTTGGTTATGCTTCAATCAATGAAGCTGAGATGGACTCGTGCATTCGCCTTTTGAAGGAAAGCGTACCCATTTAACTGCGCTCGGAATTCATCGATTAAATCCAGAAGACCCCGAGTGCTGCGAATCAGTACGAAGAGAGAATGAGTAGGGTCTGTCATGGCGCGTCCATTGTGAAAATGACGCGGGGCTTGTGTCGCTGACAACACGGGGGCTTGCTGTCGGCACCACGAGGGAAATGTAGTCAAACTGCACAGAGCGCCCAGTGCATGAACCGGATGTGGGCGTCTTGTCCGGTCCTTGTCCCACCCCGACGTATCACTGGGCTGTACACCACACCGTGCCGGATCATCTAGACGATCCTGCTCACGCTACACAACATCCGCCCCTCACCCGGTAATCAATGTTAAAATGAGAATTCACTCAATCCAGGGTGAGCATCGGGCCGTCGACCAAGCGGCCAATGAAATTGACGCTCAGACTCGCGGATAGGGCTGTCGTTGATGCTCGCGATCCGGCGGCGCATCAGGCCCTTCTCGTCGAATTCCCAATTCTCATTACCGTAAGACCTAAACCAGCTACCGCTGTCATCTCGCCATTCGTAAGCAAACCTCACCGCGATGCGATTATCTCGGAAGCACCATAGTTCCTTGATGAGACGGTAGTCGAGTTCGCGCGCCCATTTCCTCGTCAGAAACTCTATGATTGCATCGCGGCCGGCTAGAAATTCTGCCCGATTGCGCCAAACACAATCTACTGTATAGGCCATCGAGACTTTGTGTGGATCGCGCGTGTTCCATCCATCCTCAGCGAGGCGGACTTTCTCAATTGCGGTAGATTCAGAAAAGGGAGGAAGAGGCGGTCGTGTCATCATAATACTCCTTCTTCCTCCGAGCGTAATTCAGCTATAAATTCCCTGAAATTGGACAGTTCGTCCTATTCAACGAAGCGGGTATGAAACGACTTGATGACTTCCCGATGATCGGGGGTTGTCCCCGCGATCGGCAATGGGGCCTTACATGTGAATGCCGCCAAGCGTTGGAAGGACTGATCCTCGTCGAGGACTTGCTCTAGAGAGCGCTTGCGGAGGCTTGGGGGCACCGTGCGATGATCGTGAGGATGATTTCGCCCAGTTCGTCCTTCGCCTGCGCCGCCGTGATCTCGCCAGACACTGCGGCATATGACAGACATGCACGCACTCATCATTGTCGCACATCCCGATCCTGGCTCGTTGAGCCATGCCGTCACTACGCAGATCCGGGAAGCCCTCCATATCTGGCTCAAGCCACACCTTCGAGATCAGCGATCTCGCGGCTGAATGGGCCGCGAGGCTATTTTGACCCTTTGAAGACGCAAATCGACTGTAAGCGTGTAGGCGATCCCACGTAGCGCGTTTGTTCGCGGAAGCTCATTTTCTGCATGAATCATGCGGAGAGTCATATGAGCGACAAGGTGAATCAGGTCCGGACATTCGAAGTTTTGACGGCAACGCCGTCGCGACGTTCGCCGCGGCATTGGTCTGATGACGAGAAAGCGCGGCTTGTGGCGGAAGCTTTTTCGCCCGGAGGGACGGTTGCGGAGGTTGCGCGCGCCTATGAACTGGACGTGTCGCAACTTTATGCGTGGCGCAGGAAGGCGCTTTCCATGGGGACGATGGCGCCATTGACGGTGCCATTGGGCGGTCGAACCATGATGGAAAGCGAGCCGGCGAAGTTCACGCGCTTTGAGGTGAGCGGCGGCGCGACGGTGGAGATTGTGGTTGGCGATATCGTCATCCGGGTACGCGGCGATATCGATCCGGATCAGTTGGCGGGCATTATCGGCGCGGTGCGCAAGGCATGATCGCTTCCGGCGTTGTGGTTTACGTGTCTTGCCAACCGGTCGACTTCCGCAAGGGAGCCGCATCGTTGATGGCGTTGGTGCGGGATGGCGGCCTCGACCCGTTCAATGGCGCGCTTTACGTCTTCCGGTCGAAACGGGCGGACCGTGTCCGCATTGTCTGGTGGGACGGCAGCGGGGTCTGCCTCTATTCAAAAACCCTGGAAGAGAGCAGCTTCTGCTGGCCGGGCATATCGGCGGCGCGGGTGCGTCTCGACCATTCGCAACTGATGGCGCTTCTGGCGGGAATGGATTGGAAAAAGATCCGTCCAGCCAAGGTCCGGCGACCGCTGCTGACGGGCTGATACCGGCCTGCGGCAAGATGAATCATGTGGCGGGAACGCTTGGGAAAACGGCCGCTTTTGTGCTCTATTCCTCCCATGGTTTTGCCTGTTTCCGAATTGCCAGATGACGTCGATGCGCTGAAGGCGATGGTCCTGGCGATGGCGCGCGAGCAGGCGGCAAACGAGGCGCGGATAGCGGTTACAGAAGCTCGGCTCGTCGCCTCCGAGGCAGAGGTTATCCGGTTGCAGGCGGTCGAGGCGGCGGCCAACGAGCGGATCGCTAACCTCACGACGATCATGAAGGTCCTGCAGCGCACGCAGAATGGCACGCGGTCCGAGCGATTGCACCTGGCCGTCAATGACGAGCAGGTGTCCTTTGCCTTCGAGGAGGTCGAGACGGGTCTTTCGGCGATCCAGTCCGAGCTTGATCGCGCTGCCGGGGACAAGCCGAAGCGTGCGCCGCGTCCGCGCAAGGGCTTTGCCGTTCACCTCGAACGCATTGAGGAGATCATCGAACCGGAAATCCCTGCTGAATGCGAGGGTCTGGAAAAGGTGCTGATCGGCGAGGACCGCTCCGAACGGCTGGATGTCGTGCCGCCGAAGTTCCGGGTCATCGTGACGCGCCGCCCCAAATACGCTTTCCGGGGGCGTGACGGCGTGATCCAGGCTCTGGCACCGGCGCGCATCATCGAAGGCGGCCTGCCGACGGAGCGGCTGCTGGCCTATATTGCGGTCTCCAAATACGGCGACGGCCTTCCGCTTTACCGGCAGGAAGCGATCTATCTGCGCGATGGCGTCGAGATTAGCCGGAACTTGATGGCGCAATGGATGGGGCATCTGGGCTTCGAGCTTCAGATATGCGCCAACTACATCCTGGAGCGGGTCAAGGAAGGCGAGAGGGTCTTTGCCGACGAAACGACGTTACCCACCCTTGCGCCCGGTTCGGGCAAGACCATGAAAGCCTGGCTTTGGGCTTACGCACGCGATGATCAGCCCTATGGCGGAACCAGCCCGCCGATGGTCGCCTATCGCTTCGAAGACAGCCGAGGTGCGCAGTGCGTGGCGCGGCATCTCGTTGGCTTCAATGGCATCCTGCAAGTCGATGGATACACGGCCTACACCAGCCTGGCCAAGACGCGGGCCAAAGGCGGCAACAACGAGACGATCCAGCTCGCAGGCTGCTGGGCGCATCTGAGGCGCAAGTTTTACGACCTGCACATCACCGGGGTCTCGCAGGCCGCGACGGATACGGTCGTCGCCGTGAGCGCGCTATGGAAGGTCGAGGATGAGGTTCGCGGCAGGGACGCCGATACCAGAGCGACGCTGCGACAGCAAAAGTCCGCAGTCATTGTCACCGGCCTCTTCGATCTGTGGGAGAGAGAGCTGCGCAAAATCTCCGGGAAATCCAAGACCGCCGATGCGATCCGCTATGCGCTCTCCCGGCGGGACGCGCTGGAGCAGTTCCTGGCGGACGGCCGTGTCGAAATCGACTCCAATATCGTCGAACGCGCGATCAGGCCTCAAACAATCACGAGAAAAAATAGTCTATTCGCCGGCAGCGAAGGTGGTGGACGCACCTGGGCGACATTGGCCACTCTCCTTCAGACCTGCAAAATGAACAGCGTCGATCCGCTCGCCTGGCTCTGCCAAACCTTGACCCGCATCGCTCAAGGCTGGCCCGCGTCTGACATCGAAGCCCTCATGCCCTGGAACTTCAGGTCCGACGCCATCGGCTGACCACTTACAATCGACTGCGGCAACTTCGAGTACTTCGCAGCCCCCTGTTGTGACGTCGGCGTTGCTGCTCGGATCGGACATTCACACTTCTCGAGGGGCGCGGCTAACACCGCCGACAGGTCTCGGAGGCGAGTGTCCCACCATGGGCAAACGACCAAACCCATGCGGAGACCCATACCTGGATTCCGGGCGGATGCCAGGCAGGTTCGCCAAAGCACGAGAAGTCGGCGTGGCGAAGCCTTTCATCCCATCTATGGTGGTGAGCACGAGCTGCTACCGTTCCGCGTCTGTGCGACTCTCGATTTCTCTGCCGAGAAGCACAAGGCGTTACTCTGGATCAGCTCACAGACAAACAGGGTAGCGATGGACCGTCACTCCCGAATTATCCATGCCTCAAATTTTTGTCGATATTTCTCCTTAGCGGCAGAGTATAGCGGTGTCGCGTTTTTTTATGGGCATGCGAAATTCACCGCCGCCCTTGCGTTTTCCAAGCCAGAATTACCCGACCTTTTGATTCCGATATGATTCTGCTCCCGTTTCTACCAAATCCTTCAAACAGCAAAAATCCCGCTAAATCATTGACTTAGCGGGCTGCGCTTTAGTTGAGGGGGCACGCAACTACCGATACCGACTGCTCCGGCGTGGCGGCGTTATTCTTCATGATCATTCCCTCGGGATCGCCACCACATTACGATGAGCGGCTCCACATCATTGTTCCTTCGGCTGCTAGAATTGGCCGCACTAATAAAGGATTTGTCCTAGCGCTCAGGCAGTCAGACCGTCATTCCCGCCATGTTCATCAGGAGCCGAAATAAAACCGCCACAATTGCCAACGCCGCAACGCTGCCGGCCCAGATCAAAGCCAGCCAGCCAACACGTCGCAACCATAGCCTTTGATCGTGCGGAGCATCGGACATTAGTGATACCCCTCCCCCACTGTCACCTTGCCTCTGAATACGTAGTAAGACCATGCGGTATAGGCGAGAATGAATGGGATGATGAACAGCGCTCCGACGAGCGCGAAGCCCAGGCTCTGAGGCGGCGACGCAGCAGCCCAGATCGAAATTCCCGGCGGGACTATGTTTGGCCACAAGCTGATCGCCAACCCTGAATATCCAAGGAACAAGAGCGACAGCGACAGTATAAAAGGTGCGGCATGACTTTCGCCCGCAAGCGTCTTGAGGAGCACCCATGTAGCCAAACCAACCAGTATGGGCACGGGTGCAAAGAAGAACAGGTTGGGGAGCGCGAACCAGCGCCCCGCGATGTCAGGGTTTGCATAAGGCGTCCAGAGGCTGACGATTGCGATTGTAAGGAGCACCGCAATCGTAATCGGTCGGCCCAGCTGACGCATACGCCGCTGGAGATCGCCTTCGGTTTTCATCACCAACCATGTCGCTCCGAGCAACGCATATGCGATCAACATACCGAAGCCCGTAAACAGGCTGAACGGCGTCAACCAATCAAACATGCCGCCCACATACGCCCCATCCCGAACTTCGAAGCCGTTGATAAACGCACCGAGCGCAAGCCCTTGGGAAAAGGTGGCAATGTAGGAACCCCACATGAAGGCTTTATCCCAAAACGCCTTGTGCCCCTCATCCGCCTTGAAGCGGAACTCGAATGCGACCCCGCGCCAAATCAACCCCGCCAACATGAGAAGCAGCGGAAAATAGAGCGCGCTCAGGATGACGGCATAGGCCAATGGGAAAGCGGCGAGCAAAGCGGCTCCGCCAAGCACCAGCCAAGTCTCGTTTCCATCCCAGACCGGCGCGACACTGTTGACCATGGTGTCGCGGTATTCGCGGTCGCGGACGAAGGGAAACAAGATGCCGATCCCAAGATCGAAGCCATCCATGATGACATACATCATGAGACCGAAGCCGATGATGATTGCCCAGATAAGAGGAAGATCGATTCCCATGTTCTTTCTCCTCTTCAACCGATCGCTGGGTCGATGTTATCGGGCGCGGCCGACAACGGTCGCGACGGTCGTAGAGACTGGCCCGGATCATGTGGCGGGTGCTCGTCTTCACTCTTGGCAGGCCCCTTGGCGACCAGCTTCAGCATGTAGCTAACGCCTGTGCCAAAAACTGCGAAATACATGACCATGAAGGCCACCAAGGTGACTGACAGTGCCAGTGCCGAGTGGTTCGAGACCCCATCAGCCGTGCGCATCACTCCGTAAACAAGCCAGGGCTGGCGACCGATCTCAGTCGTGTACCACCCGGCCAGGATCGCGATGAGACCGGACGGCCCCATCCATATCGCGAGGCGCAGAAACCAAGTTTGTTCGTACAATCCCCTGCGCCAACGCAGCCAGAGGCTCCAGGCGCCTAGCACAAGCATGAGCACGCCCAGCCCGACCATGATACGGAAAGACCAGAACACAACTGTCGAGTTCGGGCGATCTTCGGGCGCGAATTCGCTCAATCCCTGATACTGGCCGTCAAGGCTATGGGTCAGAATCAGCCCGCCGAGCCTTGGGATCGCGACCTTATAGCGGGTCTCTTCGGCCTCCATGTCCGGCCAGCCGAACAAAATGAGCGGTACGCCGGCACCCGGTTCATTGCGCCAATGGCCTTCCATTGCCGCAACCTTGGCCGGTTGGTGCTCGAGCGTGTTCAATCCGTGCAAGTCGCCGACAAAGATCTGCGCCGGGGTAACGATCAACACCATCCACATAGCCATGGAAAACATCTTCCGGACGCTAGCATCCTGACGACCGCGCAACAGATGCCACGCGCCCGACGCACCCACGAAAAGTGCCGTGGCAAGAAAAGCAGCGACCGTCATGTGAGCGAGTCGGTATGGGAAGGAGGGATTGAAAATGACCTTCATCCAGTCGACAGGCACGACGACGTTGTTGACGATTTCAAACCCTTGCGGCGTCTGCATCCAGCTATTGGAGGCAAGAATCCAAGTCGCAGAAATCAACGTGCCGATCGCAACCATAATGGTCGAGAAGAAATGAAGACCCGGCCCGACTTTATTCCAGCCGAATAGCATCACGCCGAGGAAACCAGCCTCAAGAAAGAATGCGGTCAACACTTCATAGGCAAGAAGCGGCCCCGTGATCGAACCCGCAAATGCCGAGAAATAGCTCCAGTTCGTGCCGAACTGGTAAGCCATAACCAACCCGGACACGACACCCATGGCGAAGTTGACGGCAAAAATATGCGACCAGAAGTGATAGAGGTCGCGATAGACCGTGTTCTTTTTCCAGAGCCACAACCCCTCGAGCACAGCAAGATAGCTTGCCAGACCAATTGTTATGGCAGGAAAGATAATGTGGAACGAGATGGTGAAGCCGAACTGGATGCGAGCAAGTTCAAGCGCGGTCAATCCGAACATTTTACAGCCTCCTGTGGCTGGGCGGGTTGATCCTCCTCGATCGCAAGAGCCCCTGTTCGAGCCGAAAACGTGACTGCTGATTTCGGGCGCGTATCAACCGCAAGCTGGAAAACATCCGGTCGAGCATAATGCCCTACGACGTCGAGATCATACTTTCCGCGCACGATCATTCGACGATCGATTTCCGCAACCTTGATAGTCTCACCAGCAAAATCGGGCTCAACGAGAACATTGCCAAGCGGATCAACGATGCACGAGCCGCCGCGGATCAGAACAGTGCCGGGATCATCACCTTGAATAGGCGCGTAGTCAGCGGGGCCATCGCCGCGCGTGAGATACTGACAGGCGGAGACGACAAAGCAGCGCCCCTCCACTGCAATCGTTCGCATTGTGGGAAGCCAGGCATCGCGGTCATCGACGGTGGGAGCGCAATAGAGTTCAACACCTTGAGCATACATCGCCGCCCGTAACAGCGGCATGTAGTTCTCCCAGCAGATCACGCTGCCAATCCTACCAATCGACGTATCGACCACACCAATCGTGGAGCCGTCACCGAAACCCCATACCAGGCGCTCCAGCGCGGTAGGCATCAGCTTGCGGTGCTTGTAGAGGAGCTGGCCTGAAGGGGCGTAGGTCAGGGTCGAGCAATAGAGCGTACCCCCATCGCGCTCGATAACGCCCACCACCATATGGACGCCGTTGTCCCTCGCGATCTCTCCGATCCGCGATGCCTCAGATCCGGGAACATCAATGGCGCTTTCGAAATAACGTCGAAAGTCCTCCCTGCCTTCCGCACTACGCAGTCCGAGCCGCGCACCAAAATCCAACCCCTTGGGATATCCGCCGACAAACGCTTCGGGAAAAACGACGAGATCTGCGCCTTTTCCGGCGGCGTCGCGTGTCAATTCACACAGCTTGTCGATGGTCCGGGGGGTATCAAAAAGGATTGGTGCAGCTTGAATCACCGCTGCTTTAACAAGGGACATGACGAATTTCCTATAGTTAAACTACCGCACGTGTGCTGAGCGAGGGCTGCGTGATGAGACCGGCGAGTTGTGTAAGGCCATCTTCAAGATCTTCACGATCGGGTGCCACACCCAGCGAAATGCGGACAGCTTCGATAGGATGGGCAACAGTTGCAAAAGCGGAAGCCGGCACAATCGAGACACCCGCCCGGTCTGCATGCTCAGCGAAATCCGCTGCACGCCAATGCTCCGGCAACCGCAGCCAGAGATGATGTCCCCACGGATCTGCCGCGTACCCCAGATCACCAAGAATGGACGCCGCAAGCTTTTGACGTTCTGCGTTTTCTTCACGAATTGAACGGGTAATTTCGTCCAAAGCCCCCTCGACAATCCAGCGGCTCACCAAAGCCGACATCAAAGGAGGCGCCATGAGAATCGTAGCGCGCAACACACCGGCCAGACGCAGTGCTTTCGTACCGCTTGGCGCAACGACATAGGCAACGCGCAGAGCCGGACTCGCACATTTGGACAAAGTGGCGATATGCCAGGTGCTGTCAGGCGCCAATTCAGCCAGCGAAACCACGCGCTCAGGTCTCAACGGCGCATAAGGGTCATCCTCAATGATCGCTACGCCATTTTTGACCGCAATGGTCGCCAGTGCCCTCCGCCGATCTTCCGGCAAGCTTGCGGTCGTAGGGTTGTCGATCGTTGGAATGACATAGAGCGCTTTGGGGCTTCGCTCACGGCACACCTTTTCGAAAGCTTCGGGAATGATGCCCTTCTCGTCCATCGCCAAGGGCTCGATCGCCACCCCTTTTTGAATGGCGACCGCCTTGAGGCCCGGATAGGTCATGGCACCAGCAGCGACCACATCACCGCGATTGAGCAGAAATTCACACACCGCAAACAGCGCACTCTGCGCGCCACCCGTAATGACCACGCGATCAGAGGTCACGCCCTCGATCCGGGGGCCAAGCCAGCTTGCAGCCGCCTGCCTGTCAGGTTCAGATCCCGTGCTTTCCTGATAGTGAAGACTGAGTAAACCTCGGGCGCTTCCGAGGACACCGGCGATGCCGTTCGGAAATATCTTCCTGAAATCGACATCAGATGGCTGCGAGGGAATGTTCATGCTCAGGTCGATCAGAGGATGCGCCTGACCAGCGGCTGCACCATCGAGCGTCTCGCTGATAAATGTTCCGCGACCCGCTTGCGCCTCGACAAGCCCGCGACGACGGGCCTCGTTAAAAGCCCGCGTGACTGTAGTCAGATCGACGTTGAGCGCCTCGGCGATCGCCCGCTGCGCGGGAAGGCGATCGCCTCTCGCAACCCTTCCGGAGCGGATATCGGCTTCCAACGCCTCGACGATACCGAGATACTTCATTCTCGCATTTTCGATCATTCGTGGCTTCCACATCTTGCCCTCTCAAACTGTATGGCTTATTGACATACAGTTTACATAGCATGTATGGACCAGTGAGGGAAGCGGAGAATAGGTGGCGCACAGTTCTCAGGAAGATGCGCCGACCACACTGCTCGAAGCAGTCCCAACAAACCGCAAAGCCGATCAGGAGACCTGTCAGGGGGGGCTAGGCATGGCGAACGCCGTCACCGGAATTTGCATATCCTGCAAAAAAATGGACTTTGCAAATGTATGGGCCGTCGACTGCTTCTATGACGGGGAGAACATTCTGGTAATCCATCCGCGCAAATCCGCTGATTGTAGGATTCTCGAACCAGAATGCCCGGCAGAAGCTCTTCCTCCTGATAGCGCGCCAGACGCGGCCCAATGGCTGAAGCTCAACGCTCGCTTTTCTGCCAACCGGCCCAATATTTCGATCTCAAAGTCGCCTCCGAGCGACGCAGCCGCATTTATTGGGCAACCAGACAAGTTGAATCACTTCCTTTCAGAAAGCCCAGGCGATGGAAACATCTAGCTCAAACAGGACGGCCCAACCCGCAATCTCGCCGAAAGGCGGCCTCTACACGCTTGAGATAACTGGAAAGGATATCGCGCAAATCAATGCTGCTCGCACCTCGATCCCATGGGGCACTCCAATCAACATCGCCTTCCTAGGAAACGAGGACCACGCCCAACGCATTAATGCCGCAAAGGTCATACGATCTTGCGGATTCGAGCCGGTCCCAATCATCTCATCACGACGACTGCGTTCAGAACAGGACCGGGATAGTCTTCTAAGCGCTCTCATAAGCGAGGCCGCACCGTCGCGGTTTATTCTGGTCGGTGGCGATCCAGCGACGCCATCCGGCCCCTTCAAAGACTCGATAGCCCTGCTGCAAAGCAATGTTCTTCAAAGGCATGCAATTCGCCACGTTGGCATCGTTGGATACCCGGAGGGGCACCCCAAGATTGACACCGAAACGCTATGGCAGTCCCTGAAATGGAAGTATGAATTTCTCGTGGGTTCAGGATGCACAATTGAGATTACCACCCAGTTCGGATTTGACGCCGATGCCATTGTAAAGTGGATAGAGCGATTGCGAGATGAGGGTATCACTGCGCCGGTACGCATCGGGATACCCGGTCCCGCAAAAGCAGGAAAGCTGTTGAGATATGCCAGGCAGTTTGGTGTGGTCACGTCGGCCGGAATAGCGCGCCGGTACGGCCTGTCTCTGGTCAACGTCCTCCAATCGGTTGGTCCTGACCGCTATTGGGATCGAATCAGCGCCGGGTTGACTGGCCGGAATCTTGGACCAGTCCTCTACCACCTCTATCCATTTGGCGGCATTGATGAAGGCACACATTGGATAAACGGTCGATTGGCGGACCGCTATCCCGCACTTGCGAAGACGAATAAGGCGGAATAGCGTTATAGTTCAGACTCGTGTCGCGCTCACGTGAGCAACGGCGGCCACGAAGTCCGCTATTCTGGCCGACGGAAGTTCAGCTATATTGATGCGCTCGTCTTCGACCGCATATATCCCCCTCGCCTCGCGTAGCTGAATTATTTCCTCTCGCGAGAGCCGCATGAGCGAAAACACACCTGACCCGTGCCCCAGATAATCAAACTTTTGCGTACCCCTTTCCTCCCGAAACGCTTCCGAAAGCAGGCGTCGCTTCGACACGATAGACCGCCTCACCCACTCCAGCTCTTCCGCCACGATGCCATCAAAAGCGGATCTTCGAGTATGGTACGAACGATTGCGCTGCCATGATCAGGTGGCATCGATAGAGAGGACGAGCGACAAGCGCCATGTGCTCTACCGCCTTTGCAGCTATGTTGGCATTCCCAGTCATCACAAGGGCCCATCCGGTTCGCTCCGAGTAGAGCCCGAAATTCTTTGAGCAAGAGAACGCCACAAGCATTTCCGGCACTTGCGACACGAGTGCGCGAACGCCCTCGGCATCCTCGTCAAGCCCACGCCCAAAACGTTGATATGCAAGGTCAATAAGCGGGACGATACCCCGCCCTGTCAGGAGATGTGCAATTCCGTTCCATATGTCAGGTGACAGATCGGCTCCACATAGATTGTGGCAGGAGCCATGCAACAGGTCCACATCGCCAGCAGGAAAGCAGCTCAGGGCCGCCATCATTTCATCTACCTTAATCCCGGATCGCGCACGGTCATAGTAAGCGTATGAATTGATCCTAAGCCCGGCATCTGCGAAAATTGTCTGGTGATTGGCTCAGGAAGGGTCTGGTAGCCAGATTGTGGCTTCAGGTCTTGCGCGAGCGATCAAGCCGGCAAGAATTCGGAGCGCGCCCGTCCCGCCGGTCGCCTGAATTCCAGCGAACTTATCTGAATTCTGGACTTGCCCTTATTTAGTGGAGAGGTTCTGTCATTAATTTACGGTTCGCCGTCTCGAACTGCACCGGCGATTTATACCCGAGGGCAGAATGTCTTCTGATGGGATTATAGAATCCGTCAATATATTCGCCAATGGCTTTGATCGCATCCTTGCGTGTCTGGAACACAGTTCTCCATATCAGTTCCGACTTGATCGTCTTGAAGACGGTTTCCACCATCGAATTATCGTAACAATTTCCTTTTCCGCTCATGGATGGAAGCATTTTGTGAGCTCTGAGGATTTTGCGATACTCATAACTGGCATATTGACTTCCCCTGTCCGAGTGCTGGATCAACCCCGGCTTTGGTTGCCGGATTGCAATAGCCTTATTCAAAGCACAGATAGCCAGATCCTTTTTCATCCGGTCACGCGCTTCCCAACCGATGATGCGACGAGAATAGAGATCGACAACGATTGCCAGATATAGCCAGCCTTCGGTGGTCCATATGTAACTGATATCGACACCCCATTTCTGATCCGGTCCATCACAGGTAAAGTCCTGATCCAGAAGATTGGGAGCGACAGCCTCGCCATGATTGCTGTCGGTCGTGCGTTTGAAGCGCGTTTTCTGCCGGGCTTTAAGACTGTTTTCGCGCATCAGTCGCGCCGTGCGGTGACGACCTGCCCGAATGCCTTCTTCATTCAGTTCGACATGCATGCGAGGACTTCCATAAGTTTCACGCGACAGCGCAAACTGGTTACGAATGTGGGCCAAGATAATCATGTCATCAAGCTGACGACGACTGGGCAAACGATGCTTCCATGCATAATAGCCGCTGATGCTGACACCTGCGAAAGCACATAGCCGTGACAGAGACATATGGGCCTTCTCCGTGTCGATGAACGCAAACTTCATCGACTTGTCTCCCGCGCGAAGAAGGCCGTCGCTTTTTTTAATAAATCTCGTTCCTGTCGTAGAAGCTCATTTTCTTTTCGAAGACGGGCAAGCTCCTGGTTCATGTCCTCATGCGGACCAGAAAGCAAATCTTTCTCAGAAATATTACGCCGCCAACGGTCAAGTGTTGACTTGCCAATGCCAAGGTCGTCGGCAACCGATGAAATGCTTCGACCGCTCGTCGTTAAAATACGAACGGCTTCGCGTTTGAACTCTTCTGTAAATTCTCGCTGCTTCAATTCTAACTCTCCTGTCACTTTTATTTAACAGAAGCCCTTGTCTTATGAATTTTTGCCGAGGCTATAATAACATGCCAGTGGCGATAAGGGTTGGATCGAAGAAGGCCTGGTTTAAAGAACCGAAGTGGAGTGTGGTCACCCTTATCTTTTCAACTGTCCTGAACGGATACTTGGTCTTTGTGACCGTATGACAAGAATAGGAAGCGGAAAAGATTATGCGTGACGTTATCGGAATTGACGTTTCTAAAGCCTTTTTGGATGCTTATAAGACAACTACAAAAGAGCATAAGCAATTTCCCAATAATCCCCGGGGATGCTGCGCCTTGTTGCGTTGGCTCGATCATACCAAAGTAATTTTTGAAGCGACCGGCTCCTACCATAGAGTTCTTGAGAAAACCCTTGCTGAGACCGGAATAGCATTCGTCAAAGTTAACCCAAGGCAAGCCCGCCGCTTCGCTGAAGCCGCAGGGTTCATGGCAAAAACTGACAAAATAGACGCGGCCATGCTCGCCAAGATGGAGGCCGCACTTGATTTAAAAGAAACCACAGTAAAAGTCGAACTATTACATGTGCTTAAAGAGCTATCGATGTCTCGATTAGGGCTCATCAAGGATCGCACAGCTACGGCTAACCGATTGCAAATAGCTCAGCAAGCTTTGGTGAGACGTCAACTAAAAGCTCGCCTTCGTTTCATTGAGAAGCAGCTAGCCGAGTTGGATGGCGCACTGATCGAGTTGATTGAAAGTGATGATCAATTGAACAGGCGCTATCAAATTCTCAGAAGCATTCCAGGTATTGGCGCAATCACCGCAATCACAATGTTGATTGAAATGCCCGAACTCGGAAGTTTGGATTCGAAAGAAGCCGCATCTCTCGCAGGTTTGGCTCCGCTTACCAGGCAGTCCGGAACATGGAAAGGCAACGCATACATAAAAGGTGGGCGAAGGACATTGCGATGCGCCATGTACATGCCAGCCGTAGTTGCTCTGCGCTTCAATCCGGATTTAAAGCAAAAGTACACCGCTTTAAGAGAATTTGGAAAACCTGCAAAAGTGGCCATAACCGCAATCATGCGAAAGCTTATTATAATCGCGAACGCCCTGCTTAAACAGGAACGAATGTGGTCCGATAAAACTGCTTGATTAAAACGGATACTCCACTTTTGAAGGGGAAGTCCATTCGACTTCCCAACTAGCAGCGCGCCGATTCGCTCGACGAACCGAGCATCCCCTTTGGCACCTACATAAGTCTTCGTATCGCGCTCGGCCAGAAGGCGCCTTTCCGCCTCTGTTACTGCTGCCATGATCGGCGTGTGGCCATTCTCGTCACGAAAAACGCCGATCCCCCAATCGAGTTTAAGAGGACGCATGTCGGAACGCACGGCGTTCCCAAGCGCAAGGATGGGATCCGGCGGCGGCGGCGATAATGTTTAAAACATGCTCACCAACCTCACGCGCAGGTGCTGACCCGCCAAGCTTGAGTGACGGGCTGACCTTTTCCAGCCTCGCCAATCCTTCATCGATCTCTGAATCCGTCAGGGTTAATGGCGACAACAGGCGCAGAACATTATCTCCGGCCAGTACGGTCAACAGCCCGTTCGCCCGTGCCGCTGTCGCAACCAACTCAACCGGAAGCGCGCAATGCAATGGCGTCCTGCCGCCCCGCCTGAGTTACCGCATTATCCATTCCCAAACCCGCTCCTGCTGCCGACGCACCTAGACAAAGACACGATTGCAATATAAGTATGGGCAAACGCCATACACTCATCATACAGGCATAATCCAAACCCAATCAGATCAGATCTGCGAGCAAAGCTAACTTGCGACGAAACGCGCAATGTGCACGCGAACAAAGGGTGATTTTGGGCGAAATTCTGCGGAGAAATGTATGGCCTCAACCAAAGGAGCCATACAATGCATAGTCGACCTACACAGTCCTCAGACCAAAATTCCGCGCTGACGCTCAAAGCCTCTCTTGCACACTGCCCCCTCGTGGCGGTTCTGCGATGGATTGCGCCGGAAGAGGCCGAGGCCGTTACGGAGGTACTCATTGCGGCGGGCTTCCGCCTGATCGAAGTGCCGCTGAACTCCCCTGATCCGCTAAACAGCATTGAGCGGCTGGCGAGGCGATTCGGAGCGGACGCCCTCATCGGGGCAGGGACGGTGATGTCACCTTCCGCCGTTACCCAAGTTCGCGATGCCGGCGGACGCCTCGTAGTCATGCCTCACGCCGATCTCGCCGTTGTCACCGCCGCTCATGCTCAACAGATGGCCTGCTTCCCCGGCGTTGCCACGCCAACCGAAGGCTTTGCAGCTCTCCAGGCCGGCGCCGACGGATTGAAAATCTTCCCGGCCGAAGCGATCTCTCCCACCGTCCTCAGAGCTTGGCGCGCAGTCTTTGCTGCCGACATCCCACTTCTGCCAACAGGCGGAATCACACCCGAATCCATGCGCTCCTGGCGAGATGCCGGAGCAAGCGGATTCGGTATCGGTGGCAATCTTTATCGACCGGGCCGCTCTCTCGACGAAATCGCAGCCAGCGCCACGGCTTTCGTTCAAGCCTGGCGGGAGTTGGCATCCCCCCAGAGCGCTGAAAGCCCATAAGGGGACGCTATGCACACCACGAGCAACCTCATCAACGTCGACTTTACGGAGCGCCAACTCTGGTCGCGCATCCTGTCCGAAGCTGACCAGGTCTCAAACGAGGAAGCTTTTCTTGAGCCCGTTATCGCTGACTGCATCTCGCAGTCGGACGATCTACCCGCCGCAATAGTCAAGCGGATCGCGAGTCTCCTGACGCCACCACAGCCAGGGTCATCGCTCCAGGCAACTTTGCACGCCTTGCTGGTCGAGAGCCCACCTATTCTGGCAGCCGCGAGCTTCGATCTCGCAGCCGTCCTTGATCGTGATCCCGCCACCAGCAAGGCGCTGCACGTCATTCTCCACGCCAAGGGCTTTCTGGCGCTCCAAACCCACCGGTTCGCAAACACCTTATGGAAGACAGGCCGCCGGGAGTTCGCCTTATATTTACAGGGATGCGCCTCACGGCTGTTCCAGGTGGACATCCATCCGGCAGCACATCTGGGCGTCGGAATATTCTTCGATCATGCGACCGGTATCGTAATAGGCGAAACCAGCACCATCGACGACGACGTGTCGATTCTTCAAAATGTCACGCTCGGTGGCACTGGCAAACAGACCGGAGACCGTCATCCGAAAATCAGATCTGGCGTCCTGATCGGAGCTGGAGCAGCTATTCTCGGAAACATCGAGATCGGCGCCAACGCACGCATCGGCGCTGGATCAGTCGTCCTAAAACCCGTTGCACCCGGCTCGACTGTCGCTGGCGTTCCAGCCCGCGTGCTTAGCCAGAATCGCTCTTTTGAACCCTCCCGCACCATGGATCAGGTCTTCGACGAGGAGCAGCCCCTCTTTGACGTCGGCCTTTAGCGCAAACGAAAACCCAAGGTCACAAACATGGATCAGATGTCCGACACCACCCCGACGACCAGAAGCACGCTACCCAATGGCAGCATCCCCGCTCTGGTGACTCCCATGCTCGCGGACGGAGCCATCGACTGGGCCACCTATCGCCGTTTGATCGACTGGCACATCGCTTCTGGCACCGATGCCCTTGTCGTCATGGGATCGACCGGTGAAAGCGCGACAGTCTCGATGACAGAACATCGCGACATCATCGCCGCCGCCGTCGATCACGCTTCCGGTCGCATACCGATCATCGCCGGGACAGGTGCAAATTCGACCAGTGAGGCGATCGAGCTCACGAGCGATGCTCGTGAAGCCGGGGCAATAGCCGCCCTGTCCGTGGTTCCTTATTACAACAAGCCAACGCAGGAAGGTATTTTCCAGCACTTCCGCACGATCGTCGAGACTGTAGAGATTCCACTCATCCTCTATAATGTGCCGGGCCGGACGATCGCAGACATGACGAATGAAACCGTTCTGCGCCTTGCGGACATTCCGAACATTGTCGGCATCAAGGACGCGACCGGTGATATTGGTCGCGGCGTCATGCTCATGCGGGATCTGCCTGAGGACTTCGCTGTCTACAGTGGTGATGACCCGACAGCCGCAGCGCTCATGTTGATGGGGGCAAGAGGCAACATCTCCGTCACGGCCAATGTAATCCCACAAATCATGAGTCGACTGTGCGCTGTTGCCCGATCGGGCAACGTCGAGGAAGTTCGAGAGATCAGCAGGCGGATTGCTCCCCTGCATCAAGCAATGTTCGTGGAGTCCAACCCGATTCCGGTCAAGTGGGCGCTCGAACGCCTTGGCCTGCTGGAAGCACATTACCGTTCGCCGCTTACACCGCTGAACCCGATCTTTCACGAAATGATTGATGCAGCGCTTCAACGAGCGTCGGCTTGAGAACTGCCATGGGACGCCAAAGGTCCCTCGTACCCAGAGATGCAGCCATTGGATTGACGTCGTCAAACCAATCGAAATCAGGGATGGGCTTGCCCTTGGCGCAGACGGATTAGCCTTCGGCAAGGCCCGTGCCCGAAACGAGGAAAGGCGTCGCAACTATGCTTGCGACACCTCGGCGCAAGCCATGGACCTACATAATTCTTGTATTGTATGGCATAATAACATACATAAACTGCAAACAGTGTATGGCGAGACCCAGTTGGATGGGGAGAGAGCGCGCATACGATCCAAGGGTACGGACATGAATTACGACAAGACCTTCGAAGATTTGCTGGCCGAGATGAAGCTCGACGGCCGCTACAGAACCTTCGCGGAGCTCGAACGGATATCAGGCGAGTTCCCGACCGCCCTCTGGCATCGTCCAGACGGAGAGAAACAACGCGTCACGGTCTGGTGCAGCAACGACTACCTCGGCATGGGCCAGCATCCGGATGTACTCGCCGCAATGCACAAAGCTATCGATCTTTCAGGCGCAGGTACGGGCGGAACGCGTAATATATCCGGTACCAATCGCCAGCATGTCGCGCTGGAGACCGAACTGGCAGACCTTCACGGCAAAGATGCGGCGCTGATCTTCACGTCAGGCTGGATTTCCAACCTTGCGGCCCTCGGCACGCTTGGCCGTGTCCTGCCCAACTGCGCGATTTTCTCCGATGCTCAGAACCACAACTCAATGATCGAAGGCATCCGGAGATCCGGCGCGGAGAGGTTTATCTTCCGGCATAACGACGTCACACATCTCGACGAACTCATGAGCGAGATCGATCCCGCGCGCCCGAAAATCGTCGCGTTCGAGAGCGTCTACAGTATGGACGGCGATATAGCCCCGATCGCCGATATATGCGATGTCGCGGAGAAACACGGTGCGTTGACTTACCTTGATGAAGTTCATGCCGTCGGCCTCTATGGGCAGGGCGGCGGAGGTGTTGCAGAACGCGACGGACTTGCAGATCGCCTGACCATCATCGAGGGAACTCTTGCCAAAGCGTTCGGTGTCATGGGGGGCTATGTCACCGGACCGACAATGTTGATCGATGTCATCCGCAGCATGGCCGACAGTTTCATCTTCACGACATCGCTCTGTCCGCATCTCGCCGCCGGCGCGCTTGCGGCTATTCAGCACGTAAGGGCGCATCCAGAAGAACGGGCACGGCAAGCCGCCAATGCTACGCTGCTGAAGGCCATGCTGAGGGATGCCAACTTGCCGGTACTAGATACACCGAGCCACATCCTGCCGGTCATTGTCGGCGAGGCACATCTTTGCAAACGCATCAGTGAGCGCCTGCTCACCGAGCATGGCATCTACGTGCAGCCGATCAACTATCCCACCGTCGCGCGCGGGCAGGAACGGCTACGTATTACCCCGACACCTTTCCACATCGAGGCTCACATGCGAGCGCTGGTCGATGCTCTCGTCGCAGTCGGGAGCGATCTGGGCTGGGCCGCCGTTAGGCAAGCCGCCTGACGGCACCATTGTCCAGGAGAATTCTATGTCTCAAAGCGTCATTACAGCCAATCGCCTGACCGACGGTGCCGTCGTCTGGCTCGACCACACCGATCAATGGAGCGATCGTCTCGATACCGCTCTGGTTCTCGATGACGAAATTCTGCCTGTTTCCCTTGAACGCCTGCAGGAGCGAGACTCCAACCTTGCCGTCGACATTCGCGGCATCGCGGTCAATATTATAGGTAACACCCCCGTCCCCAGGCTCGCCGAGAAAAGTTGCGCGGCGTCGGGCCAAGCGTGCGCCCCGACCTCACCGGAACTCCACCCAACGAGCGTTGGGCGGCGCCTCCGCTGCCAGAACCGCCCTCTACCGAGTTCGACATCACCCTTCGCCGGCATCCATCGTTAGGACGAATATGACCGCCAGTTTCTCCGTGACAGAGCAGAGCAATTTCGCGGTCAAGTACGGCGGCGCCTTTCCGGGGAGTTGAGCGAAGAGGAGTTCAAGCCATTGCGGCTGATGAACGGCCTATATCTCCAACTCCATGGATACATGCTGCGCGTCGCGCTGCCTTATGGTGTCTTGAGCGCCTCGCAGATGCGCCAGCTCGCCTATGTCGCGCGATATTTAACCTCGGGTATGACGATGAGGCTGCAAGCCGCTATCTTGGGTCGGAAGACATTCGCCGGAACTCCAGACAGCCCCGGAGGACACGAGACGGAGGAACCGTCGTGCGTAGGGCGACCGGGCTCAGTCCGATCTCAAACCATGCCACAGGACTGGACGAAGGAACGTCGTCTCCTTCAGGTCGCTCTCAATGGACATGCGTAACAGCTACTCAATCGGCAGCCCGACACCGCCTCGTACACCGAGGGCGACAGTATGGTTCCAGCAAAGGGATTACCAATGGAGCGCATGCATCTGCGGCGACTAGCGGATACATTCCGGGCGCACAGCCCGACGAAACGTCTATCAAACTAAACACTAATGAAAACCCATTTCCTCCAAGCCCCACGGTCATGGCTGCTCTGGCGGAAATCACAGCACGCTCACTCCAACGCTATCCAGATCCCTTGTCGCGTCAGTTCAGGGAAGTGGCCGCCAAACTTCACGGCGTAACCTCAAACCAGATCATCGCGACAAACGGTGGAGACGAGCTTTTGCGCTTGGCACTCACCACGTTCGTCGACCCAGGTCGCCCGATCGGCATCATTACGCCAAGTTACGGAGTCTATTCGGTTCTGGCCGAAATCCATCAGGCCGAGTTGAGCGCTGTCCCCTTGACGCAAGACTGGAAAATCTCTGACGCGACAGCGGAACGATGGAATGCAGATGGAGCACAACTCTCGCTGCTAACAAATCCCCACGCACCGTCAGGGACTCTGTTCTCTCTTTCGGATATCAAACGACTAGCATCCGCCTTCCGCGGCGTGTTGTTGATCGATGAGGCCTACATCGATTTCGTCGACCCTTCTCTCCAGCAAGACACCATCGCACTCACCATCAAACATCCCAATGTTCTTTTGCTGCGAACATTGAGCAAGGGATATGCACTCGCAGGATTACGCCTCGCCTACGGGATCGGCAGCAATGGTCTCATTGCGCCAATGGTCGAGAGAACTAAAGATTCGTATAACGTCGACGCGATCGCGCAACATCTTGGGGTCGCCGCGCTTCTGGATCAAAGTTATGCGAGAATCAGTTGGGTCCATGTCCGACAAGAGCGTGGTCGGGTTCGGCACGATCTTGGGCTGCTCGGATTTGATGTGATCGAGCCGCAAACGAACTTCCTCCTCGCCTCTCTTCCCACGCAATCACGTTGGCCCAACGGCGCGAGCCTTCTCAATGAACTACAGGCACGGAATATCTATGTCCGCTGGTTCAATGAAGACCGCCTGACTCGGAAGCTTCGGATTTCCATCGGAACGCAGCAAGAAAATGACCTCCTGCTTGCTGCCATACGCGATGCATGTTCACCGTAGCCAACCTTAACGCAACCGAACTAATACCAACCGTCATTGATTAGAACCCTTGTGCCCATTCACGCCTTCCGATCGACATGATCTTCCACGGTCGGTCCTGCAGTGTTCGCCAGGCGTAGCAGCAATGATCGACGATATCCTCGTATGACTTGAAGACACGGTTTGAAAGCCAGTTATCCCGCATGAACTGCCAGATATTTTCGACGGGGTTCAACTCGGGCGATTTGGGCGGCAGTGGCAGGATGGTGATGTTTTCTGGGACGATGAGATTGTTGGACATGTGCCATCCCGCCTGATCCATGATGAGGACGGCGTGTGCGTTGTCGTCGACATTGCGGGATATCTCGATCAGGTGCTGGTTCATGGCATGGGTGTCGCACCACGGCATGACGAGAGCCGCCGCCTTGCCCTGCTTGGGGCAGATCGCGCCGAAGATGTAGGCCGAGCGCGTTCGCTGGTCATGGGGCGCGGATGGCCTTGATCCCCGCTTGGCCCAGCGGCGGGTGATCTTGTTCTTCTGCCCGATACGAGCCTCGTCCTGAAACCAGACCTCGATCACTTTGCCCTTGGCGGGACCTGCAGCGATTTCTGCCACAGCGGCGGGGAAGTTTTTTTAAATGCCCCGGCCGCCCCGGCATCCTGCGCATGATGTCTTGGGCGAGCCGAGAGCTTGCGATAGCCCATGGCACGCACCTCGCGGCCCAGGGTCTCCTCGCTCACCGAGATACGGAAGTCTTCCCAAATCCACTGTGCAAGATCACACAGACGCCAGCGAACGACGCCATCCAGATACGGGGTCGGTCCGCGCTCTATGGCTTGCGCCAAAGCCGTTCGCTGTTCATCGTTCAGGAGAGAAGGCTTGCCCGGGGCCTTGCCGTTGATCAGGCCGTCGGGACCGCGTTCATTGAAGCGCACAACCCAGTCGCGCACGATCTGAACCGTCACACTGCCAAGCCGGGCGGCATCGGCGCGTGAGCCGCCATCATAGATCGATGCGAGTGCCAGAAGCCGCCGCGCCTGATCGGCATCGCGTGTCTGCCGAGCCAGAAGCCGCAACCTGGCTCCGTCGAAGTCCGACCGTAATGAAAGCGCTGAACCCATCGCAAACCTCCCGTTTGCACCAGAGATTCAGATTCGTCGGCTGATGGGAATCCCCCCATCAGAGTCATACTCAATGACGACTGGTATAAGTCAGAGGCGAGCTGCAGTATTCCAGGCCGCCGCGCGTTTCCTGACGGAGTGAATATCTTGAACAGGCATAATGCAGATCATAGAGCATCTGGCCAATCAGCCCGCGCACCTCGCTATCGAACGGTCGTCTTTGACCTGGATGGAACGCTTGCTGATACAGCTCCTGATCTTGCCGCCTCGATAAACGACATGCTTCAGCAGATGAGGCGAAACGCTCTGACCGTCGACCAGGTCCGGCCATTCGTGGGTGACGGTGTTCACGAGCTGGTTCGCAGGGCACTGGCGGCGTCGGGACGCTGCTCGGAAGACATTTTCGACCTCCACTTCCCAGTGTTCATAAACCACTATGAAAACCACCTTGCAGACCATAGCCGCGCTTGGCCAGGTGTGACAAATGCGCTGCAAGCTCTCCTGTCATCCGGTGTGGCGCTGGCACTGTGCACAAACAAGCTTGAGAAGCTCACTATCCCTTTCCTGGAAAGGCTCGGACTCGAGGACGTGTTTGCCGCGGTCATCTGCGGAGATACATTATCGACGCGCAAACCGGATCCAGCACCCTTGCTGGAAGCAGTCAGACGCACCGCGAGGTCATCGGCCCTTTTCGTCGGCGACACCGGGGTGGACATCGCAACTGCCGAAGCAGCTGGTCTGCCGATTGTCATCGTCGATATGATCGGCGGCTCTCCGGCGGCGCTTGATCCTCGGGTTCAAGCCGTCATATCGGACTTCTCGACGTTGGTAGACCTTGTGCTTGGCGACAAAGGTCCAGCCAGCGAGTGATGTCGCGGGAAAAAAGGTCGGCGCAAATTGCCGCCGATTCCGTCCTATTCCGGACCAAAAATACCCGCCCTATTGATTCCGATATGATTCCTACGCCGAATTTCGGACCATTTTAAGGACAGCAGAAAGCCCGCTAAGTCATTGACTTAGCGGGCTAAAATTTGGTTGCGGGGGCAGGATTTGAACCTGCGGCCTTCAGGTTATGAGCCTGACGAGCTACCGGGCTGCTCCACCCCGCGTCACCAAGAAGCGGCGATGCCGCTTTAGAATTGGGCGACGGTGTCGCCTTTTTTTGCCAAAGCAGATGTTTTTGCCAAAGCAAAGGGCCGCTTACGCGGCCCGCGGTCCCGATTGAGCGGGCCTTTTGTTTTGTGTTGAGAAGATTTTCACATGCAATTTGCAGACCTGGCAGCGACTTACTCTCCCGCGTCTTAAGACGAAGTACCATCAGCGCTGGAGCGTTTCACGGCCGAGTTCGGAATGGGATCGGGTGCAGCCGCTCCGCCATAACCACCAGGTCGGCAAAGTGCATGTTTTATCGAGAAGCTTTTTGAGCGAATAGCCAATAGTGAGTAGCGAATAGGGATATCCTGTTTGCTGCCCGCTCATGAGCTTTTCGCTGGTCTTGTTTGTGCCTTGACGACGTTAATCGCTACTTTCGGGCAAAGCCCGCAAGCGCGACTGCGCGTCGCCGGTCGTCCGGCGCCCTCGCGGAGCATAGGGCCGAAGGCCCGCTCATGCGTGAGCGCTTTAGATGGACATAAGTAATGAGAACGATCAAGCCGATCGAACTATTAGTACCGGTAAGCTTCATGCGTTGCCGCACTTCCACACCCGGCCTATCAACGTGGTCGTCTTCCACGGTTCTCAGGGAATACTCGTTTTAAGGTGGGTTTCCCGCTTAGATGCCTTCAGCGGTTATCCCGTCCGGATATAGCTACCCTGCTATGCGGCTGGCGCCACAACAGGTCCACCAGAGATCCGTCCATCCCGGTCCTCTCGTACTAGGGACAGATCCTTTCAATATTCCTACACCCACGGCAGATAGGGACCGAACTGTCTCACGACGTTCTGAACCCAACTCACGTACCGCTTTAAATGGCGAACAGCCATACCCTTGGGACCTGCTCCAGCCCCAGGATGCGATGAGTCGACATCGAGGTGCCAAACAACCCCGTCGATATGGACTCTTGGGGGTCATCAGCCTGTTATCCCCGGCGTACCTTTTATCCGTTGAGCGATGGCCCTTCCACGCGGGACCACCGGATCACTATGACCGACTTTCGTCTCTGCTCGACTTGTCAGTCTCGCAGTCAGGCGGGCTTATGCCATTGCACTCGACGACCGATTTCCGACCGGTCTGAGCCCACCATCGCGCGCCTCCGTTACTCTTTAGGAGGCGACCGCCCCAGTCAAACTACCCACCATACATTGTCCCGGACCCGGATAACGGGCCGCGGTTAGACATCCATAGAGATAAGGGTGGTATTTCAAGGGTGGCTCCACCAAGGCTGGCGCCCTGGCTTCAAAGCCTACCACCTATCCTACACATGCCACTACGAATGCCAATGTAAAGCTATAGTAAAGGTGCACGGGGTCTTTCCGTCTAACCGCAGGAACCCCGCATCTTCACGGGGAATTCAATTTCACTGAGTCTATGCTGGAGACAGCGGGGAAGTCGTTACGCCATTCGTGCAGGTCGGAACTTACCCGACAAGGAATTTCGCTACCTTAGGACCGTTATAGTTACGGCCGCCGTTTACTGGGGCTTCGATTCAGAGCTTGCACCCCTCCTCTTAACCTTCCAGCACCGGGCAGGCGTCAGACCCTATACGTCGTCTTGCGACTTCGCAGAGCCCTGTGTTTTTGATAAACAGTCGCTACCCCCTGGTCTGTGCCACCCACATATACTTGCGTACATATGGGTCACGCTTCTTCCGAAGTTACGCGTGCAATTTGCCGAGTTCCTTCAGCATAGTTCTCTCAAGCGCCTTGGTATACTCTACCAGTCCACCAGTGTCGGTTTCGGGTACGGTCTATTAGTGGGAGCTATTTCCTGGAACCACTTCGCTGCCAGATCAATCCAATAAGACCTGACAACACACGTGATCCGTCACTACCCACAGGCCCACGAATATTAACGTGGTTCCCATCGTCTACGCATTTCTGCCTCGACTTAGGGGCCGGCTAACCCTGCTCAGATTAGCTTTAAGCAGGAACCCTTGGACTTTCGGCGGGGGAGTCTCTCACTCCCCTTACGTTACTCATGTCAGCATTCGCACTTCTGATACCTCCACCACCCCTCACGGGTATGGCTTCGTCAGCTTACAGAACGCTCCGCTACCGCTTGCATGTAAACATGCAAACCCAAAGCTTCGGTGTATGGCTTTAGCCCCGGTACATTTTCGGCGCAAAGACCCTTATTTAGACCAGTGAGCTGTTACGCTTTCTTTAAATGATGGCTGCTTCTAAGCCAACATCCTGGTTGTTTTGGGATCCTCACATCCTTTCCCACTTAGCCATAACTTGGGGACCTTAGCTGTTGGTCAGGGTTGTTTCCCTTTTCACGACGGACGTTAGCACCCGCCGTGTGTCTGCCGACTATTACTCTCGGGTATTCGGAGTTTGGTTAGGTTTGGTAATCCGGTGAGGACCCCTAGCCCATCCAGTGCTCTACCCCCCGAGGTATTCGGTCGACGCTCTACCTAAATAGATTTCGCGGAGAACCAGCTATTTCCGAGTTTGATTGGC
>NZ_JBDUUH010000001.1:650000-877500 GCF_039939195.1 Foliimonas ilicis | reverse complement strand
GCACTCAACGATCGCCACCAATTCGTCGCCTGTGCCGAACCGGAATTGAACCCGGAAATCCTGACTGCATTCGACGATTCGCCGGTGGTCGCAACACGCGGAAATCTGCCCACCGTTTATGACGGTATATATAAAGCGGCATATTCTTATGGAATGTCGCGCGGAATGACCCGCCAGCTCGTCAAACTGCTGGCCTCCGATGTCGATTTCCAGTCACGCCTCAGCCCATCGGACCAGCTCGAGGTTTTCTTCTCGCAGCCTGACGGCGACGACCAGATGTCGGAAAACTCCGAGCTGCTTTATGTATCGGCCACATTTGGCGGCCACACCCGCAACTTCTATCGATTCCAGATGGAAGACGGCGTTGTCGATTATTTCGATCAGGATGGCCGCAGCGCCCGTCAGTTCCTTTTGCGTAACCCGGCGCCGAACGGCGTGTTCCGTTCCGGCTTCGGCGGACGCCGCCACCCGATTCTGGGTTATGTGCGCATGCATACCGGCGTCGATTGGGCAGCACCCCGCGGCACGCCGATTATCGCAGCCGGCAATGGCACCGTCGAAAAGGCCGGCTGGTCGAATGGTTACGGCAAGCAGACCATTCTGCGCCACGCCAACGGATATCAGACCAGCTACAGCCACCAGAACGCGATTGCCGATGGTGTCGTGCCGGGCGCGCGGGTTCGTCAGGGTCAGGTCATCGGCTTCATCGGCTCGACCGGCCTTTCCACAGGCCCTCACCTTCATTACGAATTGATCGTCAACGGAACGAAAGTCGATCCGATGCGCGTTCGCCTTCCAACCGGACGCGAATTGAAGGGCGACGATCTCGAAGCGTTCAAGAATGAACGCGAACGCATCGACGATCTGCTTCAGCAGAAGGACGGCGACAGCCAGACTGTCGCCAGCGCGAAGATCAGCGGCTGAAGCGTGCGTTCCTTCGGAAAATTCCGAACGGAGTGATGTCATGGCTGTAAAACGAATCGTCTCCAATATCGCCGTTGCCGATATCGAAAAGGCGAAAGCTTTTTATCGTGAGATTTTCGAACTCGAAATCATCATGGATTTTGGCTGGATTGCCACCTTCGGATCGGGAAACTCGGCACTGACGCAAATGAGCGTCATGACCGAAGGCGGATCGGGAACGGAAGTACCCGATCTTTCCATCGAAGTGGATGATGTCGATGCTCTTTACCGCCGCGCAAAAGCCGCTGGCGCCGAGATTGCCTACGAACTCGCCGACGAGCCATGGGGCGTGCGCCGATTCTATATGCGCGACCCATTCGGGAAATTGCTGAACGTGCTTTCACACTTCGGCTGATTCTTAGCGCGTCCCACTCAATCCAAAAACTCGACCATAACGCCGGGGCTCACCAGCTTGGCCAGTTCCTGTGCATCCCAATTGGTCAGGCGCACACAGCCATGGCTTTCCGTCTTGCCGATCTTCGAAGGATCAGGCGTTCCATGAATGCCGTAAGTTGGCTTGTCGAGCGCGATCCACACCGAGCCGACCGGACCGTTCGGCCCCGGCGGGATGGTGAGAATTTTCTCGTTATTGCCCTGCTTGAAGTTGAGCTTGGGATTGTAGGTGTAGTTGGGGTTCAGCGCGACACGCGTAACGGCGTGCACGCCGGAAGGCGAAGGCGTATCCGATGAACCGATCGTCGACGGGTAGATCAGGACGAGTTTGCCGTTTTCGTCATAAGCACGAACCTGCTTGTTCGCCTTGTCCGCAACGATGCGCTTCACCGGCGGCTTTTTCGTACGCTTGATATTGGCCACACGAATGATCGTGCCGGGGCGATTGAAATTCGCTTCCGGGTTCAGCGCCTGCAGATAATTCTCATCCATATGAAAGCGTTCGCCGAGCATTTCGACCACGGACGTATAGCTCATATGTTCGAGCTGGGCCTTTTCGCCATAATCCGAAGGAATCGATGCGACGAACGGACCAGCCGCATCGGTCGGCGTGATCTCGTAATTCATGAACGGATCGCCGCCGGTCTCCGCCAGGCCCTGCTCGATCAGGGCTTCATCGGTCGAGCGCAGATTCTTGCCGGTTATTTCACGGTAAGCGATGATGGCTTTATCGACATTGCTGCCGAAACGACCGTCGATGACACCCGGCGACGCACCGGCGCGATCGAGAAGAATCTGCAAGGCGGCAACTTTTTCACGCGCGCTTAACGCCATGGTCGGCGCAACCGATGGATTGCGAAGCGTATCCGAAGGTGGCTGCTGGGAGGCAGGCGGCGTTCCCAAAGGAGCAGGCTCACCAAGCGGCGCGCGCTCGACCGGTTGCGGCAGGGCCGAACCCGATGGATTTTCGCGCGCCGTATAGGTCGGATCGCGATAATTCGGGTCCTGATAGTTCGGATTGTTGTAATTCGGGTTCGGTAAGTTGCGCGATGGCTCACCGCGCAGAACATCGTCCGGCGGTGGCTCGCTCAAATAGTCGTCGTAATAGCCGTAATCGCCCGGCGCCGGTGGTCCGCCGCGCACGACACCTTGCTGCCTGTCGCGGCGCAGCCGTTCCATGTCTGCCGGATCGTCGAGATAATAACGGTCCTGCTCACGGGGTTCGGGGCGTCCGAGTTCCTGCCTGCGTATTTCGCGGCGCTCCGCCTGACTGTTGAAACGTCCGCGCGGCTGAACCGAGATTATCTCGCCGGTGTAAGAATCGACCAGAACGCGATTTCCCGCACCGTCGAAATAGACTTCCACATCGCCCGATTGCGCAAGCAAAACACCGCTCGGCGCACCGCGTTCTTTTTCAGAACGCGTTTCTTCGCCGATCCGCGTCGCCGCTTCTGCATCGGAAGATACGAAACCGGCAGAAATCGCCGACAAAAAGAGCAATGCGCGAAACATATTTACGAAAGTCTCCAGTCCATCACCCTCGCATCATCCCGAACCTTGTCCGGGACTGGGTCTCGTTTCGAATTCGACGTGTAAAGACCCATTCGCCAAATCAAATGGCAAGAATAAGGTTCCCATATGAACCGGACATGAAAATGATCATCCGTTGCAGAGCAGCCACTGGAATACGACTGGTAAAATTGCGATTCAGTCTCATCTGGTTTATAGTGTCGGAGCCAAAAAAGAGAAGGCCGGTGCGGTTAGCCCGGCCCCTGCGCAAGCAGGCTCTGGCCTTCGCAATGCGATGAGTCCCAAGGCCTTCAACGTTCTGCAATAGTGTGGAACGAATGTAAGGATACGGACATGCAACAGCAAATATCCATCATTACGCTCGGCACAGCCGATCTCGTTCGCTCAAGACGTTTCTATGTCGAAGGTTTCGGCTGGAAACCGGTTTTCGAGAATGAAGAAATCGCGTTCTACCAAATGAACGGCTTCGTACTCGGGCTGTTTCTCAAAACTTCGCTCGATGCCGACATGAACCGTTCAAACGATCTGTCGAACGCCGCATTTGCCTTGGCTCACAACGTGCCCAACCAGGAAGATGTCGTCGTTGTGATGGATCAACTCGTATCCGCAGGCGGTCGGATCATCCGCAAGGCCGATGCGCCCGTGCATGGCGGATTCCGCGGCTACGTCGCAGATCCCGACAATCACGCATGGGAGATTGCCTGGAACCCGGCCTGGAAGATCGACGAGCGCGGACTGGTAACGTTTGGCCTCTAAAAAGCAAATCGGGGATCCCTTTTTTGGTGATCCCCGATCGGCATCTTCAAAACTGGCAGCGTAAGATCACGCTGCCTTTTCAGCCTCGGCCACCGTCCCCGCTTTAGAGCGGAAATTGAGCCTGTCCGACCCGGACGTGACCTTGACGCTGGAGCCATCCAGAATGTCGCCGAGCAGAATTTTCTCCGCCAGCGGATCCTGAATTTCCTTCTGGATCACGCGCTTCAGCGGGCGCGCGCCATAGGCAGGGTCGTAACCCTTTGCTGCCAGCCAGTCGATCGCATCCGTGTCGAGCGACAGCTTGATCTTGCGATCTTCAAGCAGTTTTTCGAGCCGCTTGAGCTGAATTTCGACAATCCGTCCCATATCCTCGCGCCGCAGCCTGTGGAACAGAATGACCTCGTCCACGCGGTTCAGGAATTCCGGCCGGAACGATGCACGCACCACCGACATCACCTCGTCGCGAACCTTGTCGACATCTTCATTGTCGCCCAGACCTACGAGATATTCGGCACCGAGGTTAGACGTCATGATGATCATCGTGTTGCGGAAATCGACCGTACGACCCTGACCATCGGTCAGCCTTCCATCGTCGAGAACCTGCAAAAGCACGTTGAAGACATCCGGATGCGCCTTTTCGATCTCGTCGAAAAGCACGACCTGATAGGGCCTGCGCCGCACCGCTTCCGTCAGTGCGCCGCCTTCCTCATAGCCGACATAGCCGGGAGGCGCGCCGATCAGCCGGGCCACGGAGTGCTTCTCCATGAATTCCGACATGTCGAGCCGCACCATCGCCTGCTCGTCATCGAACAGGAAGCTCGCCAGCGCCTTCGTCAGTTCGGTCTTGCCGACGCCTGTCGGTCCGAGGAACATGAACGAGCCGATCGGTCGGTTCGGGTCCTGCAGCCCGGCGCGCGCACGGCGAACCGCCTTTGAGACGGCCTGAACCGCCTCGCCCTGCCCGACCACGCGAAGGCCGATTTCGTCTTCCATGCGAAGCAGCTTGTCGCGCTCTCCTGCCAGCATTTTGTCGACCGGGATGCCCGTCCAGCGGGAAACGATATGCGCGACATGGTCGGGCGTCACGGTTTCTTCGACCATGGACCCCTTGTCGTCCTGCGCTTCCGCATCCTTCAACTGCTTTTCCAGTTCAGGAATCCGCCCATAAGCCAACTCGCCGGCACGTTGGAACTCGCCCTTGCGCTGCGCAATCGCGAGTTCGTTGCGAACCTCGTCGAGTTCCTTCTTCAGATCGGCGGCAAGGCCGAGCTTCTGCTTTTCAGCCTGCCACTTCGCGGTGATCTCTGCCGATTCCTCTTCGAGGTCGGTGAGTTCCTTTTCCAGCCGCTCGAGCCGGTCTTTCGAAGCCTCGTCCTTCTCGACCTTCAACGCTTCGCGCTCGATCTTGAGCTGCATGATGCGACGGTCGATTTCGTCCAGCTCTTCCGGCTTGGAATCGACCTGCATGCGAAGCCGCGACGCGGCTTCGTCCACAAGGTCGATCGCCTTGTCCGGCAGGAAACGGTCGGCAATATAGCGGTTGGAAAGCGTTGCAGCCGAAACCAGCGCGGAATCCGAAATCCGTACCTTGTGGTGCTGCTCGTACTTCTCCTTCAAGCCGCGCAGGATCGAAATCGTATCCTCGACGGTCGGCTCACTGACGAAAACCGGCTGAAAGCGCCGCGCCAACGCCGCGTCTTTCTCGACATGCTTGCGGTATTCGTCGAGCGTGGTTGCGCCGATGCAATGCAGCTCGCCGCGCGCAAGCGCGGGCTTCAAAAGGTTGGATGCATCCATCGCGCCATCCGCCTTGCCCGCCCCGACCAGCGTGTGCATCTCGTCGATGAACAGGATGATGCCGCCTGCAGCCGAAGTCACTTCCGAAAGAACCGCCTTCAGCCGCTCTTCGAATTCGCCGCGATATTTCGCGCCGGCAATCAGCGCACCCATGTCGAGCGCCATCAACTGCTTGTCCTTCAGGGATTCCGGCACGTCACCATTGACGATGCGCAGCGCCAGCCCTTCCGCGATCGCGGTCTTACCGACGCCCGGCTCGCCGATCAGCACCGGATTGTTCTTCGTGCGGCGCGACAGCACCTGGATGGTGCGGCGAATTTCATCGTCGCGACCGATCACCGGGTCGAGCTTGCCCGCACGCGCATCTGCCGTCAGGTCGCGCGCATATTTCTTCAGCGCATCGTAGCCCTGCTCCGCACTTGCCGAATCGGCAGTGCGTCCCTTGCGAATGTCGTTGATTGCCTGATTGAGCGACTGCGCGGTAACGCCTGCCTTGCTCAAAATATCGGATGTTTTTGCGGACTTCTCGACGGCAAGCGCCGTCAGAAGCCGCTCGACGGTCACGAAACTGTCGCCAGCCTTTTTCGCCAGCTCTTCAGCGGTCGAAAAAACCTTGGCCAATGGCTGCGAAAGATAGAGCTGGCCATTGCCGCCCTCGACTTTCGGCATGGCTTCAAGTGCCGTTTCGACGCCCAGCCGAACATCGCGCGCATTGCCGCCTGCCTTTTCGATGAGCGAAGCGGCCAGGCCTTCCTCGTCATCGACCAGCACTTTCAAAATATGCTCTGGCGTGAATTGCTGATGGTTGCGCGAAAGTGCCATCGTCTGCGCAGACTGGATAAAGCCCCGGACGCGTTCTGTGTGTTTTTCAAGATTCATACTTTTGTCTCCTTGTCCGCCCGGCCCGCTTCGCGGCACCGTTAGGTTCTGGTTGACGAACCCGCTCTGTGAGCCGGATTCTTTCAAGGCAGATATGGGAAGATACCGCCCTTCCCTCAAGATGGAAACGGATGCTGCTCAAACAAAAACGGCGGAAGCTTTCGCTCCCGCCGCTTGATCTGGAATGTAGTAACGTATCAGCTTTCGACGATTGCTAGATCCGCACCGTCATTGCCGCCGTTTTCGACGGCGGGCGCTGCATCCGCGCTCTGCTCTTCGTCACCCTGACGGGCACGTTCGCCGCGACGCGGGCGTCGGCTGCGGCGCGGTGCTGCGGCCTCAACACTATCCGCCGCTGCGCCGTTCACTTCCGTCGAAGCTTCCTGCGAAGCTACATTGACGTCTGCGGCAGGGGCTTCGACTGGTGCTTCCGCAACGGTGTTGCGCGCTTCCGAATTGTTGGACTGGTTCGAGCGACGGCCGCGGCTCTGTCTTGGAGCTGGCTGCGTTTGAACATTGTCGGATGCGGGCGAAGCAGGCGTCTCGTTGTTGAACGCGACTTCCGCCGGAGTTCCTTCGATCACGGGCTGAGGACCAGAGCCATTATTGGTAACAGCATTGTCCTGCTGATTGCCATTATCCTGCTGGTTGCCGTTCTGATCGTTATCGTCATCCATGTCGTCGTCGGAATCGTCGCGCTGATTATTCGTCTGCTGCGCTGCGACCTGAGACTGAGCTGCCGCGATGATGCGGTTGTAGTGCTCTGCATGCTGGAGATAGTTTTCAGCCATGACACGGTCGCCGGCGCTGTGCGCATCGCGAGCCAGAGTCGAATATTTCTCGGCAATCTGCTGAGCCGAGCCACGGATTTTAACATCCGGACCATTGCTCTCGTAATTGCGCGTTAGAGGGTTAGGCCCGCGGCGGTTGTTATTGTTGTTATTATTATTGTTGTTGTTCGAATTATTATTGTTGTTGTTACGACCGCGCATGCGCCTGTTCTGCTGTTGTGGCCTCATCCTGATCTCTTCATGTTGAATTATCCGATTGCACGGACTGCCTGGACAGCGCGCCGTTCCCGTGTCTTTCCGACTGTGTTCGCCCGCAGATTATGCGTTGGCGCCACGTGCCACCCTATTTTCGGTTCGTGTCACTAGCCGAATGACCCCGCACGAAGCTTTAGCGTCATAGACGCGAAAAGGCAGCTTGTTTCACTTTTTCGAAGGGAACCGAATCGGTACAGCACTGCCTGCTTCGTCTCATCCGGTAAATTGACCCTAGCGGCATTGACTGGACTTGCCAAGCGTTTTTTCCGTGTTTCTCAACGCTTTGACGCTTGTTCGAAAATAAGAGCACGGTCATTGCCGGAAAAGTCCTTCAGCGCGGAAAGAAGTACAAAGCCTTCCTGTTCGAACACGCTGCTCACCTCCAACAATTGGGTATGCCCGATCTCGATTGCAACCCTTCCACCCTCAGCAAGATGTTTTGAGGAGCCTGCGGCGATCACTCGATATGCGTCCAATCCATCCTGCCCGCCATCAAGTGCGGCCATCGGATCGAACCGCTTAACCTCTACCTGCAATTCGGGAATTTCTTTGGACGCAATATAAGGCGGATTGGAGACGATAAGGTCGAAAACCCCGAAAATCTCGGAAAACCAGTCTGATTTCAGTGTGGAAAACCGTGAACCCAGTCCAAGATCATCTGCATTTTTACGCGCCTGCGCCAATGCGCCTTCAGCCACATCGACGCCAAGCGCGGATGCTTGAGGAACCTCGTTCAGCAATGCGAGGGCGATTGCCCCGGTGCCTGTGCCAAGATCGACTATCCGGCAGCCCGCCTGTTTACCCGCCACCTCGCGGACAAACGGCAAAATGCCATCGACCAGAATTTCCGTATCCGGGCGCGGTTCCAGGGTTTCGGCTGCCAGCGAGAGCTTCAGCCCGTAAAATTCGCGAAATCCCAAGATCCGGTGAACCGGCTCGCCATCGAGCCGGCGGGTCAGAGCGGTATCCACTGCCGACACCGTTTCGGCCTCGATGATTCGGTCGGGCGTCCGCACGAAATCAAGCCGGTCCGAATCGGTGAAATGCTCGACGATCAACCGCGCATCCAGCGCCGGATCTTCTATCCCGCCAGCGGCAAGACGCGCTTTGGCAGCACCGAGCAGGGATGCCAGCGTGGCCTCAGCCATACTCGCTCATATCGGCCAGTAGCTTCGACTGATGATCGGAAATCAGCGCCGAGATAACCTCGTCCAATTCGCCCATCATCACACGATCGAGCTTATAGAGCGTCAGATTGATACGATGATCGGTCAAACGGCCCTGCGGAAAATTATAGGTGCGGATGCGCTCCGAGCGATCGCCCGAACCGACCTGAAGCTTGCGCGATTCGGACCGTTCTTCCGCCAGCTTCGAGCGCTCCATATCGAACAGCCGCGCCCGCAGGATCTGCATGGCACGCGCCCTGTTCTGGTGCTGCGATTTTTCCGCCTGAACGACGATGATGCCCGTCGGCAAATGGGTGATGCGAACCGCCGAGTCCGTCGTGTTGACGTGCTGTCCGCCCGCACCCGACGCGCGCATCGTATCGATACGGATGTCGTCGGGGCGAATGTCGATATCGACCTCTTCCGCCTCCGGCAGAACCGCAACGGTCGCGGCAGACGTATGAATGCGCCCGCCCGCCTCGGTTTCCGGCACGCGCTGCACGCGGTGCACGCCCGATTCGAATTTCAGATGCGCAAAAACGCCTTTGCCGGTAACGGTCGCAATGATTTCCTTGTAGCCGCCGACTTCGCCATCGCTCGCCGAGACGACCTCGAAACGCCAGCCATGCGCCGCCGAATAGCGCTCATACATGCGGAAAAGATCGCCTGCAAAAAGCGCTGCCTCATCGCCGCCCGTTCCGGCACGAATTTCCAGAATGGCGCTTTTCTCGTCCGCAGCATCCTTCGGCAGCAAAAGGATTTGAATTTCCTTCTGCAACTCCTCGATCCGCTCTTCCACATCGGGAAGCTCGCCCTCGGCCAGTGCCCGCATCTCGCCATCCGTGCTTTTGTCGGCAAGCATGGCTTCGAGGTCGGCGGCTTCCTGTTCGGCGCTGCGCAGCTTGCGAATGCCCCCGACAATCTCCTGAAGATCGGAATATTCGGACGCCATCTTCACATAGGCGTCAGGGTCCGGCCCAGCCGACATCTGCATTTCGAGCATATCGAAACGCTTCACAAGTTGGTTCATCCGGTCGCGGGGCAGGTCAGTCATGCAAAACTCTGAGGTTTTTCTCGCGCGGTGATGCCGCTTAATGCGGGAATTGTCCAGCCCGTGGCTGCAGGTGCGTCCTACAGCGGTATCGACCGATCATCTGCAAACGCCTGCAACAGCGCGCGCATCGGCAGCCCAGCCGTCGAGCCCGACAGGTTTTCCTCGAAGAAAGTCTCAAGCTGACCAAGCGGCAACTCCGTCAGCATCGCCTTTACCGGGCCGATGGATGCTGGAGACATCGAAATCGAGCGGAAGCCCAACCCAAGCAGAGCCATCGCAGAAATCGGCCTGCCTGCGAGTTCGCCGCACAAGGTCACGGGCGTATTGTTGCGGTTCCCGGCATCCGCGATCTGCTTCAAAACCCGCAGGAACGGCACCGAAAGCGGGTCGAACCGGTCCGAAAGCAGCGTATTGCCGCGGTCGGTCGCCGTCATGAACTGGAACAGATCGTTCGAGCCGACCGAAACGAAATCGACAGCCTCCATCAATTCGTCCAACTGCCACATCAGCGACGGCACTTCGAGCATCGCGCCGAGTTTCAGGCGCGTTGGCAAATGATGCGCGAAGCGCGAAAGGTGACGCACTTCGCGATCGATGATCTCGCGCGCCTGGGCGATTTCGGAAAGCTCCGTCACCATCGGCAGCATGATCTTCAGTTCCTGCCCGCCTGCCGCTTTCAAAAGCGCACGTATCTGCGTTCTCAAAAGTGCCGGCCGGTCCAGCGTCAGGCGGATAGCCCGCCAGCCAAGCGCCGGATTTTCTTCCTGAACCGAGTTCTTGAAGTATGGAAGAACCTTGTCGCCGCCGATATCAATGGTGCGGAACGTCACCGGCTTGCCGCGCGCCGCATCCAGCACGTCGCGATAAAGCCGCTCCTGCGCCTCGACGCGCGGGAAGGTCGATGCAACCATGAACTGCAATTCGGTGCGGAAAAGGCCGATGCCTGCTGCACCCGCCTCGGCAAGCTGCGGCAAATCCACCGCCAGCCCGGCATTCATCAGAAGATCGATTGCGATGCCGTCCTTGGTGACGGAAGGCTTGCCCCGCAATTCGCGGTAAAGTTCCTGCCTGCGTGCCCGGAAGCGCACTTTTTCGGCGTAGGCTGCCTCGACATCCGATTGCGGGCGCAGATGGATCGAGCCATCCTCGCCATCGACGATGATTGCGTCGCCATTCTCCGACATGGAGACGGCGCCCTTCATCTGCCCGGCGACCGGAATGCCCATCGCCCGCGCGACGATCACCACATGGCTCGTCGGCGCACCGTCTTCGAGCACCAGCCCGCGCAGCTTTTCGCGCGGATAATCGAGCAATTCGGCTGCCCCCATCGAGCGCGCGACGATGATTGCGTCCTTCGGCAGGCTCGTCGCCATGTCTTCCGGCGAACGGCCCATAAGCTGACGCAGTAGTCGGTTGGCAAGATCGTCGAAATCGCTCATCCGCTCACGCAGATAAGGGTCGGTCATGTGCATCATGCGCGCGCGCATGTCGCTTTGAACCTTCTCGACCGCCGCTTCCGCCGTCAGGCCGTTGCGGACGGCCTCTTCCAGCCTGCGAACCCAGCCGCGGTCATTGGCGAACATGCGATAGGCTTCGAGAACCGCACGATGCTCGCCCTCGAACGCCACATCGCGGCGCTCCAGCATGTCGTCGATGGAAAGCCGCAGCGAACCGAGCGCTATATCGAGACGCCCAAGCTCTTCTTCGCTGTCTTCGTTGAACAGATTGGTGACGACGATGCGCGGCTCGTGAAGCACGACATGGCCAAGGCCGATGCCTTCATTGAAGGAAAGGCCGGTAAAGCTGACCGGACGGCGCAGATCGAGTTCGAGACCCGGCCGCGTCAACCGCGCCAGATCGCCATTCGCGATCAGCTCGGCAATCACCATCGCCGTCGTTTCGAGGGCTTCCATCTCGTCGTCGCGGTAATGCCGCATCGTCTTGTTCTGCACGACCAGAACGCCGAGCGTGCGCCCTGCCCTGAGAACCGGCACGCCAAGGAAGGAATTGTAGATTTCTTCGCCCGTTTCCGGGAGATACGCGAAGGCGGGATGCTCCTGCGCATTGGAAAGGTTCAGCGCTCGCGCGCTGGCGGCAATCGTGCCGACCAGACCCTGTCCGAGCCGAAGCTGCGCCAAGTGGACGGCTCCGGGATTAAGACCTTCGGTTGCATAAAGTTCGAGTACGGAATCGGCGCGCAGCACATAAAGCGAGCAAACCTCTGCCACCATGTTCTGCGCGATATCGCGAACGATCCTGTCGAGCCGTTCCTGCGGTTCGAGCGCCTCCGCCATAAGTTCGCGGAGTCGTTTCAGAAGAACGCGCGGACCTCCCGCCGTATCACGCATCGGCACCCTCTCTCCAATAGCTTCAGGCCGGTGCGGCCCGAGGCGAGCCCCGAAAACTGCACCGGCTGACCCGAAACCGGAATCGCCAGACTAGGCCTGCTACTACTGCTTATCCAGACCGTAGATGGAATGCAAAGTGCGAACTGCAAGTTCTGTGTAGGGACCGTCGATCAGAATCGAAATCTTGATCTCCGAAGTCGTGATCGCGCGGATGTTTATGCTCTTGTCGGCCAACGCCTTGAACGCCGTTGCCGCCACGCCCGCATGGCTGCGCATTCCTATACCGATGACCGAAACCTTAGACATGCCGTGGTCATGCTGGATGGTGTCGAAGCCCAGTTCCGGGCGGAGCTTTTCAAGAACCGCCAACGCCTTGTCCACATCGCCGGAAGGCACGGTAAACGTCATATCGGTCGATTTGCCGTCTTCCGAAATATTTTGGACAATCATGTCCACATTTATGGAAGCCTCGGCGAGCGGCCCGAAAATGCCTGCTGCCACGCCCGGCCGGTCGGAAACGCGCCGCAGAGATATCTGCGCCTCGTCCTTGGCATAGGCAATTCCGGTGACGACCTGCTGTTCCACGATTTCATCCTCGTCGCAAATGAGCGTTCCCGGCGGATTGTCGAAATCCCCCATGCCGGGCGCATCCGGATCATCGAAAGAGGAGCGCACGAATGTACGCACCTTGTGCACCATCGCAAGTTCCACGGAGCGAACTTGCAAAACCTTGGCCCCAAGCGAGGCCATTTCAAGCATTTCCTCGAAGGAAATCTTAGGAAGACGCCGCGCCTTGGGTTCCATGCGCGGGTCGGTCGTGTAGACGCCATCGACATCGGTATAGATGTCGCAACGGTCGGCCTTCACGGCAGCGGCAATAGCCACGGCACTTGTGTCCGAACCGCCGCGCCCAAGCGTCGCAAGCCGATTGTCTGGCGCGATGCCCTGGAAACCGGCGACGACTGCCACCTGCCCCTGACCAAAACGGTTGATCAATTCCGTGCCGTCGATCTCGAGAATGCGTGCCGCGCCATGCGCGCCATCGGTCTTGATCGGTATCTGCCAGCCCTGCCATGAGCGGGCGTTGACGCCGATATGCTGCAGCGCGATTGCCAGAAGACCCGCCGTCACCTGCTCGCCCGACGCGACCACAGCATCATATTCGCGGGCGTCGTGCATGGGCGAGGCTTCACGCGTCCATGCGACCAGTTCATTCGTCTTGCCGGACATGGCGGATACGACGACAGCAACCTCGTGACCCGCATCGACCTCGCGTTTGACGTGGCGAGCGACATTGCGAATGCGATTGATGTCGCCGACGGATGTTCCGCCGAATTTCATCACGATGCGCGCCATGGAAAACGGATGCCCTTGATTCGAAAGCGGCTTTGGGGCCGCGAAAGTGAAGTTCGGACCTCGAAAATACGCAGCCCGGAATGCGGGTGTTTCCTTAGCCAAATCGTCATGTTTCCGCAAGCAGTCTAAAATCGATAGAATATGTCGCCTTGACATGACCCGCCGCTGGCTTTCTTGCTGCGCTCGAAGGAGACATCTCATGCCCGATGCAAAACGATCGACAATCGATGCCGGCGAAGTCGAGCGCTTTTCAGCAATGGCCGCCGAATGGTGGAACCCCAACGGCAAGTTCCGCCCGCTGCACAAATTCAACCCGGTCCGGTTGGCCTATATCCGCGATCAGGTTGCCGCGCGATTCGGGCGCGATCCGCATGCGGCAAAGCCCTTCGAAGGCTTGAGAATTCTCGATATCGGCTGCGGCGGCGGGCTTCTGTGCGAGCCAATGGCGCGTCTCGGCGCGGAAGTCGTCGGCGCGGATGCATCCGAAACCAACATCGAGATTGCCAAGCTGCACGCAGCCGAATCCGGCGTGAAAGTCGATTACCGCGCAACGACCGCCGAAGATCTGGCGGATGCAGGCGAACAATTCGACATCGTGCTCAACATGGAAGTGGTCGAGCACGTCGCAGACGTCGATCTCTTCATTTTCAAATGCGGGCAGATGGTAAAACCGGGCGGCATCACCTTCGTCGCGACCATCAACCGGACACTCAAAGCTCTTGGGCTGGCGATCGTCGGTGCGGAATATGTTCTGCGCTGGCTGCCGCGCGGTACCCATCAATATGGCAGGCTGGTCAGGCCGGACGAACTCGAAAAAGCACTCGGCAGTGCAGGGCTTTCGATCATCGACCGCACCGGCGTCACGTACAATCCGCTGTCCGACCGCTGGTCGAAATCGCGCGACATGGACGTCAACTACATGGTGCTTGCGGAAAAACCTGCCGCTTAGATCATTTAAGATTTTGATAGAAAGAGCCCCTCACCCTACCCTCTCCCCGTGAAGAACGGGGAGAGGGGGCGTCAACGTTGCAGCCAGTCTCCTTCTCCCCGTTTTGCACGGGGAGAAGGTCGCGGCAGCGGGATGAGGGGCGACCCAACTGAGCCGGAAAGGCTCTAGGCGGCAGCTTGCGCGGTCTGTGCCTTCGTCGTCATGAAAACGCCGATGGAGATAATCGCCGCGCCAAGCCATGTCAGCGGGCCATAGCTTTCGCCGAGAACCAGCGTGCCGGAAATCAGTCCGACAGCGGCTGCGACATAGCCGATCTGGCTGAGATAGACCGGGCCGCCAACTGCCTGCAGCCGGAAGAAAAAGGCAAACATCGCCGCTGCTGACGCCATCTGCAGCACGACCAACCACGATATGCCGGCCAGCGGCGACACATCGAAGCCACCGAAAAAGAGCGATCCGATGATGAGAAGTGCTGCCGCCGCCAGATGACTGCCGACGGCAAGCTCGATAGGACCTGCATCCTTTGGCCAATCCATCGTGCGGTAGATGTTTCCAGCCGCCAGACTAACGGGAATAAGCAGCCCCATGCCGATCCAGAACGGATCGGCCGGACGCCCGACCTCGCCGCGCGTCCACGCGACCAGCAAGGCACCGATAAAGCCGACGGCAATACCCGCAATGCCAAGCGCGTTCGAGCGTTTCAGGCGCAGCAGGATCGACAGGAACAGCGTGATGACCGGCGAAAGCGTGAACATCAGCCCCGTAAATCCGGCACCCAGATGCGGTATGGCGGACAGAATAAGCAGATTGGGAATGGCGTAGGAAATCGCTGCCGCAATCACGAAATAGCGCATTTTCGCAGCGTTGAGACGAATTCGCTCGCCTTTCGCGAGAAGCGCGATCAGCAAAATCCCGCCAGCGCCGAACGAGATGATGAACGCCCAGAGTATCGGGCCAACGCCTGCCGCAGTCGCCAGCTTGCCGAATGGCAGCGTCAACCCAAGCAGCGCACCGGTGATGACCAGCAACCCGGCCGCGGAATTCCACAATGAATGCAAGATCAGTTTCGATCTTCTGGAAATACGGGAAGCGGCATGAAGCCGACGCCATCTTCGGCCAGGTCGCGAACTTCTTCGGAAGTCGCTTCGCCGTAAATACCGCGCGCTTCAGACTCGCCAAAATGGATTTTGCGCGCTTCGTCCGCGAATTTGTCGCCGACATAATCGGCATTTTCGCGAACTTTCTTGGCCAGTTCTTTAAACTGCTCCACGATTTTGCGCTGCTCTTCGCCCATTGCGAGCGCGATCTTTTCCTGTTTGCGACCAGTCGAGACGGAAGGTGCCATCAGCGCCTTTTCTACCTTATGCGAGCCGCAATGTGGGCAATCGACCAGACCGCGCTTCTGCTGCTTATCGAAATCGTCACCGCTGCGAAACCAGCCCTCGAATTCGTGGGATTGCTCGCAGATCAGGGAAAAGCTGATCATGACGCCACCTTCTCGGCTTCAGCAGCCTGAACCGTGAAATCGCGGGCATTCTTCAGATTGGGAATTTTCTGGCGCGCCTGCGCGGAAAGGTCGGTGTCGATTTCGGCCACGATCACACCCGGCTCGGCATTGTCCGCTTCCGCAATGATCTTGCCCCACGGGTCGATGATCAGGGAATGACCATAGGTTTCGCGTCCATCCTCATGAACGCCGCCCTGCGCGGCTGCAATAACGAACGCCCCGTTTTCAATGGCGCGGGCGCGCAAAAGCACATGCCAATGCGCCTCGCCGGTCTGGCGCGTGAAGGCTGCCGGTACGGTCAGCACATTGGCACCGGCCAATGCTTCAGCCCTGAACAATTGCGGGAAACGAAGATCGTAGCAGACGGCAAAACCGAACTTCGCGCCCAGCAGATCGGCGGTCTGCGCGCGGTTTCCGGGCTGATAGGTCGCGGATTCGCGCCAGCTTTCGCCATTGTCGAGATCGACGTCGAACATGTGGATTTTGTCGTAGCTGGCAAGCAGCGCCCCCGATGGCGCATAAAGAAACGCGCGGTTGGCGACCTTGCCGTCCGGCAGCGCGATGGCCGTCGAGCCAACATGAACATAGATGCCAAGCTCGCTGGCAAGACGCTTTGCGGCAAGCGCGACGAGGTCCGAATCGTCCGGCTTCAGCGACGCCAGAAGCGCCTGCTTGTCACGCATCAGCGCCCCGGTCATTTCCGGGCTTTGCACATAGGTTGCACCAAGCGCCGCCGCTTCGCGCACCATTTTCTCAAACGTCTCTACATTGCGCTCGACGCTTGTACCGGAGCGCATCTGGATGGCCGCTGCTTTGAAAACGCCCATAGCTTTGTCCTCAGGCCTGATTGCCGGCAAGCATACCGTCGAGACGCCCGGAATCTTCCAGCGCATGCAGATCGTCGCAGCCGCCGACATGAACATCGCCGATGAAGATTTGCGGGAAAGTCGCGCGGCCATTGGCGCGCTGGATCATTTCCTGCCGCAATTCCGGCGAAAAACTCGCATCATGCTCGGTGTAGGCGACGCCCTTGCTATCGAGCAGCCGCTTGGCTGCGGAGCAGAAGCCGCACATCGTTCGCGTGTAAATCGTGACATCAACCATGATAAAATTCCGACAATCTCATTGACCTATATAGTCTCTGCATCGTCGGGCTGAAAGTCCCCAGGCAGCACGCGAGCGAAGGTCAGCACATCCACGGCACCGGCACCTTTTTTCATCAAGGTACGCGCCACGGCAGAAACGGTCGCACCCGTCGTGTAAACATCATCAATGATCAGAACACGCCTTCCGGCAATATTTTCGATCATTTTTTCCTTCACCTTGAAGGCGCTGCGCACATTGTCTTCGCGTTCGCGTATGCCAAGCCCGACCTGCTGGCGCGTCACCTTGGTTCGCGTCACGAGTCCCGGCATGAACGGTTTGCCGGATAATTTGCTGACGGCTCTTGCGAGTTCTGCAGACTGGTTGAACCGCCTTTGCAGAAATCGTCGCCAGTGAAGCGGCACCGGAACGATCATGTCCGCATCGTCCAGCAATTCACCGCCAGCGCGCAGCATCCAGCGCGCCATCCATGGCGCAAGATCGGTCTTGTCGTTGTATTTCAGGCCCTGAACCATGCGCCTTGCGACACCAGTATAGGAAACCGCGGCTCGCGCCCGCGCAAAGGGCGGCGGATTGGCGATTGCATCGGCAGATAATATGCCCTCGCCCATGTCGTGACGAAACGGCGTTCCCATGACTTCGCACCACGGCTTTTCGAGAAATCGCAATCTTCCCCAGCATTGCGGGCAAAGTGCACCGGGCTGTGAAACCAGCCTTTTGCAACCGGCACAGACAGCTGGAAACAGAAACCGGGCTGGCCATTCGATCATGGCTCTGGCAAGGCTCTTGTTCTCGATCACGCTTTGGGCCATCGCTCGTTGCACTTGAAACGACTATAGCCAAGACCGATCTCGCAGCCAGCACAAACAGAGAAAAAGACCATGGTTGAACCGCTGTTCGATACGGAATTGCTCCTGGAGCGCAAAAGACGCGCTCTGAAACGCGCCGTGCCCGGCGCGGATTTCCTCATGGCTCGCGTGTCGGAAGAACTCGCAGACCGGCTCGGTGCCGTCGAACGCAAATTCGAAAAAGCAGCGGCACTTTTCAATATTACCGGCGACGCGGCAACTGCAATTGCCTCGACCGGCAAGGCTGCGGAGGTCATACGAATCGAGGCTGACGAAAGCTTCCTGCGCGGCGCACCCGGCCTCGTCAGCAAACCTGGAACTGTGCCGCTGGAGCCGGACAGCATCGACCTCGCAGTTTCGCTTCTGGCGCTTCAGGAAAACGACGATATTCCGGGAATGCTGATCCAGATCAGGCGCGCGCTTCGCCCCGATGGGTTGTTTCTAGGCGCAATGACGGGCAGCGACACGTTGAGCGAGTTGCGCGAAAGCCTGCTTGCGGCGGAAACCGAGATTTATGGCGGCGCCAGCCCGCGCGTATTTCCTTTTACGGACGTTCGCGATGCAGGCGCTTTGCTCCAGCGTGCAGGCTTCGCCTTGCCGGTGGCGGACGTGGATGCCGTAACCGTCCGCTACGATAATTTATTCAATCTGATCGTCGACTTGCGCGCCATGGGCGTCACCAACGCTCTGCTTGGCCGTTCACGACGTCCCGCCAGCCGCGAATTCTTTCGCCGCGCCGCGGAAATATACGCGGAGCGCTTTTCAGACCCGGACGGGCGCATTCGCGCGACGTTCTCATTCGTCTGGATGTCGGGATGGACGCCGCATGCTTCGCAGCAGAAACCGCTGAAACCCGGCTCGGCGCAGGTTTCTCTGACTAAAATCCTCGGGGAGGATTAATTCCTGTTCAGGCCTTCTACGATCTTGCCGCTGTTGCCGTCCCACAAATCCTGAAGGCTTGTGCCGGTAAGCGTCACGCCGCCAATGATGGCCAAGGAAATAAGAGAAGCAATCAGGCCGTATTCGATCGCCGTCGCGCCGTTCCGGTCGTTCAGGAATTTGCGCATTGTCAGCATGGTCAACCGGCCCCCTTGGAAGGCTTTTCTGACACGGAGGCGTTAAGTTTTGTTAATTTCGTACGCTTAACAAAGCGCAAACAGCCTGTTTTCGGCTGAAAATTCTCAGCAATCGCCGCTTTTCGAACCGTTTTCGCGAATGATGCAGACCGATTTCGGCGAGTTTTGCAGCACGCTGCGGCGAATTGTGTATCTCTCCGTCGAACTGATAGAGCCCGTCGTGGTCATATCGATATTGCGCATGTCATAGCCGCGCGCGACCTGCGAATGTAGCCTGTTGTCAGCCATGGAAGCGACCATGAGGCTGAGCGCTACAGCGATTGAGCCGAACAAAAGCGTGATGCGCAGCATGCCGATGCCCGCATTGCCGAGGCGCAGGCCACGGTCTCCACGAATGGTTTCCCACTCCTGCTCGCTGTTCATACGCCCCATATCCGCTCCGCGTCCCCTGACCGACGTTCGATCAAGTTTTCACGTTCGGATAAAGTTTTGATTAATTTTTCTCTTAACCGGTCCGATTCAGAGGCTACAGCAGATCTATCAAAAACGGAATCAGCGGCTCGTCGGCGGCGGGCATCGGATAATCGCGCATCTGAAGCGGCCGGACCCATTTCAGGACCTGACCTTCCTTCGGCTCCGGCGTTCCCCAAAAGCGGCGGCAGACGAAGAGTGGCATGAACAGATGGAAATTCTCGTAGGAATGGCTGGCGAAGGTCAGCGGCGCGAGGCAGGCGATCTTGGTCTCGATGCCGAGTTCCTCGTGCAATTCGCGAACGACCGTCTCTTCCGGTGTTTCGCCCGGCTCCATCTTGCCGCCGGGAAATTCCCACAATCCTGCTAGCTGCTTGCCTTCCGGGCGCTGTGCGAGCAGCACGCGCCCATCCGCATCGACCAGCGCGCAGGCGGCAACCATCAGGAGCTTTTTCGGCGTCGTTTCCATGTCGGACATGTCCATTCAGGCAGCGGGCGGACGACGATAATGGTAGCGATAGAGTTCGGAAAAACCCATCGCCTTATAGAGCCCGATCGCGCGCTCATTGTCGGCCTCAACCTGAAGCCACGCTTCTTTCGCGCCGCGCGCCTTGGCCCATTTCAGGGCCGAGCGGATAAGGCCTTTCGCGTGGCCCTGACCGCGAACGGCCGGATCGGTCGCCAGTTCAAAAAGGCCCGCAAGATTGCCGTCGTGAACGCAGATCGCCGTGGTCAGCACCTCATGATCGCGCTCCAGCGCAAACAGGCCTGCCTCTGGCTCGATCGCGTCGATGACTTCCGACAAGCCCGCACGCAGCGAATGATCGAACCCCTGAACTTTCATCGCCGCACTGACGAAGCGGCTCATATCCTTCAGCGGAATCCGGTCGATTGCATCGGCAACCGTCGAATTTTCGATGGGCAGGCCAAGAACGAGCGAATCCGAAAGCCGGTCCCAACCCTCGCCGTCGAGATAGTCGGACAATTCCTTGCCCGCCAGCGGCGACATGCGGAAGGTCAACGCGCGGCCATAGGCGTCGAAGCGGCGGGCAGCGCGCGCAATACGCTCGCGCAGATTGCCGACATCGCCGGGATCGAGCGGATTGACGGAATTCAGCCGTTTTGCCGGGTGTCCGGCAGTCAGCCGCACGACCCATGTACCGTCATAATGCACGGCAGCCGCAGGCCAGGCGCGGAAGCTTGCAGCCTCATAACGGCGGACATCTGCCAGACCGGCCACGGTCAGCTCCTGTAATCGCCGTTGATCGCGACATATTCCTTGGTCAAATCACACGTCCAGACCGTCGCTTTTCCGCGGCCAATGCCGATATCGGCGCGGATCGTGATTTCATCGCGCTTCATATAGGCGGAGGTCTTTTCCTCCGAATAGGCCGTGTCGCGCTCGCCTTCATGAGCCAGCCGGTTGTCGCCGAACCAGATCGAGAGAAGGTCGCGGTCTGCCGGTTCGCCGGATTTGCCCACCGCCATGACGACGCGGCCCCAATTGGCGTCTTCGCCCGCAACGGCCGTTTTGACGAGCGGTGAATTGGCAATGGAAAGCGCGATGCGCTTGGCCGAACGTGCGGATTTTGCGCCGGTAACGGTCACTTCCACCTGCTTGCGCGCGCCTTCGCCATCGCGAACGACCTGCAGAGCGAGGTTTTTGAGGATTTTGTTCAGCGCCCGGCGGAAAGCGGCAAGCCGCGCATCGCCAGCATCCGAAATCGTCGGTGCACCGCGCTTTGCGGCAGCACCCGTGGCAAACAGCATGAGCGTGTCGCTGGTCGACGTATCGCTATCGACGGTGACGGCATTAAAGGTTTTTCCAACGCCCTTGGACAGCATGTCCTGCAAGGCCTGCGCAGAAATCGGCGCATCGGTCGCGACGAAGGAAAGCATGGTCGCCATATCCGGCGCGATCATGCCTGCACCCTTGGCGATGCCATTGATGGTAACGTCGGTGTCGCCGAGCTTCACGGTCGCGGTCGCGACTTTCGGATAGGTATCCGTCGTCATGATGGCCTTGGCGGCCTCGGTCCATTGATTGGCCTTGCCGTCCTTGACCAGACCGGCCAGCAGATGGCTGAAGCGGCTGGCGTCCAGCGGCTCGCCGATAACACCGGTCGATGCGAGATAGACTTCGCCGGAAGTCGAGCCGACAGCTTTTGCAGCAGCCTCGCCGGTGATCTTCGTGGTTTCGCGTCCGCGCTTGCCGGTAAAGGCGTTCGCGTTGCCGGAGTTCACAACCAGTATGCGCGCTTTGCCGCCGGTAAGATTATCGCGGCAGAAATCGACTGGAGCGGAGGGGCATTTCGACTTGGTGAAGACACCGGCAACCGTCGTGCCTTCATCGAACACCATCGCCAGAAGGTCGGTCCGGCCCTTGTATTTGATGCCTGCTTCCGCCGTCGCTATGCGCACGCCCTCGATTTCGGGCATTTTCGGATATTTCTTTGGAGCGAGCGGTGAAATCGTTGCGGACATGTCGGACCTCGGTCGGATTGCAACTCAAGAGGATAACCGTTTGCCCGATGAGAACGCGCCGTGCAAGGCGTTTTCCGTGACAAATAAATGAGCCAACCCCGTCGAAAAAAGAAAAAAGGCGCGAAAACCGCGCCCTTTATCGAAATTATTGCGGCAAGCGCGCAGGACTATTCGGCCTTGTCGACCGCGTCCACAGCCTGCTTCAAAGCCGGATCGGTGATTTCGACCTTTGAAGCTTCGCGCAACGACTTGACCAATGCGAAATATTTATCGCGCAGGACCAGCGAACGGAACTGATCCTTGACCTGATCGAATGCCGGGGGCTGCTGCTGGCGCTTGTCTTCCAGCTTGATGATGTGGAAGCCGAACTGGCTCTGAACCGGCTCTTTCGTATACGAGCCGACTTCAAGGGCGAACGCCGCCTTCTCGAATTCGGGAACCATCTGGCCCGCGCCGAAATAGCCGAGGTCGCCGCCATTTGCGCCCGAACCCGGATCGCTTGACTTTTCCTTGGCGATTTCTTCGAAATTCGCGCCGCCATCCAGATCCTTGATGATCGCGTCTGCCTCTTCCTTCGTTTTCACGAGGATGTGACGGGCGTGAACCTCGTTCTGAGCCGGGGTTTTTGCGATTTCGGTGTCGTAGCGAGCGCGAATCTCATCATCGGTGATGCTTTCTGCGACTTCCTTCTCGACCACGACGCTGTGCAGCGCGCGATCCTGAAGGAACTGCATGCGCTTCTGGAACTCTTCGTCCTTGTCGAGGCCCTTGGTCTGGGCTTCAGAAGCAAGCAATTTGATTTCGATGATGGCCGAAAGCGCTGCCGCACGGCGCTGCTCGGCAGGGAGACGCGCGAACTGCTGGTCGAGATCGCCTTCTGCCAGTGTCAGGTCCCCTTCGGTGATGTCCTGACCATTGACGGTGGCAATCACGGCTTTAGGGTCAACCGGGGCAGGAGCCGGAGTTGCAGGGGCGGCCGCGGCGGGTGGCGTTGTTTCCTGCGCGACGGCGCCCGTCATTGGAACAGCCAGTAATCCGGCAAGCGCGCCAATGCAGGCAAGCGACGCACGGGAAGACGAAAAATTCATGAAATTTCTCCAGTGGGGATTTGTCGAAGACTTCGTTAAACAGTCCAACGGGCCTAAATGTGGCGTAGTTTGCAGGTTTGCTGCAACGTTGACATCGCTTCGGCCCCCTCTTATCTGTCCTTCGTCTTTGCGTCCAGAAGCGATTTCCGGACGCTTTTCCTGTTTTTGCCCGTCGAGCAGCAGCATCGATGGGCTAGGCCGGCCTTCCAGCCGGTGTCATTCGAACTGAAAGGGCCATTTATGGTCAGTCTCGGCGGCTTCGCCCGTAAGATTTTCGGCTCCTCAAACGATCGTCGCGTGAAATCGACCCGACCGCGTGTCGAAGCCATCAATGCGATGGAAAACGAACTGGCGGCATTGTCCGACGACGAGTTGCGCGCACGCACGGTGCAATTCCGGCAGGACATCGCCAATGGCACGTCGCTCGATGATTTGCTGATTCCCGCTTTTGCAACCGTACGCGAAGGCGCCAAGCGCGCGCTGGGCCTGCGGCCTTTCGATGTGCAGATGATCGGCGGCATGGTGCTTCACAATGGCGGCATCTCCGAGATGCGCACCGGTGAAGGCAAGACGCTCGTCGCCACCCTGCCCGTCTATCTCAATGCGCTGTCGGGCAAGGGCGTGCATGTCGTCACCGTCAACGATTACCTCGCCAAGCGCGATGCCGAATGGATGGGACGCCTCTACAAGTTCCTCGGCCTGACCGTAGGCATCATCGTTCACGGCATGAGCGATCAGGAACGCATGGCTGCCTATGCCTGTGACGTGACCTACGCGACCAACAACGAGTTGGGCTTCGACTATCTTCGCGACAACATGAAATATGAGCGCGCCCAGATGGTGCAGCGCGGCCATAATTACGCGATCGTCGATGAGGTGGACTCGATCCTCGTCGATGAAGCGCGCACGCCGCTTATCATTTCCGGCCCGCTCGAAGACCGCTCGGAAATGTACAACACCGTCGATGCTTTCATGGTTCACCTCAATGAAGCCGACTATGAGGTGGACGAGAAGCAGCGCACCGCGACCTTCACCGAGGAAGGCACCGAGAAGATGGAAAATCTTCTTCGCGAAGCCGGCCTGTTCAAGGGTGAGTCGCTTTACGACGTCGAGAATGTCGGCATGGTTCACCACGTCAACAACGCCTTGAAGGCGCATCGCCTGTTCCAGCGCGACAAGGATTACATCGTCAACAATGACGAGATCGTCATCATCGACGAATTCACCGGCCGCATGATGCCGGGCCGCCGCTTCTCCGAAGGGCTGCATCAGGCACTGGAAGCCAAGGAGCACGTTCGCATCCAGCCTGAAAACCAGACGCTGGCTTCCGTGACGTTCCAGAACTACTTCCGCATGTACGACAAGCTCGGCGGCATGACCGGCACGGCTTCGACCGAAGCGGAAGAATTCGGCAATATTTACGGCCTCGAAGTCACCGAAATTCCGACGAATGTCGGCGTTCAGCGTATCGATGAAGACGACGAGGTCTATCGGACGGTCGAAGAGAAATACAAGGCGATCGTGCGCGAAATTCGCGAAGCGAGCTCCAAGGGCCAGCCGACGCTGGTCGGCACGACCTCGATCGAGAAATCCGAACAGCTCGCGGAACGTCTGAAACAGGACGGCTTCAAGGACTTCAAGGTTCTGAACGCCCGCCACCACGAGCAGGAAGCCTCGATCGTGGCGCAGGCCGGACGTCCGGGCGCCATCACCATCGCCACCAACATGGCTGGCCGCGGCACCGACATTCAGCTCGGCGGCAACGTCGACATGCGCATTGCAGCCGAACTCGGCGACATGCCCGAGGGACCGGAGCGCGAAGCTGCGGAAAAAGCGATCCGCGAGGACATCGCCAAGCTCAAGGAAAAGGCGCTGGCCGCTGGCGGACTTTACGTGCTTGCCACGGAACGCCACGAAAGCCGCCGCATCGACAACCAGCTTCGCGGCCGTTCGGGCCGTCAGGGCGATCCGGGCCGTTCAAAATTCTTCCTGTCGCTTCAGGACGACCTGATGCGCATCTTCGGCTCCGAGCGCATGGACGGCATGCTGACCAAGCTCGGCCTGAAGGAAGATGAGGCAATCATCCATCCCTGGATCAACAAGGCTCTGGAAAAGGCGCAGAAGAAGGTCGAGGCACGCAACTTCGACATTCGTAAAAACCTGCTGAAATACGACGACGTGATGAACGATCAGCGCAAGGTGATCTTCGAACAGCGTCTCGAATTGATGGATAGCCAGGATCTTTCCGAGACGATCACAGAAATGCGCCATGAGGTCATCGACGATCTTGTCGCCAAGGCCATCCCGGAAAATTCCTATGCAGAGCAGTGGAACATTTCCGCTCTGAAGGAAGGCGCGCTGCAATTCCTCAACATCGATGCGCCGATCGAGGCATGGGCCGAGGAAGAAGGCGTTGCCGAAGACGATATCCGCGAACGCCTGACCGAGATCGCCGACAAGGCTGCAGCCGACCGCAGCGAGCGTTTCGGTCCCGAAGTCATGTCCTATGTCGAACGCTCCGTCGTTCTTCAGACGCTCGACCATCTGTGGCGTGAGCATCTGGTCAATCTCGACCATCTGCGCTCGGTTGTCGGCTTCCGCGGCTATGCGCAGCGCGACCCGCTGAACGAGTACAAATCGGAAGGCTTCGAGCTTTTCCAGGCGATGCTCGGAAATATGCGTCAGGGCGTGATTGCACAGCTCATGCGCGTCGAACTCGTCCGCGAAGCCGCAGACGCGCCCCCACCGGAAGCTCCGCAGGCCTTTGGCCAGCACATAGACGCATCCACCGGCGAGAACGATTTCGGCGATGAAGCGACCGTTGCAATTGGTCAGGACGGCGGCACCGTTGCGCCGGAGGATCGTGATCCGAACGATCCGGCGACATGGGGCAAGGTCGGCAGAAACGAACCCTGCCCTTGCGGCTCCGGCAAGAAGTTCAAGCATTGCCACGGCACATTCGCCTGATATTGCTTGATGGAAATTGAGAAAAGCCCGGCAAATGCCGGGCTTTTTTATTTCGTGATTTTTTGTTTACCTGATCGCCGAACCGTTTCTTAAAGAGTTTTACGTAAGCCTCTGACACGGAAATTGGGGAGTAACGGGTGCGCTTTTCCGCGACAGCGACAGCCGAACGGCTTTTGCCTGAGCAACTTGCGCTGCGCGCCAAGCCAGCGCTGCGCGTTATTGATTCCGTACTTTTTCCAGCCGATGAGCGCTCCGATGCGGGACGCGTTTCCATCATCGCTTTCATCATCCGCGTCTGCAGCGCGGCAATCGCATTCCTCAGCCAGGTCCTGATCGCGCGCTGGATCGGCGGCTTCGAATACGGCATTTTCGTCCTTGTCTGGACGACGATGATCATCGTCGGCAATCTCTGCTGCCTCGGCTTTCACAGCTCGGTCATCCGCTTCATTCCCGAATATCGCGAAAAGGGCATGATGGACGAATTGCGCGGTGTTTTGCTGGCAAGCCGCGTTCTGGTGCTGGTTGCCTCGACCATCGTGACCATCATCGGCGCGGCAAGTATCTGGCTGCTCTCGCCGATCATCGAGAGCTACTACGTCCTGCCCTTCCTTCTCGGCATCATCTGCCTGCCGATGATCGCTTTGTCCGATGTGCTGCAAGGGCTGGCGCGGGCAAATTCGCTGGCGCTTCTGGCACTTTCGCCGACCTATATCATCCGGCCTTTCCTGATTCTCGCCTTCATGGCGGCGGCATTTTTCACCGGCTTCGAACCGGACGCGCAGACCGCCGTGATAGCCACGATACTCGCCACCTATGCGACGACCCTCATTCAGCTTGCAGGCGTCAGCGCGAAGCTCGATCGCAAGGTCGCCAAGGGGCCGCGCAAGATTTTCACGAAGCGCTGGCTGGCCATTTCGCTGCCGATCTTTCTGGTCGAAGGCTTCTTCTTCCTGCTCACCAATGCCGACGTGCTGCTGGTCGGTTTTTACATGACGCCGCAGGATGTCGGCATCTACTTCGCAACGGTGAAAACGCTGGCGCTGGTTCATTTCGTCTATTTCGCGGTGAAGGCTGGCGTTGCGCAACGCTATGCGCAATTTGCTCACGGCGAGACTGAAAAACTGGCCTCCTTTGCCCGTGAAACCGTGTCATGGACATTCTGGCCCTCACTGTTCATGGCCTTGGTGGTGCTGGCGCTCGGCAAGCCCATGCTGATGCTGTTCGGCCCCGGCTTCGACGCGGGCTATCCGCTGCTGTTTCTGCTTGTCGTCGCCGTCGTGCTTCGCGCAGCCGTCGGCCCGTGCGAAAGCCTTTTGACCATGACCGGCAACCAGAATATCTGCGCGCTCGTCTATGGGCTGACGCTGGCGATCAACATAGCCGTCAGCATGGTGTTGATTCCGGTGCTCGGCCTCTGGGGAGCCGCGATCGGAACTGCGGTTGCCGTGCTGTTCGAAGCTGTCGCGCTCGCCTTCACCGTATGGCGCAAGCTTGGCATCGCCATGGTCCTGTTCGTGCCACCAATCCAAAGGGAGGGTCTTCGCTGATGGTTGCCATTCCCATCCTCGAAGAAACCAGCGGCGGACCTTCCGGCGCGTTGATTTCCGGTCTCGCGAACCTGCCTGCAGATATTGCCGAGCAGGCGCATATCGAACTGATCGAACACACGCGGCCTCTGCGCCGTCTGGCGATCTATCCCGCTTCTGCCGGCTTCGATCTGGTCGAGGAGCTCGACCATCTCTGCACGCGCACAATAGAACCGAACATCTTCTTCAACCCGCGTTTTCTGGCGCCCGCAATGCCGAGGCTGGAAGACCGTGAAGTGCGCCTTGCGGTCATGCGCGACGGTAATGAATTCAGGAACCGGCTTCGCCTGCTCGTGCCTTTCTCGGTCGAAAAACCGATTGCAGCGGTCGGTGTGCCGATCATCCGCATCTGGTCCAGCCCCTTCGGCCCGCTCGGCACGCCGCTGGTCGATCGTGACGATCCGGCAGGCGTCATCGAAGATTTCTTCTCGATCCTGTCACGCCCGCATCTGAAGCTCCCGAAAGTTATCGCCTTTCCCGACATAAGGCTCGACGGCGCTGTCGCAGGCGTATTGCGAAACATCACCGAGACGAGCGGCCTGCCGATCGTGACGACGGGTGCGATGGAGCGGCCGTTCCTCGAAAGCCCGCTCGACGGCGACGCCTATCTGAAGCAGTCGCTGAACTCGCATCATTACCGCGAATTCCGCCGCCTGAAACGCCGGTTGGAAGAGCGCGGCACGGTCGAGCATGTCATTGCCCGAAGCGCCGATGAAATCCGCAACGGCATCGAAACCTTCCTCACGCTGGAAGCCGCGGGCTGGAAAGGCCGAAAGCGCACCGCAATGGCCGTAGACCGCTTTCGCGCCGCCTTTGCCCGCGAGGCGGTCTACCGGCTTGCCGAACGCGACGCCTGCCGCATCCATATGCTGACACTGGACGGCGAGCCCATCGCCTGCCTCGTCGTCTTCATCGAAAACGGCACCGCCTATACGTGGAAGACCGCGTATGACGAACAGCTCGCCGCCTATTCACCCGGCACCTTGCTGATGATCGAAGTAACCAGGCAACATCTGGAAGACCCCAACATCGTCATGACGGATTCCTGCGCCGTGCCCGATCATCCGGTGATGAGCCGGCTGTGGAGCGAGCGCCGCCCGATCGGCACGATCGTCATCGGCCTGACACCCGACGCCGACCGCCAAACCCGGCAGGCAGCCTCGCAACTGCACCTTTATCGCGAGACAAGAAACCTGGCGCGCATCTTGCGTAATCGGGTCAAGGGATTGCTGAAACGGTAGGGCGGGTGCGTCCGCACCTCCTCATGCTGAGCTTGTCGAAGCACGCACGAAATTGCTGCTGACATCGGGCGACAACTCCCCTCCCCCGATACTTTTTCCACCGCGCAAATTTTACGTCTTGCCAGACTCCATTTCACTTAATACGCTGTTAAGTGAGGAGTGGCGTTTTGCGAAATCCGGAACTGGAAAGCGAAGCAGAAATCGCGCGGGGCGACGCGCAGAAATCCTCTATCATTGGCAACAGGGTCCGCACTTTCAGAACCGCGCGACGCATGTCCTTACGCCAGCTAGGCGATCTCACAGACACGACGGCGAGCTTCATCAGCCAGATGGAACGGGGCTTGAGCGGCGTCAACACAAGCACGCTGATGCGCATAGCAAACGCGCTCGGCATCAGCGTTTCCGACCTTTTCGAAGACGAGCCGCGCCCGGTACTTCAAGTGCTGAAACTGGCAGACCGGCCATCGCTTCCCGTCAGCGAGGGCTATCGCAAGACGCTGCTTTCGCGCCGCCCTATCCACGAAGTCGAGGTCTATGCGGGCGAATTCGCGGTCGGCGGATCGACCGGCGACAAACCCTATAGCCACGGCGATGCGCATGAAATGTTCATCGTCTTGAAAGGCAGCGTCGAGCTGACGCTTGGCGAGGATATTTTCGTCCTCGATGAAGGCGACAGCATCGAATACCCGACATCAACGCCGCACAAGACGGTGAATATCGGCAACGACCCGGCCGAGGTTCTGTGGATCATCGCTCCACCGACCAGCGGAGCCGGTGAACTCAACGAATACATTACCCGGAAACCACTCGCATCCGGGCACCAACAAGATGGCGAGTCATCGTAATGGGAGTACTGACATGAGTAAAAGAAACAGATACGGCATCATGGCTGCCGCAGCCATGCTTCTGATGGCCGGCTCCGCGCTGGCGCAGGACAAGCCCGTCGCGGGCGAAGTGGCCGAAGGCTCGCTGAAGGGCAAGACGCTTACCTTCGTTTCCTTCGGCGGCATCTATCAGGACGGACAGGTCGCGGCGCTCAAGGAATTCGTCGACAAGTCCGGCGTGACCCTGCTGAATGACGGACCGACCGAAATCGCCAAGCTTCAGGCGCAGGTTGAATCCGGCAATGTGACCTGGGACGTCGTCGATACGGCAGATCTTCCGCCATACGTTCACTGCGGAACGCTGTTCCAGAAGCTCGATATGTCGAAGCTCGACATCTCCCATATTCCTGAAGGCCAGGTCGGCGAATGCAGCGTGCCCGCCATGAACTATGGCGTCATCATCATGTACAAGAACGAGACCTACAAGGATAACCCGCCGAAGAACTGGAAGGACTTTTTCGACACCGAAAAATTCCCCGGCGTTCGCGCGATCGACGGCAGCGGCGATCCGACAGGCGGCCTCGTCGAGCAGGCATTTATCGCCGATGGCGGCTCGGTCGAGAACATGACTGCAGCGGACATCGACAAGGGCATGGCCAAGATCAAGGCGCTCGGCCCGGATACGATCTATTGGAAAACCGGCGCAGAATCGCAGCAGCTCGCCGAATCCGGCGAGGCCGACATGGTCATGATGTGGACGGGCCGTGCGATGACCGCCGTCAAGAACGGTGCCGAATACACGCCTGTCTGGGACGATTGGCTGGTTGTCATGGACCAGATGACCATTCCGGTCGGCGTGAAGGATACGGATGCAGCCTACGCGCTTCTCAACGCCTATCTCGGCAAGACCTCGCAGGAGATTCTGGCGAAGGAAACCTCCTACACGCCGATCAATATGGAAGCCAAGCCGGACGTCGATGAGGTGACGGCAGCCTTCCTGACCAACACGCCGGAACGCGTGAAGCAGGGCTATCAGCAGAACATCAAGTTCTGGGTCGAAAATTTCGACGTCGCCGCCGAGAAATGGACCGCCCTGATGGCCGGCAACTGATCCGCATACGGAGCAATAAAGCGTGAGCGAAGCATCCCAGATCGAAAGAGGCCCGGCCGGCAAATCGCTGGCCGGGAAAGGCTTGGCCTCAGGCAAATGGTCGCTCACGCATCCTTTCTGGCTCACCCTTCCGGCACTGATCCTGCTCGTCGCGATCATCGGCTATCCGCTGCTGACGATCGTGATGCGTAGCTTTTCGGAGCCGGAATGGGGCCTGCAGAACTATGTCTGGTTTTTCGGTACGCCGGTTAATTTGACCGTTCTCCAACGAACCTTCTCGATCGCAGCATGGGTGACGATCGTTTGCGTGATCTGCGCCTATCCATATGCCTATGTGATGACGGCCGTCGGGCCAAAATTGCGGCTCCTGCTTATCCTCTGCGTGCTTGTGCCTTTCTGGGTCAGCGGCGTCGTGAGAACCCTTGCATGGGTGGTTCTTCTTCAGGATTCCGGCGTCATAAACACGACGCTCAAGGCCGTGGGTTTAAGCCCCATCCGGCTGATCAGGACGCAGACCGGCGTGGTGATCGGCATGGCGCAAGTGCTTCTGCCCTTCATGATATTGCCGCTCTATTCGGTGATGAAAGGGATCGACCTTCGCCTGATACAGGCCGCCAGAAGCCTTGGCGCATCCCCGTTCAAGGCGTTCAGGCAGGTCTACCTTCCGCTTTCGCTGCCCGGCGTTTACGCTGGCGCGATCATCGTTTTCATTCTGGCACTCGGCTTCTACATCACGCCTGCTCTGCTCGGCGGACCGCGCAGCACCATGCTTTCGACGCTGGTCCAGAACCAGGTGCTGAGCCTGCTCAACTGGGGCCGCGGCGGCGCGATGGGCGTCGTTCTTCTGGTCGCAACCTTCATTCTGCTGGCGCTTGCCGCACCGCTGATGCGCCAGCGCCATAAACAGGCGTCGCGAAGCTGATGCAGATGAAACTCCAGACCCGTATTTTTCTCGGCCTGTTCTGCATACTGGTCGCCATCTGGCTGCTCGCGCCGACGCTTGTCGTCGTCCCGATGTCGTTCAACGAACGCAAGTCCTTGGCTTTCCCGCCATCTGGTTTTTCATGGCAGTGGTACCAGAACTTTTTCACCAATCCCGAATGGTCGACCAGCTTCTTCAATTCGCTGAAAGTCGCCTCGCTGGTTGCAATCGTAGCCACCGTTCTCGGCACAATGGCAGCCTTCGGCATCGACCGCATGAAGAACAAGACCGCCGGGCTTCTGCGGGCATTGCTGATAACACCGATGGTCGTTCCGGGCGTCGTGCTGGCGATCGGCATCTACGCCGTTTATCTCGACACGCGGCTCGTCGGCACCACGCTCGGCTTCGTGCTCGCCCATACGATGCTTGCCATTCCCTTCGTTCTGATCGCGGTGACGGCAAGTCTCGAAGTCTTCGACAAGCGGCTTGAAACCGCAGCCGCCAGCCTTGGCGCCAGCCGGTTGACGACCTTCCGCACGATCACCCTGCCGCTGATTGCGCCCGGCCTTCTGTCTGGGCTGCTCTTCGCCTTCGTGACGTCTTTCGACGAGATCATCGTGGCGCTGTTCATCACCAGCCCGTATCTCAAGACGCTTCCCGTACAAATCTTCACCAGCATCACGCGTGATGCGGACCCGACCGTCGCTGCCGTTGGAACGATCCTGTTCATCGCCACGACACTGCTGATCACGGCGGGCCTGCTCATCGGCACAAGACAAAAAAGGAGCTGACATGGCGGTCCCTAAAGAACGCGGCGCAGCAATCGACATTCGCTCGGCAACGAAACGCTATGGCGATTTCACAGCGTTGGACAATGTCAGCCTGCATGTCGAGCCCGGCGAGTTCATGACCCTGCTCGGCCCCAGCGGATCGGGTAAGACGACCACGCTGAACCTTGTCGCTGGCTTCACGGAACTGACCTCCGGCGAGTTGTCGATCGGCGGCGAAAGCGTTGTCGGCCTGCCCGCGCACAAGCGCAATATCGGCGTCGTTTTCCAGCATTATGCGCTGTTCCCGCACATGACTGTCGGGCGCAATGTCGCCTATCCGCTTTCGCTGCGCGGCATCGGCAAGGCCGAGCGCGAAAAGCGTGTCGCGCACGCGCTCGACATGGTGAAGATGTCCGATTTCGCGCATCGCTATCCGAGTGAGCTTTCCGGCGGACAGCAGCAGCGCGTCGCGCTTGCCCGCGCCATCGTCTTCGACCCGCCGCTGCTTCTGATGGATGAGCCGCTTGGTGCGCTCGACAAGAAGCTGCGCGAATGGCTGCAACTCGAAATCAAGCGCATCCACCGCGAGCTTGGCACGACCTTCGTTTACGTTACCCATGATCAGGAAGAAGCACTGGTGCTTTCCGACCGTATCGCGGTTTTCAATCAGGGCCGCATCGAGCAGATCGGCACCGGCCGCCAATTGTATGATGAGCCGGAAACGCTGTTCGTCGGCAAGTTCATCGGTGATTCGACGACCCTGCGCGGAGCCGCCGAAAAGTCCGGCGCGGAAACTGCAATTACCATTGCGGGCCAGAAGGTCGTGGCGCAACGGCGTCTGGAAAATGGCGCTTCCCCGGTCATGCTCTTGCGCCCCGAAAAAATGGCGCTGACAAAGCCCGATGGCGCAGCGAAAGAGGGCAGCAACCGCCTACGCGGGCGCGTCAACGAAGCAATCTATCTCGGCTCCGGCTCGAAATACGAGGTGACGCTGGGCGATGGCTCGGCAGCAGTCATTCGCACGTCTCTCGAAGAGCAGGAATTTTCAATCGGCGACGAGGTTGACGTCACCTTCTCGCCTGCCGACGTGAAACTTCTGGCCGACGATGCGCGCGCCGACCTCACTCTCACCTGATCGATACGGAACATCCATTATGGACGCGAAAATCAACGGGAACGTTTCGTTCTGGTATGCCGATATTGGCGGCGTGCCCGGCTATCGACCGGCCCTGCCCGGCGATATGGAAGCCGATGTCTGCATCGTCGGCGCGGGCTACACCGGCCTGTGGACCGCCTACTATCTCAAGAAGGCCGATCCCTCGATCCGTGTGGTAATCGTCGAGAAGGAATTCGCCGGCTTCGGCGCATCTGGTCGCAATGGCGGCTGGCTGTCGGGCGGCTTCGGCTGGTCGCGCGAAAAGTACCTCAAGACATCGACACGCGGCGGCGTGATCGACATGCAGCGCGCCATGTACAGCTCGGTCGACGAGGTGATTTCCGTTACAGAGGCGGAAGGCATCGACGCCGATATTCGCCGTGTCGACAACATCACGGTCGCGACCAACAAACCGCAGCTCGACCGGGCGCGTGAGGAATTCGAACATGCAAAAGCTTGGGAGTTTCCGTCCGAGCGGATTTCATTCCTGAGTGCGGAAGAAGCCCGCTCGCGCATCGCGGTCAAGAACGTGCAGGGCGCATTCGTCATGAAAGGCGTGGCGCGTGTCCAACCGGCCAAGCTGGTTCGCGGACTGGCTGAGGCGGTCGAGCGGCTGGGCGTGCCGATCTACGAGCAGACGACAGTGATCGGCCTCGAAAAAGGAAAAGTCACCACCAATCGCGGCACAGTCCGTGCGCCGACCATCATCCGCGCGACGGAAGGTTTCACGGCTGGTATTCCCGGCAATGAGCGGCTTTGGCTGCCGCTCAACAGCGCGCAGATCATCACCGAGCCGGTGCCGCAGGAACTTTGGGACGAGATCGGCTGGGAAGGCCACGAGCTCCTGGGCGACGCGGCACATGCCTATTGCTACGCCCAGCGCACACGCGAAGGGCGTATCACGATGGGCGGACGCGGCGTTCCCTATCGCTACGGCTCGAAGACGGATGTGCGCGGCCAGACGCAGCAAGCGACCATCGAAAAGCTGCATGCGATCCTGACGCGGCTTCTGCCGCAGACGAAGCATCTGCGCATCGACCACGCATGGTGCGGCGTGCTTGGCGTGCCGCGCGATTGGTGCACGACGGCTGGGCTGGACCGCGAGAGCGGCATCGGCTGGGCAGGCGGCTATGTCGGGCTCGGCGTGTCGAGCTCGAACCTTTCCGGCAGAACTTTGCGCGATCTGATCCTTGGCCGCGACACTGAGTTGACCCGCCTGCCATGGGTCAATCGGCAGGTCAGCAAATGGGAACCGGAGCCGCTGCGCTGGCTGGGCGTCCATTCCATGTACCAGCTCTACCGCATCGCTGACGAACGCGAGGAAGCGGGCCTTCAGCACTCTTCGAAGCTGGCGAGCTTTGCCGACCGCATCACCGGCCACTGACACTGATTAAATCGGAAAACATTATGATCGACTTCCAGACATTCGCCCACCTTGCAGACATCGATCTTGGTGAGCCTGAAGCCAAACCGACATCGATCAGCGGCGATCAGGTGGAGGCGGCAAAGACCTTATGGACGTCGCCGGACGGCCTCGCCGAAGTCGGCGTCTGGGAATGCACGCCGGGACGGTTCACGGCTTCGCGTGATACCAGTTCCGAGATTTGCCACATCGTTTCGGGCCGTGTCTCACTGCACGAAAAGGATGGCCGCAGCCGCGATGTCGGCCCCGGCGAGTTGCTGGTTTTGCCGATCGGCTGGAACGGCGAATGGACGATCCATGAAAAGACGCGCAAGCTCTACATCATGCACTACAAATCGTAATGTCTACCACGCCACCACCTCGCGTTTGGCGCGGTCGCGGAAGATGCGGCGGATGACCTTGCCCGTCGTCGTCAGCGGCATGGAATCGACGAACTCCACCTCGCGCGGATATTCATGCGCCGAAAGCCGCTCGCGCACCCATAGGCTTATATCGGCGGCCAGTTCGTCGCTTGGCGCAACATTGTCCTTGAGCACCACATAGGCTTTGACGATCTCGGTACGCACAGCATCCGGCTTGCCCACTGCGGCAGCAAGCGCGATTGCCGGATGCCCGGTCAGACAGTCTTCGATTTCGCCGGGGCCGATGCGGAATCCCGCCGAGGTGATGACATCGTCGTCGCGCCCGAAGAAATGGACATAACCGTCGCGGTCGGCGACACCCTGATCGCCGGTGATCATCCAGTCGCCGATGAACTTGGCTTTGGTCGCTGCCGGATTTTCCCAATATTCGAGAAACATCACCGGGTCTGGACTGCGTATCGCGATCTGCCCCGGCTGGCCGGATTTGACCGGGCGTCCTGACCCATCGATCACCGCAACTTCATGGCCGGGAACCGGCAGGCCGATAGCGCCACCACGGCTGACGCCGAGTGCGACACAGGATGCCAGAACCGCGTTGCATTCCGTCTGGCCGTAGAACTCGTTCACCGTCAGTCCGAGTTCGGATTGCGCCCATTCATAGGTTTCGCGCCCGAGCGACTCCCCGGCGGTGCCAACTGTGCGAAGCTTCAGATTAAAATTGCTCGTAATGTCGGGAACCGCTTTCATCATGCGCAGCGCCGTCGGCGGGATGAACGCACCGCGCACTTTCATCTTTTCAAGCAGTCCGAGTGCGGCTTCCGGCTCGAATTTGTCGAAGCGTCCACATACCACCGGCAATCCGAAATAGAGGCTCGGCAGCAGGAGATTGAGCAACCCGCCAGCCCAAGCCCAGTCGGCAGGCGTCCACATAATGTCTCCCGGCTGCGGCAGAAAATCATAGGCCATCTGGATGCCCGGCAGATGCCCGAGCAAGACCTTGTGGCCATGCAGCGCCCCCTTAGGCGGACCCGTCGTGCCGGATGTGAAAATCATCATCGCCGGATCGTTCGGGCTGGTGTCTTCGGCAACGAAATCAGGCGAACAATCCGCCAGCAATCGATGAAAATCGACCGAGCCCTTTGCAGAGCCTTCCGTCGTGACGATCTGCTCCAGCATGGGCAGGCGGGTGCTTATCTTCGCAAGCTTTGCGTGACCGGCCTCATTGGTGATGATTGCGCGCACACCCGCCGTCTGTAGCCGGTATTCCAGCGCTTCCACACCGAACAGCAACGCCAGCGGCACCACGATTGCGCCGAGCTTGTAGAGCGCGACGTGCGCGATTGCCGTCTCGAAACTTTGCGGAAGCAGCAGTGCGACACGATCGCCGCGCTTTATCCCTAGCGCCCGTAGCCCGTTTGCCAAGGCGTTTGAACGGCCTGCCAGCGCACCGAATGTGAGAAGATCGGGGGCACCTTCGGCCTTGTAGCCGATAAGCGCAATGCGCTCTGAATCACGCGCCGCCCAAACATCGGACACGGCAACGCCGATGTTGAATCGCTGCGGTATCTCCCAGCGAAAATCGCCGTAGAGCGCCTTATACGTATCGCGCCGTTCGAGCATTGCGTTCGGCCGCGCTCCTGAATTGCCGTGCCTGAAAAGACCTCGCACGAATTACAGCCGCAAGCGCGCCCGCGTCAATCCTCAGACCTTGGTCCAGAATTCGCACTCGATTTTGGAACCCAATCGCGCCGCAGCGGTTTGTTCAATGACGTTCAGACGGCAATTGCGCCGATTGCTGGGGGCGCGGGGATATACGAACCGATTTTTACGTGAACGCCGCAAGCATCGCGGCGCATTTTTTATTGCAGAGGGGGCGCATATTCACATGCCCAAATTCGTCATCAACCCGCCCGTCTTTTTCGGATCGGTCGCCATCATAACAATCTTCGTTGGCATCGGCGCGATCATGCCGGATCGCGCAGAATTGCTGTTCGGCGCTCTGCAATCGAACATCCTTGCCAATTTTGGCTGGCTCTATCTGCTGGCAGTCGGCATCTTCCTGATTTCCGTTATCCTGCTTTCATTCGGTCGTTTCGGCGATTTGAAGCTTGGGCCGGACGATTCCGAACCGGATTTTCCGTATCTGTCATGGATGGCGATGTTGTTTGCCGCAGGCATGGGCATCGGCCTCATGTATTTCGCGGTCGGCGAACCGATGACGCACTACGCGGCCCCGCCGGAAGCAGATCCGCTGACGATTGCCGCCCAGCGCGAAGCGATGGCCGTAACCTTCTTCCATTGGGGAATCCACGCTTGGGCGATCTACGCGGTTGTCGGTCTTTCGCTGGCCTATTTCGGCTATCGCTACAATCTGCCGCTGACGATCCGCTCCGGCCTCTACCCTTTGCTGAAAGGCAGAATTAACGGGCCGATTGGCCACGCCGTCGATATTTTCGCCATATGCGGCACGGTCTTCGGCCTTGCAACGTCGCTCGGCTTCGGTGTTCTGCAGATCAACGCCGGGCTGAACTTCCTGCTCGGCGTTCCCGTTTCCGTCTTCATTCAGGTCGCCCTTATCGCCGTCATCACAGCCGTCGCGACGCTCTCCGTCATTTCCGGTCTCGACAAGGGCGTGCGCATATTGAGCGAGATCAATCTGTTGGCGGCCATCGTGCTCATGCTGTTTGTGCTGATCGTTGGACCGACAGCAGAACTGATGCGCGATTTCGTGCAGAATATCGGCCTCTATCTCGATTCCTTCCTGCTGCGCACGTTCAATATCTATGCATATGAGCCTACCCCCTGGATCGACACATGGACGCTTTTCTACTGGGCGTGGTGGATTTCCTGGTCGCCATTCGTCGGCATGTTCATCGCCCGCATTTCGCGCGGGCGCACCGTGCGTGAATTCGTCATCGCGGTCCTGTTCATCCCGGCAGGCTTCACCTTTTTATGGATGACCGTTTTCGGCAACACGGCGATGATTATCGACACGACGGTCGCCAACGGCGCGCTTTCGGCAGCCGTTGCGGACGATTTGTCGGTGGCGCTGTTCCAGTTCTTCCAGTACCTGCCCTTCCCGGCCATAACCTCGACGCTTGCCGTCATTCTTGTCGCGATATTCTTCGTAACCTCCTCGGATTCCGGCTCTCTCGTCGTCGATACGATCGCGGCTGGCGGCGAAACCGAAACAACCACGCTTCAGCGTGTCTTCTGGTGCGCGCTGGAAGGTATCGTCGCATCCGTTTTGCTTCTGACGGGCGGTCTGGCTGCGCTGCAATCCGCGACGATCGCGACAGCACTGCCCTTTTCTATCGTGATGCTGGTTCTGGTCTGGGCGTTGTTCAAAGGCATGAAAGCCGATGTTGCGCAAAAGAGCGCTCATTCGGGGGGCATTCCGCAGGCGCAACCGGCATCCGGCCTGACATGGCAACGCCGTCTCGCACTCATCATGAACGCGCCGGACGACAAGGATGTCGATCGTTTCATCGAGAAATCCGTCCTTCCCGCGCTCAACTCGGTGGCGAAGGAGCTGAGAAAAAAGGACCGTCATGCCGAGGTCGTCACAAATGACGAGACCGGCGCGGTAAGTCTGACTGCGCCTGCCGATGACGTCAGGAACTTCTCTTATGGCGTGCAGCGGGCCGAACATAAGCTGCCCGCATTCTCGGCTTTCGAAGCGGCCAAGATGGAGCTTCGCTACGAGGCGCGAACCTTCTTCTCGGACGGCAGCCGCGGCTACGACATTATGGGCATGTCCGAAGATCAGATCATCAACGATGTTCTGGTGCAGTTCGAACGCTATCTGGCACTCACCCAGTCCACGGAGACTTCTCTTGTTACAGCGGCACCGGAGCATATTTAAGATAGCGTCGAACACTTCCGGATTTGACAGCAAGGATCGGAGTGAGGCGTCCCGCACCTTCCGCTAGGTTCCAAGGCACGATAAACATTTGGGACAAAGACAATGACCCTTGCCTTGAGAACCAATCAGCCTTTGAAAGCTGAAGCCATGAACCTCACAGAACAGGACCCGCGCTGGCAGGTCCTTCAACAGCGCGATGCCGCTTTCGACGGACGCTTCGTCTATTCCGTCAAGACGACCGGCGTCTATTGCCGCCCAGCCTGCCCGTCGCGGCTGGCAAAGCCGGAGAATGTCGCTTTTTACGAAAGCTGCGAAGACGCGGAGAAAGCAGGCTTTCGCCCCTGCAAGCGCTGCCGACCCAACGAGGCGTCGCAGACGGAAAATCATGCGCGCATCGTTTCAGAGGCATGCCGCATGATCGAAAATGCCGAAGAGATTCCCGCCTTGGATACGCTCGCGCAAAACGCCGGCATGAGCAGCTATTATTTCCACCGCGTTTTCAAATCTGTCACCGGACTGACGCCGAAAGCCTACGCCACGGCGCGCCGTTCGAAACGTGTTCGTGATGAACTCACCAGCGGCGACGGCAATGTGACGGACGCGATCTACAGCGCCGGTTTCGGCTCCAACAGCCGCTTTTATGAGAAATCGAATGCGGTGCTCGGCATGACTCCAACGAAATTTCGTTCCGGCGGTGCCGATATCGAAATCAAATTCGCGATAGGCGAATGCTCGTTGGGTTCCATCCTCGTAGCGCGCAGTGAAAAGGGCGTCTGCGCGATCTTCATGGGCGACGACCCGGATCAACTGGCGCGCGATCTCCAGGACCGCTTTCCGAACGCAAGTCTGGTCGGCGACGATCCTGATTTCGACAAGCTCGTGGCAAGCGTGGTCGGCATGGTGGAGAAGCCGGACCGTGGCATCGACCTGCCATTGGATATTCACGGCACGGTGTTCCAGCAGCGCGTCTGGCAGGCATTGCGGGATATTCCGGCAGGTGAGAAGGCGAGCTATACCGACATTGCCGAGCGCATCGGCGCACCGAAATCCGTTCGTGCCGTGGCGCAGGCCTGCGCGGCCAACAAGATTGCCATCGCCATTCCGTGCCACCGCGTCGTTAGAAACGATGGCGCACTTTCCGGCTACCGCTGGGGGGTGGATCGCAAGCGCGCCTTGCTCGACCGCGAGGCAAAGTCATGAGTGCGCTGGCAAAGACAATCGACAATACTGACGCGATCGAGGATCGCGTCAGTTCGTTCGACTGGCAGGCACTCACCGACGATCTGAACGCCTATGGCTGCGCGGTGATGAGCGACCTGCTTTCACCGGACGAATGCGAGGCGATTGCCGCGCTCTATCCGCAGGAAGACCACTTCCGAAGCCATATCCACATGGCGCGGCACGGCTTCGGCAAAGGTGAATATCGCTATTTTCGCTATCCGCTGCCGGATCTGCTGGGCGGGCTGCGCGGTGCGCTTTATCCGCATCTGGCAATCGTCGCAAACGAATGGCACGAACGCCTTGGCATCGACCAGCGCTATCCTGCGCAGCATTCGGACTATCTGAAACTATGCCACGATGCAGGACAGACGCGCCCGACACCGCTTCTGCTGCAATATGGTTCGGGCGACTTCAACTGCCTGCATCAGGATATTTACGGCGATCTGGCATTTCCGCTTCAGGTGGCAATCCTGCTTTCAAAACCGGACGCGGATTTCAGCGGCGGCGAATTCGTGCTGACCGAACAGCGGCCACGCATGCAGAGCCGCGCCGAAGTCGTTCCGCTGACGCAGGGCGATGCCGTAATTTTCGCCGTGCGTGAGCGACCCGTTCGCGGAACGCGCGGCGACTACCGGGTCAATCTGCGCCATGGCGTCAGCCGTGTCCGCAGCGGCCAGCGTCATACGGTCGGGCTGATCTTCCACGATGCAAAATAGCGCCGCGATCCTCAGACTGACCGTCGACACGCTTGCAACGCCGATTGGGGATTTCCTGATTGTCGCGGACGATGAAGGCATTCTGCGCGCCGGGGAGTTTGCGGATCGCGATTTACGCCTGCGCACGATGCTCGACCGGCGGTTGGGCACCGCTCGTTATACGCTTTTACCAGGCCACGGACCGGCACAGACAAGAGACGCCATGAGCGCCTATTTCGCGGGTGAATTGTCCGCGATTAACACCATCCCCACCAAAGCGGGCGGCACGTCCTTTCAGGAAACGGTATGGGCGGAGCTGCGCCGCCTGCAGGCCGGTAAAGCGACAACATACGCAGCACTTGCCCAAAGAATCGAGCGGACGCAATCGCCCCGCGCGGTCGGTCATGCCAATGGCGCCAATCCGATTTCCATCATCATACCGTGCCACCGCCTCGTCGGCGCAAGCGGGCATTTGACTGGCTATGGCGGCGGGTTGGAGCGAAAGCGCTGGCTTCTCGACCACGAGGCCCGCTTTTCCGGGCACTCCGCCTGATCCGAATTGCAAAGCGCCACGTATCTGCTGGCAGAAAAACACGCCAACGGAGCCGGCCGATGAAAACCTACCTGATTGCCTATATCGCGACCGGCCTCGCATTTCTGGTGCTCGATGCTCTCTGGCTCTCGCGGATGGGTCCGTCCTTCTACAAGCCGATCATGGCTGAGTCCGCGCTCGAAGGGTTCAGGATAGCGCCAGCCGCAGCTTTCTATTTCATCTATCTCGTCGGCGTCATGATCTTCGCGATCACCCCTGCGCTGAACGATGGACGCTGGACGACGGCGCTGACCTACGGCGCGCTGTTCGGCTTCTTTGCCTACGCCACCTACGATCTGACCAACCAAGCCGTGATGAAGAACTGGTCGACGATGCTGTCTGTCGTCGACATCGGCTGGGGAACGATTCTCACCGGTGCGTCTGCAACGGTCGGCTTTCTGATCGCAAACGCATTCTCGAAATAGCAATACGAACAACCGCTTAGGATATCGTCAACCCATTATTAACCATAATTGCCCTAATTCCATAACTCGACATCACATTTGACGAGGGCGGGCGAATGACGGTTACGAGGCGGACTTTTCTGGTCGGTTTCTCACTCACACTTGCGGGGTGCTCCACGGGCTCACCGCCTCCGGCGCTGATGTATGCCGCCATTCCCGAAGAACGCTTTCCACTGGCCGCAATGCCGCTCGACCGCATCAAGCCAGAGCTTCGGCGCCGGGAAGTCGCATATGAAAGCCCACACCGGGCAAATACGGTCGTCGTCGATACGCCGAACCGTTATCTCTACTACGTCCTCGGCAATGGCCGTGCGATCCGTTACGGGGTGGGCGTCGGCAAGGCCGGTTTGGCGCTTCGCGGCGGCGCCACTGTCGGCCGCAAGGCCGAATGGCCGACATGGACGCCGACCGACAACATGATCCGGCGCGATCCGGACCGAAATCTTCGCTATGCGGGCGGATTGCAAGGTGGACCGAACAATCCGCTGGGTGCTCGCGCGCTTTACCTCTATCGCGGTGGTCGCGACACCATGTTCCGCATCCACGGCACCAACCAGCCACAATCGATCGGCCACGCAATGTCGAGCGGCTGCATTCGCATGCTCAATCATGACGTCATCGACCTCTACCAGCGAGTCGAGCCCGGAACACAGGTGGTCGTGCTTCAGGCGTAACTATTAAACCGCGACGGCTTTAAAAGGGCGACCGCCCGTCGGCCGGTCAGGCCGCCCCATCGGAGCCGTGAGCACAGCGAACTGGCGTGAGATATAAAAAGTGGTGCGGGTGGTCGGAATCGAACCGACACTCCTTGCGGAACCGGATTTTGAGTCCGGCGCGTCTACCAGTTCCACCACACCCGCACGTCGCTTCGCAAAAATTTTGCGCAGCGATTGCCCCCCTGATGGAGGGGATTTCCGGGCACTATACGCTCCAGCCTGCGTCGTCAACTGTCATGATGGCAACGATTCGTGAAGCGCCAGCCATTGTGCACTGCAAGAAATCTATCTACGAAGACCCGCCAGTTCAAAGCGCACCGCGCTTTATGTCTTTGTTCTTACGCATGTCACTATCCCGAAGCCGGTTCCCGCTTTCGGGCGACATACTTAAAGGAGACCGAATGCTTCGCAGACTTTACGATTGGACGCTGTCGCTCGCCGCGCGAAAATCCGCCGAATGGTGGCTGGCCTTCATCGCTTTTGTCGAAAGCTCGGTATTTCTGGTCCCGGCAGACGTGCTTTATCTGCCGATGGCGCTTTCGCGCCCCGACAAAGTATATCGCTACGCCCTCATCGCAACCGTCGCATCGGTACTCGGCGGCATAGCCGGATATTTTCTCGGCTATTACGCCTATGAAACCATCGCCAAGCCTGTTCTGGAATTCTACGGCAAGTTCGAAGCCTTCGAGGAATTGCGCACATCGTCGGGCATGGGCTTCATCATCCTCATGCTGGTCACATCCGGCCTTTCGCATCTGCCGCCGATCAAGGTTGTGACCATTCTGGCAGGCGTGATGCACGTCAATCTCGGCATCTTCATCATCTCGGCCATTCTGGCGCGCGGTGCACGTTTCCTCTTCCTCGCCTGGCTGCTGCGCAAATATGGCGAACCGATCCGCGAGTTCATCGAAAAGCGCCTCGGCATGCTTGCAGCAGGGGGTGCCGCCGTCCTTATATTGCTTTATTTCCTGATCACTTATCTGCATTAGCAAGTCAGCTCGGACGCACACAATGACCGCGATCACCTCGCCTGCCGGCACCACGCAAAAAATGACGGCGATTTTCCTCACCCTGGCGATGGCGATCACGGTCGGGACGGCATTGGGTTTCGAGCATATTGGCGGCTACATCCCCTGCAAGCTCTGCCTTGAGCAGCGCATGCCTTATTATGTAGGCGTGCCGCTCATGGCTTTTGCCGCGCTCTCATCGACGCTGCATTGGCCTTCCTGGCTCACGCGCGGCCTGCTTCTCATCGGCGCCGCCATCATGGCTTTCAGCCTCTATCTGGGCGCAAAACATGCCGGCGTCGAATGGGGATGGTGGGCAGGCCCTGCCGATTGCGGTGCGGTCGCGGCCCCTTCCGCAGGCAGCGGCGGCGGCATTCTGGATTCGATCAACACGGTGATCCCGCCATCCTGCGATCATGCATCGCTGCGTGTGCTTGGACTGTCCTTCGCGGGCTGGAATGCGCTGGCCAGCCTTGTGCTTGGCGCGATTGCGCTGCGCGGAGCCTTCGCAAAGGCGAAGTAAAGCGCGGTCCTGATCTGAACCCGGTTTACGGCTCCAGTTCGACATCCCAATAAAGATAATCCATCCAGCTTTCATGCAGATAGTTGGGCGGAAACAGGCGGCCATTATTGTGCAGATCCTGCACGGTTGGCCGATAGGGTTTCTGCTGCGGCCACATCTTGGCATGGACCGGCATAAGCCCGCCCTTGCGCAGATTGCAGGGGGAGCAGGCCGCGACCACGTTTTCCCATGTCGTCGCACCGCCGCAGCGGCGCGGCGTGACATGGTCGAAGGTCAGATCTTCGTGCGTGCCGCAATATTGGCACTGGAAACGATCGCGAAGGAAAACATTGAAGCGGGTGAAGGCTGGAAAGCGCGACGGCTTCACATAGCTCTTCAGGCTGACGACGCTCGGAAGCTTCATCGAAAATGTCGGCGAAGACACTGCATGCTCATATTCGGCAACGATGTTCACGCGGTCGAGAAAAACCGCCTTGATTGCATCCTGCCAAGACCACAGCGAAAGGGGGTAATAGCTGAGCGGGCGGTAGTCCGCATTCAGCACCAGCGCTGGAAGCCCATCCGGAGACACGGCAACCGTCACTTCAAATCACCTCCTTGGTATAAAACCGATCGGTTCGGATACTGTAAGCCCGACATGACAGGGATGTGAAGCGATTTCAGCGGCACATCACACAGCAAAACATCATGATTTTGCGGCTTTTTTAGCGGTTTGCACAGGTGGTGCCCCCTCGCGACCCCGCATCTCGCGATAATAGGCCCAGAAAAGACGCGAAGCGACGCCTCTGAAGGGCGACCATGATTCGGCCAGACCGATCAGTTCCTTCTCATTCGGACGCGGTGAAATGCCCAATGCGTGGCCGACAGCGCTTTGCAGCGCGACATCCTTTGCCGGAAAAATGTCGGGGTGCCCGGCGGAGAAAAGCAGATAGACTTCCGCCGTCCAGCGACCGATGCCCGAGACGGCGGTGAGTTGCGCCATCGCCTCCTCGGCGGGCAGTTCGCAAAGGTGGTTGAGGTCAAGGCCGTCATTCACCGCAGCCGCGACCGCCAGCAATGTCCGCTGTTTCGGACGCGAAAGACCGGCCTCGCGGAACACATCTCCACCGGCATTCAAAACCGCTTGCGGCGTCAGCGGGTCGAGCAATCTTACCAGCCTGCCGAAAATCGCATCCGCACTGGCGCGCGACACTTGTTGCGAAACGATGATCGAGGCGATGCTCATGAAGCCAGGTTCAGCCAGACGCAAAGGCACATCGCCCGCCATCATGCGGACCTTGTCCAGCCGGGCATCGATGCGGCAAAGCTCTTCGAGGCCTGCGGATATGTCATCAAGCGTGGAAATGCGCTGCATTGGTCTTGTTCCGCCTTTCACTGCAAAGTAGCAATCGATCGATGAGACGCACAATCCGGTTTTGACACCAATGAAAAGCCCCGTCTTTCGTTTTGCGCCGAGCCCCAACGGCGCGTTGCACCTGGGCCACGCCTATTCCGCGCTGCTCAATGCGAAGCTGGCCGATGCCTCCGCGGGGCGGCTTCTGCTGCGCATCGAAGACATCGACATCACGCGTTGCACGCCGGAATTTGAAGCCGCGATCTACGATGATCTGAAATGGCTCGGCCTGTCATGGGAAGAACCTGTCCGGCGCCAATCCGATCATTTTCGCGAATATGAGGCGGCATTGCAGCGCCTTGCGCGAGACGAACTGGTCTACCCGTCATTCATGAGCCGCGGGGAAATCCGCGCCTTCATTTCGGATACGGAGCGCCGCGGCAGAAACTGGCCGAGCGACCCCGACGGCGCGCCGCTTTACCCCGGCGCGGACAAGACGCTTTCGTCAGTAGAAAGAAACCGGCGGATCGAAGACGGCGAACCTTTCGCATGGCGTCTCGATATGGATGCTGCGTTGAAACGCATCGGGCGCGATCTGCACTGGACCGAGTTTGCAGATCAGACCTTGAGCGTTGAAAATTCGGTCGCAGCCAGACCGGAAAGCTGGGGCGACGTCATCATCGCACGGCGTGACATACCGACGAGTTACCACCTATCCGTGGTCGTCGATGACGCCCTGCAGGACATCACCCATGTCGTGCGTGGCCGCGACCTGTTCCTCGCAACCGGCGTGCAGCGGCTTCTCCAGCAATTGCTGGGCCTGCCCGCGCCGCGCTATTTCCATCACGAACTTATTCTCGGAGCTGATGGGCGAAAGCTTTCGAAAAGCAGCGGCGATACCGGAATCTCCACCCTACGCGACAATGGTGTAACCGCAGATGAGATCAGGCAGATCGTTGGCCTTTAGAGTGCCGCTCGATCAGAGAAACTCAATCATGGATCAATGCTTTGCCTTTGCCTGCTTCGGCCAACTGCACTAAGCAGCCGACATGATCTCTTTCAAACGGCTCATACCGCCGACTTTCGTTCTATTATGGGCCACAGGTTTCATCGGCGCGGGCTATGCGATGCCATGGGCCGAGCCGTTCACCTTTCTGGGCCTGCGCTTCATCATCGCGTTCCTGCTGCTTCTGCTGCTCGTGCTGATACTGCGCGAACAGCGCGCGACGCTTCAGCAAGCCATGCACGCGGCCATCGCCGGCGCCTTGATGCACGGCGTCTATCTCGGCAGCGCCTTCTGGGCGATCCATCATGGGTTGCCCGCCGGCATGTCGGCGCTGGTCGCAGGCATCCAGCCACTGTTCACCGCAATCCTCGCTGGAAGACTGCTTGGCGAAAAAGTCTTGCCCAAGCACTGGATCGGGCTGGCAATCGGCTTCATCGGTGTCGTGATCGTGCTTTCACCAAAACTTGGAGACGTCTCCAGCGGCATCACTGCCGCAACGGTTGCCGCGTCTTTCCTTGCCGTGCTCGGCATGAGCGCCGGCACGATCTGGCAAAAGCGCTATGCCGGTGGCGGAAGCCTTCTCAACGGGGCGCTTTGGCAATATGCGGGCGCCAGCGTCTTGATGATCATTGCCTCAGCCCTGTTCGAAACGCAGCAGATCACCTTCAACGGAGAACTGTTCTTCGCCCTCGCATGGCTCGTTCTGGTGCTTTCCATCGGCGCGATATTCCTGCTGATGGTGATGATCCGCGAAGGTGAAATGGCGAAAGTCTCGTCGCTTTTCTACCTCGTGCCGTCGGTAACAGCGGTGATGGCCTGGGCACTTTTCAACGAAACGCTCTCGCCGATCCAGATACTGGGTATGGCGATTGCAACGGCCGGTGTGTGGCTTGCGACGGGCAGGAACAAGACGCCGAAATCGTTCTAGGTATTTTGGTGCGTCCTTCGAGGCTCACCCGCCCACCCGCGCCCGCGCTTCCAGATACCGGCTGATGGCAGCATTAAGCTCCCCACCCAGAATGAAAATCAACGAAACGATATACAAAAACACAATCGCGATCATGATCGAGGCCAAGCCCGCATAGGTCGTGACATAGGAAGAGAAATTGTCGAGATAGGCCGCAAAAATGGTCGATCCGGCCAGCCACGCAATGAGCGTGAAGATGATGCCCGGCACGATTGCCGTGAAACGGCGATGCCCCGCCGGTAGCCAGACATGCACCGCGATCAGGCCAAGAACGATGACCGTCGATGCAATGATGAACCGCCACAGCGTTATCGTGCCCATATAGGGTTCGATCCACTCGAAATTGGCCTCGGCAACGCGCGCGATCAGTGGCGCGAAGACCAGCAACACGCTGATTGCCACGAAGCCGACGGTCGCGATCATCACGAAAAGCAGGCTCTGAAGACGCCGGTAGATGAAGCTTCGCGTTTCGGTGACGCGGTAGGCGCGGTTGAGCGAGGTGCGCAGCGCCTCAATGCCATTGGACGCGAAGAAGGCGGCCAGCACAACGCCATAGGTGAGCAGATCGGTGCGCTGCACGGTTAGCACGTTCACCACTTCGCGGGCGATGGGTGCTGCGATCTGATCAGGCCACGTATCGAAAACGAGATGCACGGCTGTTTCGGAAAAAGCCTGCGCGCCAAGGAAGCTGGCCAGCGTTGTGGCGAAGATGAGAAACGGAAAAAGCGCCATCAATGCCGAAATCGCCAGATGACTGGCCATAGACCAGCCGTCGTCATTGTTGAAATGGCCAAGCGCGTCGTAGAGAATCCGTCTTGTCGCCGCGATCCTGCGCATCAAATCTCCACGCCATTGTCTCCCCGGTATGAATATGGGAAAGGAATGCCGCAAATGGCAACCTATGGCGAGATACGCGTTGCACGATAGTGGAGTTGCGCACAATCATTGATAAGTCCGGCATTTGCCGATTTGTGCATTTGCCGCATGCTCTTCTGTGGTCCGCGCCATCGCACTATGTAGTATGAAGCCGACGCAAGTCGAAATTGATTCTCAAGCGCATCCTGCCGGCCTTCGTGCTCTGCCGGCTTCATGCGTCCGGGGCCTGATCCGGCCATTCAGAGCGCTGCCTTCATCCGGAAAATCAGATGGCAACCGTATTCAACATCCTCGCTATTCTCGTGCTTGTCGCGCTCGTCATCGTTCTGGTTCGCGGCCTCGCGAACATGATGCGCGGCGGCTCTGGAAACACGTCCAACAAGCTCATGCAGATGCGCGTTCTCCTGCAGGCCGTGGCACTCGTGCTGATCCTGCTCGCGGTCTACTTCAACCGCTCCTAAAATGGAGATTTCATGGTCAAGCTGAACAAGATCTACACCCGCACTGGCGACGACGGTACGACGGGCCTGGTAAGCGGCGAGCGGCGCGCGAAGTCGGATTTGCGGATTGAAGCCTTCGGCACGGTGGACGAAGCCAATTCCTGCGTCGGCCTTGCCCGTATTCATACGGCGCAAGCGCATCCCGAACTCGACGTGATGCTCGGCCTGATCCAGAATGATCTTTTCGATCTCGGCGCAGACCTCGCCACGCCTACCGAAGAAAACCCAAAATACGAACCGCTGCGCATCGTGGATGCGCAGGAGAAGCGCCTCGAAGCCGACATCGACAGGCTGAACGCCGATCTCCAGCCGCTGAAATCCTTCGTGCTCCCGGGCGGTTCTGCAGCTTCGGCAGCGCTCCATCTGGCACGGACGGTTTCGCGCCGCGCCGAACGCTCGATGGTCGCGCTTTCCGCCCAGGAAACGATAAGCCCGGAAGGCTTGCGCTACATAAACCGGCTCTCGGATTTCCTGTTCGTTGCCTCGCGCACCGTGAATGACAACGGAAATTCCGATGTGCTATGGATTCCGGGTAAAAATCGCTGATCGGCACCATTCCGATGCTCAATTAAAATCCAAGGAGCGGAAGCGCCCATGTTCATTCCGCTTCATGACGCAAACAGCCTGAAAAACATCAAACTGCAATATGTGACGATCGGGCTTATCGCGCTCAATGTCATCATGTTTCTGGTCGTCAATCTGGGGTCGGACACATTTACCGGCGCTGCGGTCTACGGGCTGGGCTACATACCCTCCGTGGCCTTCGACCATGTCGATCTCTCCCCTGAACTGGTCATCGTGCCAGAGAAGATGACCTACATCACCTATGCGTTCCTGCATGGCGACATCTTCCATCTCGGCGGCAACATGCTGTTTCTGTGGGTGTTCGGCGACAATGTCGAAGACGCGCTCGGCCATCTTCGCTATCTGATTTTCTACCTTCTCTGCGCGGCCTTCGGTGCCTTCTTTCACGGCATCGTCGCACCGGAATCGCAGGCGCCGCTCATCGGAGCGTCAGGTGCGATAGCGGGCATAGTTGCGGCCTATCTGATCCTGCATCCGCGCGTGAAAATCTGGATACTCGCATTCGGGCGAATTCCGCTTCGCATTCCCGCCTACATCACGCTGGCGCTCTGGATCGCCTTCCAGTTCCTGATGTTTCTGGGCGGCGGCGAGGACCAGGTTTCCTGGGCTTGCCATGTCGGCGGCATCATTGCCGGTGCCGTCCTCGTCGTCATCCTGAGACGGCGTGCCGTGCCGCTTCTCGACAAGGAGATCGTGACGCCGAAGGCGGTGGAGGTAGAGCAGAAGAGCGCAGTCAGTCCGGCGAGAGCCGAACCCGCGCCGCGGTGGGGCCGCCAATAGGCTTTCAAACGATTAGCGCGTCAGTCTGTATATTGACGCTCGGCTTTGGTCTGACTAGGGTCCGCCACAATTCCGGAAGCCTATAGCCACCGGGACATGAGATCAGTGTCATTTTTGCTGCTTTGCATGTCGGTCAGCGACAATTCCGCCATCCCGGCCTCTGCTAATCAGTCTATGAATTCGTCAAAGAGGTGAAGCTCCATGAAAGTATTGGTCCCGGTTAAGCGGGTTGTGGATTACAACGTGAAAATCCGTGTTCGGTCGGATGGATCGGGCGTCGAGCTTGCCAATGTGAAGATGTCGATGAACCCGTTCGACGAGATCGCTGTTGAAGAGGCCATCCGCCTTAAGGAAGCCGGCAAGGTCGAAGAAATCATCGTGGTTTCGATCGGACCGCAGCAGGCGCAGGAAACCTTGCGTACAGCACTCGCCATGGGTGCCGACCGCGCGATCCTGGTCAAGGTCGACGGTGAAGTCGAGCCGCTGGGCGTTGCCAAGGTTCTGAAGGGCGTGGTCGATGCGGAGCAGCCGGGCCTCGTGATCCTGGGCAAGCAGGCGATCGACGACGACGCCAACCAGACCGGCCAGATGCTTTCGGCGCTGCTTGGCTGGAGCCAGGGCACCTTCGCCTCCAAGGTCGAGATCGACGGCGACAAGGCCAAGGTGACGCGCGAAGTCGATGGCGGCTTGCAGACGGTCGAGCTGAAGCTTCCGGCAATCGTGACCACCGATCTTCGCCTGAACCAGCCGCGTTATGCATCGCTGCCCAACATCATGAAGGCCAAGAAGAAGCCGCTGGACGAAAAGACCGCCGCCGATTTCGGTGCAGACGTCACGGCGCGCCTGAAGGTTCTCAAGACCGAGGAGCCACAGGGCCGCAAGGCTGGCGTCAAGGTCAAGGATGTGGCTGAGCTGGTGTCGAGCCTGAAGTCCGCTGGCGTTATCTGAATTCGGAAGAGAAAAGGACAAGAATATAATGGCAATTCTTCTGATCGCAGAACACGACAACGAAACCGTTTCGGACCAGACCGCCAAGGCGCTGACCGCAGCGCTGCAGATCGGCGCGGACGTCGATGTGCTGGTTGCAGGCAAGGGCGCGAAAGCTGCCGCCGATGCCGCAGCCAAGCTGAAAGGTGCACGCAAGGTGCTGCTCGCCGAGGCCGACGAACTCGAACAGCGTCTGGCCGAGCCGCTTGCGGCACTCGTCGTCAAGCTTGCTGGCGACTATGACACGATCCTTGCCCCGGCAACCGCTGCCGGCAAGAACGTCGCGCCGCGCGTTGCCGCACTGCTCGATGTCGCGCAGATTTCCGAAATCGTAGAAGTCGTTTCGGCCGACACGTTCAAGCGTCCGATCTATGCAGGCAACGCCATCCAGACCGTTCAGTCGACTGAGGCCAAGAAGGTCATCACAGTGCGCACCGCCTCTTTCCAGGCAGCGGGCGAAGGCGGCTCGGCTTCCGTCGAAACCGTCAGTGCTGCGGAAAACCCAGGCCTTTCGACCTTCATCGAAAACCGCCTGTCGGAAAGCGACCGTCCGGAACTGACCTCGGCCAAGATCATCATTTCCGGTGGCCGCGCGCTGGGCTCGGCAGAGAAGTTCGAGGAAGTCATCCTGCCGGTTGCCGACAAGCTCGGTGCCGCCGTCGGTGCATCGCGCGCCGCAGTCGATGCGGGCTATGCCCCGAACGATTGGCAGGTCGGCCAGACCGGCAAGGTGGTCGCACCCGACCTCTACATTGCTGTCGGCATCTCCGGCGCCATCCAGCATCTGGCCGGCATGAAGGACTCGAAGGTGATCGTCGCCATCAACAAGGACGAGGAAGCCCCTATCTTCCAGGTCGCAGATTACGGCCTCGTCGGCGACCTCTTCACCATCCTGCCGGAACTCCAGAAGGCCCTGTGACGCCTTCCAACAAATGAATTAAATCGTGATGGCCGGGGTAGACGCAACTACTCCGGCCATTTAGTTTGCACTGCACAAGAACGGAGCGAAACAAGCTCCACGACGGGATCAGTGTAATGAACGGCAAAATCCAGACGGTCGGCATTGTCGGCGCGGGTCAGATGGGTGGCGGCATCGCGCATGTCGCTGCGATGGCAGGCTTCGATGTTCTGCTTTACGACATTTCCCCGGACCGTATCGAAACCGGCATCGCGACGATCAGCGGCAACATGGCCCGCCAAGTCAGCACCGGCAAGCTGGACGAAAAACTGCGCCAGAGCGCTCTGAAAAAGATTTCTCCCGCCAAAACGATGGACGATCTGGCTGCCGCCGATCTGGTGATCGAGGCAGCGACCGAAGACGAAACCGTCAAGCGCAAGATCTACGCTCAGCTTTGCCCCAAGCTGAACCCTGAAGCGATTCTGGCGACCAACACCTCCTCCATCTCGATCACCCGCCTCGCCGCGCAGACGGATCGGCCCGAACGCTTCATCGGCATTCATTTCATGAACCCGGTTCCGGTGATGAAGCTGGTCGAACTCGTGCGCGGCATCGCAACCGAGGACGTCACTTTCGAAAGCGCGAAGGTTTTCGTGCAAAAACTCGACAAGACGATCACGGTTTCGGAAGATTTTCCGGCCTTTATCGTCAATCGCATCCTTTTGCCGATGATCAACGAAGCGATCTACACGCTCTACGAGGGTGTAGGCTCTGTCGAGGCCATCGACACCGCTATGAAGCTCGGCGCGAACCATCCGATGGGGCCGCTTCAACTGGCGGATTTCATCGGCCTCGATACCTGCCTGTCGATCATGCAGGTTCTGCATGACGGCCTGTCGGATTCGAAATATCGCCCCTGCCCGCTTCTGGTGAAATATGTCGAAGCAGGCTGGCTTGGCCGGAAAGCCGGTCGCGGCTTCTACGATTATCGCGGCGAACATCCCGTTCCAACGCGCTAGAAGCATCGCCAAACCACGAATTGCGTCATATTGAACACAGTCGCGACGCGATCGTGTCGAAGTTGCGTCAAAAAGATGATGCACGGTGAAACTTACCACTCACCTTCCCGTTCCTGCCGCGTCTTGGGCAAAAATGGGAAAAAGCTTATGAGAAAACTACTCGTTCTGGCACCTTTTGCCATTCTTTCGTTTCCAGCGTTCGCAGCCGATGCTGTCATGGACGTGGAACCACAGCCTCCTATGGCAGAAATCGTACCCGTTGGTGATTGGACCGGCTTCTATGCCGGTGTCCAGATCGGTGGGGCATTCGGCGGCGACAGCGGCGTCATCAATCTGAGCCCGTTCACGCCCGGTCTTCAGACCGCTTTCGCGCCTGGCTTTTCGGGTGATTTCGACAATGGCGTAATCGGCGGTGTGCATGTCGGTTATGACTGGCAGTTCGGCCAGATCGTCGTCGGCGGCATACTCGACCTGACCGGAACCGACATCGGCGACGTTCAGCAGGGCCGCTCGATCACGCCTGCGACCTACACGATCGGTCGCGATCTCGATTATCTAGCCACCCTGCGCGCACGCATCGGCTACACCGTAACGCCAAGCATTCTTGCTTATGCAACGGGTGGTATCGCTTACGGCAAGGTCGATTTCTCATACTCGCAGCCGGGTTCTGGCGCCGCGTTCAACACGTCTGGCGGTCAGGATAACGACATCGGCTATACGGTCGGCGCAGGCGTCGAAGCCAAGGTCACGCAGAAAATCTCGCTTGGTCTCGAATATCTCTACACCAATCTCGGCGGCAACGATTTCACCGCCAATCTGGTCAACGGACCTTTCGGCGCACCAGGCAGCGCAGGAACGAACCTGACCGGCAGCGACGGCGACTTCGATTTCCACACAGTGCAGATGAAGCTTTCGTATCGCTTCTGATAGCTAAAGGACTTCGTGAAAATGGCGGCCTTTGGGGCCGCCATTTTTTATTGCATACGCAGGAGGCGTAATTATTCGACGCGCTTGCCGTTCTCATCGAACCAGTGCAGCTTTTCCGCACGGGCGACGACGCGCAACTGGTCGCCGGGGCTGGCTGTCGCACGGCCGCCGACGCGCACGACAATTCGCTGCCCGCCTGCCGCACAATAGAGGAAGCTTTCCGAGCCGACCGGCTCTACGGCTTCGACCTCTGCAGGAAGCACGACTGCACCCGAAGGTACATCCGAAGTGAACGCGACATCGGCGTCCTCCGGCCGCACACCGAGCGTTGCGGCGTTGGCCGGGCCATCGACGCCCACGGCCACACCGTTGGTGAAGTTCAGACCGTTTGCCCCGCGCTGGACAGCCATCAAATTCATCGGCGGCGCGCCGATGAAACTCGCGACAAATGTCGAAGCCGGCTTTTCGTAAATATCCAGCGGTGCGCCCGATTGCTCGACCAATCCGGCATTCATGACGACCAGCACATCGGCAAGCGTCATCGCCTCAAGCTGATCGTGCGTCACGTAAACAGATGTCACGCCAAGCGAACGCTGCAAATTCTTGATCTCGACGCGCATCTGCCCGCGCAGCTTGGCATCGAGATTTGAAAGCGGCTCGTCGAACAGGAAGACCTTAGGGCTGCGCACGATTGCGCGGCCCATCGCGACGCGCTGGCGCTGACCGCCGGAAAGCTCGCGCGGGCGGCGGTCCAGAAGATGCGAAAGCTCCAGCGTCTTTGCGGTTTCGCGCACCCGGCGGTCGATCTCGTCCTTCGGCGTGCCGCGATTGCGCAGTCCGTACGCCATATTGTCGTAGACCTTCATATGCGGATAAAGCGCATAATTCTGGAACACCATCGCGATGTCACGTTCGGTCGGCCCAATCGCGTTGACCACCTTGTCGTCGATGGAAACCGTTCCGTCCGAAATCGTTTCCAGCCCCGCAATCATGCGCAGCAGGGTCGATTTCCCGCAGCCGGAAGGCCCGACCAGAACGCACAGCGCCTTGTCGGGAATAGGTATGGATACGCCTTTGACGGCTTCAACACCGCCCGGATAGATTTTCCTGACGTCTTTCAGATCGACGGTTGCCATTATTTCTCCGTATCGACGAGACCGCGCACGAACCAGCGCTGCATGAAAACGACCACGAGGATCGGCGGTATTATCGCCAGCATGCAGGTGACCATGACGAGGTGCCATTCCGTATCCGCATCGGCAAACGAGATCATCTTGCGAAGCGCAATAACGATCGTGTTCATATCGTTGCGGTTGGTGACGAGAAGCGGCCAGAGATATTGCGTCCAGCCATAGATGAAGAGGATAACGAAAAGCGCCGCGATGTTCGTTTTCGAAAGCGGCAGCAGAATATCCTTGAAGAACCGCCACGGCCCTGCGCCATCCACACGTGCGGCCTCGACCAGTTCGCCCGGAATTGTGAGGAAGAACTGGCGAAACAGCAGCGTTGCAGTGGCCGAGGCCATCAGAGGCAGGATCAGCCCGGTATAGGTGTCGATCAGACCGAAATCGACCATCACCTTGTAGGTCGGCAGAATGCGAACTTCGACCGGCAACATCAGTGTGATGAAGATCAGCCAGAAGAAGGTCATGCGGAACGGAAAACGAAAGAACACAACCGCATAGGCCGAAAGGATCGAGATGCAGATTTTTCCGACTGCAATGCCCAGCGCCATGATGGTCGTGTTGAGCAACAGTCGATCGACACCGACGCCGCCGATACGGCCGATACCGCCGAAAATCGCTTCATAATAGTTTTTGAAGAACTGACCGCCTGGAAGCAGCGGCAGAGGCGGTCGCAGGATGGTCTGCAGCGAATGGGTCGAAGCGACGAATGTGTAATAGATTGGAAACGCAACGATCAATATGCCGATGATCAGCACGGCATGACCGATGAATGTGCGGAGCGGGCTTTGTCCGATCATGCGTTCATGCCCCGCAACGTGGATGGATACTGCCAGGAAAAGAGATCACCCATAGTGCACCTTCTTTTCCACGTAGCGGAACTGAATAGCGGTGAGCGCGATGACGATGACCATCAAGATCACCGACTGCGCAGCAGAATCGCCAAGGATCAGATTGACGAAGCCGTCATTGTAAACCTTGTAGACAAGCGTCTCCGTAGACCTGCCTGGACCACCGCCGGTAACGGCATGGATGATGCCGAACGTGTCGAAGAAAGCGTAGGTCGTGTTGATGACCAGCAGGAAGAAGGTCGTCGGCGCGAGCAGCGGAAAGACGATCGTCCAGAAGCGCTTCGTATCGCCGGCGCCGTCGATTGCGGCTGCCTCGATCAGCGTCTTCGGAATTGCCTGCAGACCTGCCACGAAGAACAGGAAATTGTAGCTGATCTGCTTCCATGCGGCGGCGGCCACGACAAGGGTCATCGCCTGCGGACCGTTGAGCAACGGGTCCCAATTATAGCCGGTGGAGCGGATCATATAGGCGAATGTGCCCATCGACGGGTTGAACATGAACAGCCACAGCATACCCGCAATGGCGGGAGCAACTGCGTAGGGCCAGATCATCATGGTTCTGTAGAAGCCGCGACCGCGCACGATCCTGTCGGCCATGACGGCCAGAACAAGCGCGACACCCATCGCGAGTACGGCAGTGGCAATCGAGAAGATCGCCGTCACCTGCATGGAGTTCAGATAGCCCGGATCGGCAAGCACTTTTTTGAAATTATCGAGGCCGACGAAACGTGTTCTCAGGCCGAACGGATCTTCCTTGAGCATCGACTGATAGACCGCCTGCGAGGCTGGCCAGTAGAAAAATACGGCCGTGATCGCAAGCTGCGGCGCAAGCAGAAAATAGGGCAGGACCTTGTTGGGGAAGACGACTCTGGGGGCGGCCAATCAATGCTCCTCGACATGCGATGAAGCCAGCTTGCGGATTTCGCCTTGCTGGCTAAACGGAGAAAACTCCGGTCATGACAATCGCAGAAGCCCGCAGCCCAAGGGTCGCGGGCTTCTGTTCGACGTTTCTTAGTTGTCGATCGCTTCCTGGATCGCTGCATTGCCGCGCGTCACGGCACTGTCGAGCGCCTGCTGCGCGGTCTGCTGACCGTTGAGCATCTTCTCGAATTCCTCGTTCATGATGTCGCGAACCTGCGGAAGGTTTGCGAGACGCACGCCCTTGGAGTTTTCCGTCGGAGCCTCGCCCATCATCTGCTGGATCGGAATCTCGCGGCCCGGATTCTTTTCGTAGAAGCCGGACTTCTTGGTTTCCTCATAAGCAGCCATCGTCACCGGCAGATAGCCGGAAACCTGATGGAGCTTGGCCTGAACTTCGGTCTGCGAGAGGAATTCGAAGAAGGCTGCAACGCCCTTATATTCCTCGTCCGACTTACCGTCGAACACCCAGAGGCTGGCACCGCCCGGGATCGTGTTCTGCGGTGCGCCTTCTGCGTCGGCATCGTAAGGAAGCTGACCGGTGCCGTAATTCATGCCCGACTTCACCACGTCACCAAGTCCACCCGACGATTCGGTCAGCATGCCGCATTCGCCCGAAAGGAACAGGTTCTTGGCTTCTGCCGTGCGACCGCCGTAACGGAACACGCCTTCCTTGGCGAGATCGGCGATGCCCTGAAAATGCTTGACGAATTCAGGAGAGTTGAACTTCAGCTCGACATCGAGATTGGCAATGCCGTTTTCATTCGTGCCGTATTGCTGGTTGTTCCAGGCCGCGAAATTTTCGGTCTGAATCCAGGTCAGCCATGTCGAAGTGAAACCGCACTGTGCGGCGTTGCTGGACTTGATCTTGCGTGCGGCATCCCAGACTTCCGCCCATGTCTTCGGCGGATTATCGACGTCGAGCCCGGCTTTCTCGAAAATATCCTTGTTGTAATAAAGGATCGGCGACGAGGAATTATACGGGAACGAAAGCATCGAACCGTCCGGCTTCGAATAATAAGCCACGATGCCTGCGAGATATTTGCTCTTGTCGAACGCCTCGCCGCCTGCAGAAAGAATGTCGGCTACCGGCTTGATCGCACCTTCCGAAGCCATCATCACGCCCGTTCCGGCGTCGAAAACCTGAAGGATGTGCGGTGCCTGCTTGGCACGGAATGCGGCAATGCCTGCGTTCAGCGCTTCAGGATAAGTGCCTTTGAAAACAGGAACGACTTTATACTCGCTCTGGCTCTCGTTGAACTCTTTCGAAAGCCGTTCGACGACTTCGTTGTTCGCACCCGTCATGGCATGCCACCACGAAATTTCGGTTACGGCGAAGGCAGCGCTAGTCGAAAGTAGTGTGAAAGTCGCGGCTACACCGGCCGCAAGCCCTTGAAATCTCATGTCTCTCTCCCGTTTTTCCTTGGCGAAAGTTTTAGTCTCGCAAAGGGCAGTATCGACCGAATGTGACAGTCGGACAATGGTTTTGTTGCAACTTTGTGAAAAACGCAAGCGAAACGCAAGCGAAAGGAAGATGAAACACGCATAATATGCGCGCGACCATTAGCCGGGCGTTGCTTCACAAGGAAACAGCACCCGCTGGAAGTTCGCCGGCAAATTTATGTGGATTAGTTTGTAAGCGCTGCGTCGATCAAACGCTTGGCATCGGGGCTCGACCATTCCGCCGGACCGTTCATATGTCCAAGCAGGCAGCCCTCGTCATCGACCAGCAGTGTAACCGGCAGACCGAGCGCCAGACCGCGTTTCTTGAGATCGTTGAACAGGCCGAGCGAGCTGTCGCGGTAATAGGCAAGCTTATCGACCTTGGTGTCGGCCAGGAATTTCTTCGGCTTGGTATCGTCGCCCGTATCGATGTTGACGGCGACGACCTCGAATTTCTCGCTGCCCTTTTCCTCTTCCAGCGCATTCAAGGCGGGCATTTCCTCACGGCACGGCGCGCACCATGTCGCCCAGAGATTGACGAGCAAAATCTTGCCAGCGCGATCGGCCAGCGTCATCGGCTTGCCGTCAGGATCGTTGAACGCAAGGGTTTTGAGCGAAACGGGCGGATCGGCGGGCAAAAGTGCGGCCACCTCGCCGGTTGCAGCACTTCCCAGCGCCTTCGCCCTCTCGGTCTTTGCAGCACATGCGGCGATATCCGCCTCGTCATTGATGGCTGCTGCCTGCTGCGCAGGTGCTTGTCCCCTCTCTGGCGTGTTGCCAGACAGGGTCACGCTGACATATACCGCGAGCGCACCGGCAAGCGCGCCTGCCACAGCGGCGGTCAAAAGAAGGCGCGGAACCGGAATAAATTTCTTAGCCATACTCTAAAATCTCCGGAGCCCGGTTACCACAATGAGCGAGAAGAAGGCCAGCAACCAGATGTGGGGCGGACGATTTGCCTCGGGTCCTGCCGCAATCATGGAAGCGATCAACGCCTCGATCGGTTTCGACAAAAAGCTTTACGCGCAGGATATTCGCGGCTCGCTAGCCCATTCCGAAATGCTGGCCGAAACGGGCATCATAAAGAGCGAAGATCAAGAGAAAATCGCTCACGGCCTGAACACGATTTTGAAAGAGATCGAAACCGGCAAATTCGAATTCTCGGCGCGGCTCGAAGATATTCATATGAATATCGAGGCACGCTTGTCCGATTTGATCGGCCCTGCCGCCGGTCGCCTACACACCGCGCGCTCTCGCAACGACCAGGTTGCCCTCGATTTCCGCCTTTGGGTAAAGGACGAACTGATCCGCACCGCCGAGGCACTTAAAGGCCTGATCGCGGCATTTCTCGTCAGAGCCGAAGAACATGCGGCCAGCGTCATGCCGGGCTTCACTCATCTGCAAACCGCGCAGCCCGTGACCTTTGGGCATCATTGCATGGCCTATGTCGAAATGTTCGGGCGTGATCTTTCGCGCGTGCGGGATGCGGTAGAGCGGTTGGACGAGAGCCCGCTCGGTGCGGCGGCACTTGCGGGCACAGGCTTCCCCATCGACCGGCACAAAACCGCGAAAGCGCTAGGCTTTCGCGAACCGACCCGCAACTCGCTGGACAGCGTGTCCGACCGCGATTTCGCGCTGGAATTTCTTTCGATAGCGGCAATCTGCGCGACGCATCTTTCGCGTCTGGCCGAGGAAATCGTCATCTGGTCGACGCCGCAATTCGGTTTCGTGCGCCTGTCCGACAGCTTTTCCACCGGTTCCTCGATCATGCCGCAGAAGAAAAATCCTGATGCGGCCGAACTCGTGCGCGCCAAGACCGGCCGCGTGAATGGCCATCTGATCGGGCTTTTGACAGTCATGAAGGGTCTGCCGCTCTCCTATTCGAAGGACATGCAGGAAGACAAGGAAGCCGTTTTCGACACCGCCGAAACGCTCGACCTGATGATTGCCGCGATGACCGGAATGGTCGGCGACATGGAAATCAACATTGCGGCGATGAAGAAGGCGGCGGGTTCAGGCTATTCGACGGCTACCGACCTTGCCGACTGGCTTGTCCGCGAAGCAGGCCTGCCCTTCCGCGAGGCGCATCACGTCACCGGCAGAGCGGTCGCAATGGCCGAAGAACGCAAGATCGGCCTCGAAAAGCTGTCTCTTTCGGACCTGCAATCGATCAATTCGGCGATAAACGAGGGCATTTTCTCCGTTCTTTCGGTGCAAAATTCCGTAAAAAGCCGCACATCTTTCGGCGGCACGGCACCCGCAGAAGTGCGCAAGCAAATCCGCTACTGGAAAAAGCGCCTTGCAAAGGCGTAAATCCATCAAGCAGGATTGATCGCCAAGGGGTGCAATGGCACGAAAACTTCGCTAAAAGCGGCGAACGATTTCTTGATCAACGGATGGACTGGATGACCAGAAGCAGGATTTTGACGACGCTCGTGCTTCTGGCCGCAGTGACCGCAGTATCGGCCTGCGGGCGAAAATCCGGGCTGGACACGCCTTACGAGGCTGCGGTGCAGGCGCGCAAGGATGCCGAGAAAGCCGGTGAAAGCCCGCTTCCTCCGGAGCCTACTGCGCCCGAAACCGACAAGCCATTCCTTCTTGATCCGCTGATCTGATCTTACTCCCGGACTGCACATCGTGAATCATTTCAACTACCGCGACGGCCTGCTCTATGCCGAGGACGTGCCTGTACCGGCAATTGCCGATGAGGTTGGTACGCCCTTCTATTGCTATTCGACCGCCACGCTGACACGCCATTTCAAGGTTTTCTCGCAGGCATTCGCCGGGCTGGAAACGCTTGTCTGCTATGCGCTGAAGGCCAATTCCAATCAGGCTGTTCTGAAAATACTGGCAAATCTTGGCGCCGGTGCCGATGTGGTTTCGGAAGGCGAATTGCGCCGTGCGCTGGCCGCCGGTATTCCGCCGGAGAAAATCGTGTTTTCCGGCGTCGGCAAGACGGCCCGCGAGATGGATTTCGCGCTTTCCGCAGGCATTCATTGCTTCAACGTCGAATCAGAGCCGGAGCTGGAAATCCTGTCCCAGCGCGCCACAGAACTTGGCAAAATCGCGCGCATATCGCTGCGCATCAATCCCGATGTGGACGCAAAGACGCATAAGAAGATTTCGACCGGCAAGGCCGAGAACAAGTTCGGTATTCCGTGGCAGCGCGCCCGTGAAGTCTATGCCCGCGCCGCAAAGCTTCCCGGAATCCGCATCACCGGCATCGATACACATATCGGCAGCCAGATCACCGAACTCCAGCCTTTCGACGATGCTTTCGCGCTGCTGGTCGAACTGGTCGGCACGTTGCGCGCCGATGGGCATGAGCTTGAGCATGTCGATCTTGGCGGCGGCCTCGGCATTCCATACCGCAAGGACAACAACCCGCCGCCATTGCCTGACCTCTACGCCGACATCGTCAAGAAGCACATGACGAAGCTTGGCCTGAAGGTGATCTTTGAGCCGGGCCGTCTGATCGTCGGCAATGCCGGAATTCTGGTTTCGGAAGTCATCTTCATGAAGGAAGGCGACGCGAAGAATTTCCTGATCGTCGATGCTGCGATGAACGATCTCATTCGTCCCACGCTTTACGATGCCTTCCACGAAATTTTTCCAGTCGTTGAAGCCCTTCCCAACCAGCCGCATGTGACGGTCGACGTCGTCGGCCCGGTTTGCGAAACCGGCGATTATCTGGGCAATGAGCGCAATCTGCCACGGCTTGCCGCAGGTGATTTGATAGCGGTCGGCACGGCAGGCGCTTATGGCGCGGTGCAGGCAGGAACCTACAATTCGCGGCTTCTGATCCCCGAAGTTCTGGTCGACGGCGATCGTTTCCATGTCGTTCGCCCGCGCCGGACCTATGAGGAACTCATTGGCCTCGATTCGATACCCGACTGGCTTTGAGGTCCGCTCAATTGCCCGATCACAATGTTTTTAAGCGCGATTTTTCGCCTTCAAAACTCTTCAAAAACAGTCGCTTAGCAATCCGCTTCGAATACTGCACCAATATGCGGCTTCATTCGAGGATAGGCCGCCTCGCCTTTGCCCCGATTGTTGCTATTCTTTGCAGGTGAGAAAGCGCCTGGGTTGCGCAAGACACCGACCCCGGAAGGGCCGATGCCGGATAAAGGAACAGTAGACAGAGACAGACATAAGACGCGCGGCCTTTCATGGGCGCGCATCTCCACGCGCGCAGTGATGACGCTGGAGCGCGGTTGGCCGCTTGTTCTGCCTGTTCTGGTCGCGATCAGCCTTTTCCTCAGCCTTTCATGGCTTGGCGTTTTCCGCATTGTTCCTGAACTTGTGCGGCTTATCGCGATCGCCTTTTTTGCAATCGGCACCCTTGCATCGCTCTACCCGCTCCGCTTCTTCCGCAACCCGACAGCCGATGAGATCGACCGGCGCATCGAGGCGGCGAACAAGCTCGAGCACACGCCGGTTCTTGTCCAGACGGATCGCCCGACCGGCGAGGAAGACGCTTTCGGGCAGGCTCTATGGCGCGAACACCAGAAGCGCATGGCGGAAAAGCTCAACCGGCTGGGCAGCGACCTGCCGCGCACCGGCGTTCCCCAGCGTGATCCATGGGGTCTTCATGGTGCGGCGGCACTTTTGCTGTTTGTCGCCTTCGCCTTTTCCTTTGGGCCGCTGGGTGGCCGCATCGGGGACGTGTTTGAGGCACGTCCCGGTTTCGAAACATTGCCTGCCCGCATCGATGCATGGGTTACGCCTCCGGCCTATACCGGCAAGGCACCAGTCTTCCTGACGGCTGAAAACAACCAGCAGGCTTCGACCGTTACCGTCCCGGCAGGCAGCGAAATATCGCTGCGCGTGACCGGCGGCGCTGGCGACGAAAACCTGTCCTTCACCGATGGCGCAGGCAATACGCGCGAAATCGCGCCGCAGAGTGCGCAGGCAAATACCGATTCGAACGCAGCCCCCGCCAAGCAAAGCGGAGCGCCCCGCCAATTCGCTGGAAAACTTTCGCACAACGGCACGCTTTCGCTGAAATCGGGAAGTTCCGAACTGCGCAATTGGGCCTTCGCGGTCACGCCCGACACGCCTCCGACCATCCGCTTTACAGGTGATCCGCGCCGCGCGGCAAACGGCACGCTCGAATTGAACTACGAGATCGAGGACGACTACGGTGCGGCATCGGCAGAGGCCGCCTTCAGCCTTGATGAGACGCCGCCAGCCGGTACTCGTCCGCTCTACAAGGCCCCGGAAATGCAGCTTGCCTTGCCACGACGCGGCGCCGAGACGCCAGCCGCCAAAGCAAACCGCGACCTGACGGAGCATGTATGGTCGGGCAGCATGGTGAAGCTTGTTCTAAAGGCCAAGGATGCCGCGGGACAGGAAAGCACCAGCGAAACCAAGACCTTCATTCTCCCCGAGCGCCCTTTCCTTAACCCGCTCGCAAAAGCAGTGATCGAACAGCGCCGGATACTGGCGCTCGACGCGAACAAGAAGCCGGACGTCATCAATCTGATCGACGCGATCACGCTTCGCCCGGAAGACACATTCGACAATATGAGCCACTATCTGGCGATCAAGAGCGCGCAGACGCGGCTCAGAATGGCTGGCAGTGACGACCAGCTTCGCGAGGTCGTTTCCTATCTTTGGGACATTGCGCTGAACATCGAGGATGGCAGCCTTTCCGACGCCGAAAAGCGCCTGAAACAGGCTCAGGAAGCTTTGAAGCAGGCGCTTGAAAACGGCGCCAGCGACGAGGAAATCGACAAGCTCATGGCCGAGCTGCGCGATGCGATGAACGAATTCCTGCGTGAATTCGCCCAACGTGCGCAGCAGAATCCCGACATGGCGCAGCAGATGCCGCAGAACGGGCAGGAACTGCGCCAGAGCGATCTCGACCGAATGATGGACCAGATCGAAAATCTGGCGAAGTCGGGCAATCGCGATCAGGCGCAAGAGCTGCTTTCGCAACTCGAAGACATGATGAACAACCTTCAGGCAGGCCGCCAGCAACAGCAGCAGCAGGGCCAGAACGGTGAACAGAACGAGATGAACCAGCAGATGAACAAGCTGGGCGAGATCATGCGGCGTCAGCAGGAGATGATGAACGAGACCTTCCGCATGGACCAGCAGCAGCGCGGCCAGGGTCAGCAAGGTCAAGAGGGACAACAAGGCCAGCAGGGTCAGCAAGGCGAAGGCCAGCAGCCGGGCCAGAATGGCCGTCCAATGACGCCAGAAGAATTTGCCGACGCGCTGAAGCAGCTTCAGGAAGGCCAGGGCAAACTGCAGCAGGAACTCGACGCTCTGACGAAGGGCCTCGAAGGCATGGGCATTCAGCCGGGCGAAGGTTTCGGCGAGGCCGGCGAGGCTATGGGTCAGGCCGAAGGCGCACTTGGACAGGGCGAAGGCGACCGCGCCGTCGGCCAACAGGGCCGTGCGCTGGAAGCATTGCGCAAGGGCGCACAGGACATGATGCAACAGATGCAGCAGGCCATGGAAGGCGAGGAAGGCGGCGGCCAGGAAGGCGGACGCCAGCAGAATTCCGACCGCGATCCGCTTGGCCGTCCGCGTGCAACGACCGGTCCAGACTTCGGAAATTCGGTGAAAGTGCCGGGCGAGATCGACATCCAGCGCGCCCGTCAAATTCTGGAAGCGATCCGCAAGCGTCTCGGCAATGCGCTGAGCCCCGAACTCGAGCGCGATTATCTGGAACGCCTGCTCGATATGAGGTGAGCGATCAGGCCGGTTTGGAAGGCAATCCCGGATCGGTTTCGACAAGCGAGGCGTGCTGCGCCATACGGCTCCACCATGATGACAGCTTCGGATAGGTGCTCAAAGAGCGCGCACCTTCCGGCGCTGCAGTGAAATAAGCTATCATCGCCGCAAGATGAAGATCGGCCAGTGACAGGCTCGACCCGACGAGAAATGCCCCGCCGCTGGCGAGATTTTCCAAAGCACTCAAAACATTCTGCGATTTCGCGATGCCGTCAGCGATCATCGCCTCGTCCCCCGCATTGCCGATGGCAGGCGCAAAGATGCGCTGTGCGAAGACCTGCCGGACCATCGGCCAGTAGCCATAGGAATCGATGATAGCGATGATCTGGTTCATCCGCGCGCGTTCGCGCGGTGTTTTCGGCTGCAAGCGAGGGCCGTCGAACGCTTCATCGACATAGCGGATGATCGCGCTGGTCTCAAAAAGCACGAACCCGTCATGCTCCAGCGTCGGCACCCGTCCAAACGGGTTCAACGCCAGATAGGATGCAGGAATATCCTCGAACGGATCGACCTCCACATGCTGCCAGCTTACGCGTTTTTCGAGCAAGGCCATGCGCGCGATGCGCACATAGACGCTGTAGTGGTAGCCGTGGAGAACGACCGGCATTTAGCTGTGGAGCGCCTTGGCAACGCGCCCGCGAATGTCTGCAAGAGTAAAAGGCTTCTGGACCACATCGACGATGATGGCGTTCAGATCGTCGGCGCGTTCGCGCTGGTCGGCATAGCCTGTAATCAGCATGATCTTCATCGATGGAAACGAAAGGGCGGCAGTTTTCGCCATTTCGATGCCGTCCATTTCAGGCATGCGAATGTCCGAAACGACCAGATCATATTGGCCGCGAGCCGCGTTTATGAGGCATAGCCCCTGCGCTCCATCTGCGGCGAGTTCAACTGTATGGCCTTCACGCTCGAGTGCACGGGCGGCCAGGGTGCGTACGGACTCATCGTCCTCGACAATCAGGATTTTTGACATGGCGGGATCATCGCCGCCATACGTTGAGGTTTTCTGAAAGCTTATACTTAATCAAACGTCGCCTTTTACGACGCCGACGAATGGCAGCTCGCGGAATGCGTGGCCGACATCCATGCCATAGCCCACGACAAAGTAGTCCGGGCATTCAAAACCGACGAAATCCGCGGTCAGATCCGTCTGGCGGCGCGTATGCTTGTCGAGAAGCACGGCAATCGAAACGCTTTTCGCTCCGCGCGAGAGCATGAGTTCGCGGGTGAATTTCAGCGTCTTGCCCGATTCGAGAATATCATCGATCAAAAGCACGTCGCGCCCGGCGACCTCATTGTCGATGTCGCGCAGCACTTTCACTTCGCCGCTGGTCGTGCCTGCGCCATAGCTGGAAATAAAGATGAACTCGACTTCCGGCGAAAGGCCGGTGTCGTGCATGGCGCGAATGAGATCGGCCGCGAAGACGAACGAACCCTTGAGGATGGAGATGACCAGAAGGTCATCGTAATCGCGCCCTGCAATGTCCTTGGCGAGTTCCAGATTGCGCCGGGCAATGGTCGATGCCGAGAACAGAACTTCGATGTCTTTTCCGCGTACAACGGCCATGCGTGGTCCTCCTATTCGATGAAGGCGGCGCTCACCGTCCTTACACCGGTTTTAGGCACGCCGAGCCTGCTCGAAAAGGCGAATTTCTCTCCGGGCGTCATCATTGTACCCGCTGTCCCCAGCTTGTGACGCGTTATCGCCCCGTCATTTCCGACAATTCGGATTTCGAGCGGCGGCCGCTTTAGTGAATCAGCAGTTTCGTTGACGGCTTCTCCGTCGATGTAAAGCACACCGGCAGTGCCGGTATCTTCGATGCGCGAGGAGATATTGGAGATGCGCAGCGTAGCGACAGGCGAAGCGCTTTCCACAGGCAACGCATTTCGAAAATAGGCGTGACCGCCCGAAACCCAAAAGGTCGCGAAAATAAGCCCGATTGCAACGCTCCAGAACATCGCGCCACCGCGCCGGCGGGCAGGCTGCACCGCCTGATCGAACCGCAATATGTCCATCCCGGCGGCTGAGGTTTCTGGCGGATTGCTGATTCGTGATTCGGTACGTGATTCGCGCTTCGGCGCGTCCCCGCCGACGATTTCGTAATCCGCATCGACGACATCGGTGAAATCAGGCCGAGCCGAGGCAAATGCGGGCATATCTGCCGCATTCGTCATGATTTCGCCGGAAACCGGGCGTGCTTTGGGTCGTTCGATCATCAGGCTTGGGCAAATCTTTCGAAACTTGCCGTTTTTGGTTAAACCGAAATGGTTAATGCTTCGCGATTTCAACGCGAACGTCTCAATCCTGCTCCGAAATTAACCGGTGATTAACCATGCGGGCCGATGGTCCCAATGCACCACCCTTTGCAAGGTTTAACAATTGATCCGTTTCGAGAATGTCGGCCTCAGATATGGAATGGGCCCGGAGATTCTCCGGGACATCTCATTCCAGATTCCGCAGCGTTCCTTCCAGTTTCTGAGCGGCCCTTCGGGCGCCGGAAAAACCACTCTGCTGCGCCTGCTGTTCATGTCGCTGAAGCCGACGCGCGGGCTGATTTCCGTATTCGGCAAGGACCGCTCACGCATTTCGCGCACCGAACTGCCGCTGATGCGGCGACGCATCGGCATCGTCTTTCAGGATTTCCGTCTGCTCGACCATATGACGACCTATGAAAACGTCTCCCTGCCGCTGCGCGTGCGCGGCCGCGAGGAAGCGAGCTATCGCAGCGACGTCACCGAACTCCTGAAATGGGTCGGCCTCGGCGAGCGCATGCATGTTTTGCCGCCGGTGCTTTCAGGCGGTGAAAAACAGCGCGCGGCAATCGCCAGAGCACTCATCGAACAACCCGAAATCCTTCTTGCAGACGAACCGACAGGTAATGTCGACCCACCGCTGGCGCGCAGGCTGTTGCGGCTTTTCATCGAGCTCAATCGCCTCGGCACCGCTGTCGTCATCGCCACGCATGATCTGGGCCTTATGGAACAGGTGGACGCCCGCCGCATGATTCTGGCGAATGGAAGGCTCGACATCTATGACTGATGATCAGGAGCTTGTTCACGAGCAGGAAGCCCATGAAGCGCCAGCGGCCCCAAGAGTTCGCCAGCAGCGCAAAATGGCACCCATCGTGCCGGAACAGAATGTTGCCGGGCGCGCGCTGGTCTGCGTCATAGCCATCATGACATTCCTCTCCTGCCTGACGCTGGGCGGGGTGACGCTCGTTCGCGATACGGCCTCGGTCTGGGAAAACCAGATTTCGCGCGAAGCGACGATTCAGGTGAAGCCGGTCGATGGCCTCGACATGGAAGAGGCGCTGAATTCGGCGGCGGGTCTCGCTGGTGGTTTTGCAGGTGTTCGCGGAACACGCATCGTCGACCGCGCCGCAACCGCGCGTCTGCTCGAACCGTGGCTTGGTTCTGGTCTCGACATCGACGAACTGCCCGTTCCGCGACTCGTGGTCGTAACGCTGGATGAAACGAACCCGCCCGATTTTTCCGCTTTGCGCGCCATGCTTCAGGCCGACATTCCAAGCGCCTCGCTGGACGATCACCGCACATGGGTAGACCGTCTGGTCGCCATGGCGCGGACCACCGTCACGCTCGGTATAGCCGTTCTGGTTCTGATGCTCTCCGCGACGATCCTGTCGGTCGTTTTTGCCACGCGCGGCGCGATGGCGGGCAATGGCCACATCATCGAAGTTCTGCATTTCGTGGGCGCGGAAGCACGCTTCATCGCAACTCAGTTTCGCCGTCATTTCCTTTTGACGGGTATGAAGGGTGCCGCCGCCGGTGGCCTTGCGGCTATCCTGGTGTTTATCGTCTTTTCGTGGTGGTCGTCGCGCAATCTCGCAACACCGCAGGCGGATCAGGCAACCGCCCTGTTCGGAAATTTCGCTATTGGTGCGGCGGGTTATGGAGGTGTCGCCCTCATCGTTCTGCTCATCGCAGGGCTGACCGCGGCAACCTCGCATATGACGGTCGTCGCCTATCTCAGCGATATCGAAATCAAGCAGCCGGAGGCTTGATCACGGATGATGACAAATCTTCACATAATGTGCATTTCTGAAGTTATCATTCGTCCGGCTTCGAGCTTACCTTCGATACCATGAACGCGAACGAGGCGACTCATGCGGCAAACGCAATTCCGGCGCTGGCCCGGTCAGGCGAAGGGTTTTCGAAACGTCGCATGATGAGGCTTTTGCGCGCTTTCTGCTTCTTAGTCGTGGCCGGCGTGCTTCTTTTCGCCGGTGGGTTCGGCTGGTTCGCAAACCATGTCAGCAAGCTTACGACGCCTGACAATCCGCAAAGTTCGGACGCCATCATCGTGCTTACCGGCGGGCAATCGCGGCTCGATGCGGGGCTTGATCTCCTCAAATCCGGCAAAGGCAAGCGTCTGCTCATCAGCGGCGTTCATCCTTCTGCAGGCAGAAGCTCCATCCGCGCCGCGACGGGCGGCGACAAGGATCTGTTTTCCTGCTGCGTCGACATCGACCATGCCGCGCTCGATACGATCGGCAATGCCGAAGAAAGCGCAAAATGGGTGACCGACCACGCCTATGGCAGCGTGCTGATCGTGACCAACAATTACCACATGCCGCGCAGCCTTCTGGAAATGGGCCGCTTCGTCGGCAATGCGGAACTGCGCCCTTACCCGGTCGTCAACACAAAGCTCGACAACGGCAACTGGATGACCAAACCGGCGGCGATTCGCGTTATCTTCACCGAATATTTGAAATTCCTCGGTGCTCTTGTGCGCGGGTACATTCCGGTTCGCGGAACCTCCGATGGATTGGTCATCGCAGGCTCGCCAACGAACGGCTGATCACCGTAAAATCCCAAGCTTGGGCTTGAACATCGGCGGCTGCGGTGTCACGAACGCTGAAGCATCACAATCAGGCATTTTTTCATGCTCCAACTCCGCTCGGTGGCGTTCAACATCGTTTTCTATCTGAATTTGATCGTTCTGATGATCGTGTTCACGCCCTATTATTTTCTGTCGCCACGCCATCGCGCATGGTTCGTCCCGAAATTCTGGTCGAAAACCAGCCTTTGGTTTCAGGAAAAGATCGCAGGTACGAAAAGCGAGATCACCGGACAGGAAAACCTGCCCGAAGGCTCGTTCATACTGGCTCCGAAGCACCAGTCCTTCTGGGATACGATGGCGTTTTTCCCGTATCTGCGCGACCCGCTCTACATTTTGAAGCGCGAGCTGACATGGATTCCGTTTTTCGGCTGGTACATCATGAAAATGCGCATGATCCCGGTCAATCGCGGCAGCCGCTCAAAGGCGCTGAAAGCCGTAACCATCGCGACCAAGCGCGAAATGGCCAACGACCGCCAACTCATCATCTATCCTGAAGGCACGCGCCGCCCGCCGGGTGCAGAGCCAGCCTACAAATGGGGCATCGTCGAGCTTTATACCCAATTGGGAATGCCCGTTGTTCCGGTGGCCCATGTCGCCGGGCTTTACTGGCCTCGCCGCAAATTCCTGCGCTATCCCGGAACGATCAAGGCGCGCTTCCTGCCACCCATCGAAGCCGGTCTGGAAAAAGAAGAATTCATGCGCAGGCTAATCTCGGAAACAGAGGCCGCTTGCGACGCATTGCTGATCGAAGCCGCACGCTCGGAGAACCCGCCGCTAATGCCGCCAACAGCGATCAAGCGCTTGCAGGAACTGGGCGAGCTCTAAACCTTGATGCGGCTGGCGACGCGTTCCAGCCAATGGTCACGAATGCCGAGCGCCTGAAGATGCTCGATCGTATTGAGCACATAATCCTCATTCGCGCCGGATTGCCCCTTGGCGCCCTGCACGATGGAGGCGGCGTCCAGATCGTCGAGGCCGCCCGCATACTGGTCGTGGCGGCGATCCACCACATAGGCGACCGCATGCACGATCCCGCCCCCATCGAGCCGCACAGGCAGCGTTCGTTCCAGATAGACATTGGTGACGAGTTCGCGCGCGCGCAGATAGGCAATCACCTCGTCATGCAAATCGCCCGGCACCCGAAACGCCAGACCGACGCAGGAGCCGCCACGATCCAGCCCAAGCACAAGCCCCGGCCTTTGCGGCGTGCCGCGATGAACGACGGACTTCACGCATAAAGATCGACGAAAGCCATGCAAACGGGCGCGGCGCGTCTCGACATGCGCGAAACCCGGACGCCAGATCAGCGAGCCATAGCCAAAAACCCAAAAATCGCCCATATCCAACGCCAGACAAAATTTGCGGCACACGGGCCGCGACCAAGTTCGAAAGCCGCCTGATGACCTTTGAAGACCGTCCTGCGAAAAGCTACAGCCGCCGAATTCTGTTTCTGGGTGTCTTCGCAGCCCTGCTCGCAGTCGGCTATTCCGGGGTCTGGTTCTATCTGGCCGACCGGCTGGAAACAACCTCCCGCGCAGTGATCGCATCGCTCAATCATGACGGCGTGAAAGCCGAATGCACCAATTCGACAGCGCGCGGCTATCCGTTTCGCATCGGCATATTCTGCGAGCAGGTTTCTTTCGAAGACGCCAATAACGGCATCATGGCATCGGCGGGAAATTTCCGCTCCGCCGGCCAGATTTACGACCCGATGCGCCTGATTGCAGAGCTTGACGGGCCTGCCAGGATCGATCTGCCGCAAGCGCCGCCGCTTGAATTGAACTGGAAGAATCTGCGCTCCAGCATGAGGCTGGCCCAGCCTTTGCCGCAAAGAATTTCGGTCGAGGGGCAGGAACTTACGGCAACGGAGCCGGGTGGCGAAAAGCGCATTCTGACCGCGGAAACCTTCGAGTGGCATATGCGCCCGAACGCCGCCGATCTCGACCTTGCCGGAAACTTCGTGAACCTCGCGCTCGATCCCAGCCTGGTCGAAGGACGCGCTCTGCCGCCGCTTTCCAGCGAGAGCGACGTGACCCTCACCAATGGCGCGCAGCTTCTGCTGCAGGATGTACGCAGCATGCGAGGCCAGTCCGGCACCATCCGCACATTGACGCTGACCACCGGCCCGGAAACCGGGCTGGCGCTGAGCGGACCGTTTTCAATCGATCAGGATGGGTTGATCGACGCCAGCCTGAACATCGCGATTCGCGACCCGAAAGGCATAGCAAGCGTGATTGGAGATATTCTGCCCGAATATAGACGCCAGATCAGAAACGCATCCTCGGCGCTGGGCTTTCTAGGCAACGCGCCATCGATCCCCCTGACGATCGTCAAGGGGCAGGCCTCCATCGGCTTTATCTCGCTGGGATCGATCCCGCCGGTTCAGCCATAAGCATGTTGCCCGAAAGTGGGAACCGGTTTCGGGAAAACGACATGCGAAAAAGATCAGCCTTTTTCGGGATGCGACAGCGCCTGACGGCCAAAGTCCGGCGCATCGGTTTCCTGACCGGCCTCGATGATCGAACGGCGGATCGTGCGGGTTCTGGTGAATATCTCGAACAGCTTGTCCCCGTCGCCCCATCGAATCGCACGCTGAAGCGAGGCCAGATCCTCCGAAAACCGCGCCAGCATTTCGAGGATCGCATCCTTGTTATGCAGGCATACGTCGCGCCACATGGTCGGGTCGGACGCGGCCAGACGTGTGAAATCGCGAAAGCCCGAGGCTGAATATTTGATCACCTCGGACTTGGTCACGGCTTCCAGATCATCCGCCGTGCCGACGATATTGTAGGCGATGATGTGCGGAAGATGCGAAACGATGGCCAGCACCATGTCGTGATGCGCCGGGTCCATCGTGTCGATGTTGGAGCCGCAGCGCCGCCAGAATTCCGACAGACGCTCGATGGCATCCGCATCTGCATCCGGCTCGGGCGTCAGAATGCACCAGCGGTTTTCGAACAATTCGGCAAAGCCTGCATCGGGGCCGGATTTTTCCGTGCCCGCCAGCGGGTGCCCGGCGATAAAGTGCACGCCTTGCGGGATATGCGGCGTCATCTGCGCGATGACGGACGCCTTGGTGGAGCCGACATCGGTGACGATCGCGCCCGGCTTGAGCGCCGGTGCGATTTCTGCAGCAACCGCGCCGGAAGCACCCACCGGAACCGAAACGATGATCAGATCGGCATCGCGGACGGCTTCTTTCGCATCCTGCGAATAGGAATCGCCCAAGCGGAGTTCTTCCGCCCGCCCAAGCGTTTCTGCGCTGCGGGTGGAAATTGCGATGTGACCCGCCAGATTTTCGCGACGAATGACGCGCGCAAGCGACGAGCCGATGAGCCCTATGCCGATCAGGGCTATCTTGTTGAAGAGTGGTTCGGACATGTGATCTAGCTTTTCAGGAATTCTGCGAGGGCTGAGACGACACCGCGATTTGCTTCTTCGGTGCCAACGGTCATGCGAAGCGCGTTCGGGAAACCGTATGCGGTCACCCGGCGCAGAATATAGCCTCGCGCAGACAGATAATCGTCCGCCTTCGCCGCAGAATGCTTCTCATTTTCCGGGAAATGGATCAGCAGGAAGTTCCCAACGCTCGGCGTCAGCCGAAGCCCAAGCGCGCCAAGCTCCTGCGAGAGCCAGCCGAGCCATTTTTCATTATGAGTAACTGCCGCTTCGAAATGCGCGCGATCTTCGACCGCCGCAACGCCAGCCGCGATTGCCGCTGCATTCACGTTGAAGGGGCCGCGCATGCGGTTCAGCGCATCGATGATATGCGCGGGCGCATAAGCCCAGCCGACGCGCGCGCCGCCAAGCCCGTAAATCTTCGAGAAAGTCCGCGTCATCACGACATTCTGCGATGACGAGACCAGTTCGATACCGGACTCATAATCATTGCGGCGCACATATTCGGCATAAGCCGCATCGAGCACCAGAAGCACATGCGGTGGCAGCGCTGCATGCAGCCTGCGCACTTCGCTGAAAGGAATATAGGTGCCGGTCGGATTGTTCGGGTTTGCGAGGAAGACGATTTTCGTGCGCTCGCTCACCGTTGCGAGGATCGCATCGACATCCGCAGTCTCATCGGTTTCCTTGGCAACGACCGGAACGCCGCCCGCAGCCTGAATGTAGATCTTGTAGACCAGAAAACCGTGTTCGGTGAAAATGCCCTCATCGCCGGGCTGCAGATAGGTCTGCGCAAGCAGCCCTATCACCTCATCCGAGCCATTCGAGCAGATGATGTTATCCGCGTTCAGGCCATGCGCCTGCGCGATAGCCGCGCGCAATTTGCTTGCCGAACCATCGGGGTAGTATTCGAGCCTCGCCGCCAGGTTCTGAACGGCCTCGACAGCCTTGGGCGAAGGTCCGAGCGGACTTTCGTTGGAAGACAGCTTGTGGACCTTGGAGACACCATGCGGCGCGGCGCTCTTTCCCGGCATATAGGCAGCGATGTCCATCACACCGGGTTTCGGCTGGGGGCGCTGCGCTTGTGTCATGACCTTGTTCCTTCAGAGTTGGAGGCCTGCTCTATCAAAGCTTTCCCGTTGACGCAAAGGGCCGCCAGCCTTAAAAGCCTTGGCAGGATCCGTGGTGATTTGGCCGGTCGGCTTGCAGCCACGTAAAACAATTCGCTAAAGGGCCGTTTGCGATCTGTAACCGGCGTTGCTTAGCGATGCCGGTTTTTGTTTTTCCGGAAACAGAAATCGCAAGGCAGGACAATTGTCATGGCGGCTTCGCGCCCTCGCAAAACCAATAACGATCAGGCCACCGCGCCAGCCTCGCCGGTGCTGAGCTTCGGTATGGACAAGCCGCTGAAGCTTGAAGCGGGCACGCTGCTTTCACCGTTCCAGATCGCATACCAGACCTATGGCGAATTGAACGCGGCGAAATCGAACGCGGTGCTGATCTGTCATGCGCTGACCGGCGACCAGCACGTCGCCAACATCCACCCCGTCACCGGCAAGCCCGGCTGGTGGGACGTGCTGATCGGCCCCGGCAAGATCATCGATACGGATCGCTTCTTCGTCATCTGCTCCAATGTCATCGGCGGCTGTCTGGGTTCCACCGGCCCCGCCTCCATCAACCCGCAGACCGGCCGTCCCTATGGGCTCGACCTTCCAGTCATCACCATTCGCGACATGGTGCGCGCGCAGGCCATGCTGGTCGATCATTTCGGCATCGATCAGCTATTTGCCGTCGTTGGCGGCTCGATGGGCGGCATGCAGGTTCTGGAATGGGCGGCAAGCTACCCGGAGCGCGTATTCTCGGCGCTGCCGATCGCAACCGGTGCGCGGCATTCCTCGCAGAACATCGCGTTTCATGAGGTCGGCAGACAGGCCGTCATGGCCGATCCCGACTGGAACGGCGGAACCTATCTGGAAGCAGGCACGCGGCCCGAAAAGGGCCTCGCGGTCGCCCGCATGGCCGCTCACGTGACCTATCTCTCCGAAAGCGCGCTGCATCGCAAATTCGGGCGCAATCTTCAGGACCGGATCAAGCCGACTTTCGGTTTCGATGCGGATTTCCAGATTGAATCCTATCTGCGCCATCAGGGCATGACATTCGTCGACCGTTTCGATGCCAATTCCTATCTCTACATGACGCGGGCGATGGATTATTTCGACCTTGCGGCAGACCATGGCGGCAGACTGGCCGACGCATTCGGCAAAACGCAGACGCGCTTCTGCCTCGTATCTTTCACCAGCGACTGGCTCTTCCCCACCGAAGAGAGCCGCAGGATCGTGCATGCGCTGAATGCTGCCGGTGCTTCCGTCTCCTTCGTGGAAATCGAAACCGACCGCGGCCACGACGCCTTCCTGCTCGACGAGCCGGAGCTTTTCGCGGCCATCAACGGCTTCCTGCGCTCCGCAGCGCGGGCGCGTGGATTGGAACAATCATGAGCGTGAACACCGCACAACGCGTCGATCTCGAAGTCATCGCCAATTTCATCACGCCCGGAGCCAAGGTGCTCGACGTAGGCTGCGACAATGGCGATCTGCTGGAACTGCTGCAAACCACGAAGAGTGTGGATGGCCGCGGCGTCGAAATTTCCCAGCGCGGCGTCAACAAATGCGTCGCGCGCGGACTTTCGGTCATTCAGGGCGATGCCGATAAGGACCTCGTTTTCTATTCGGACAAAGGGTTCGACTTCGTCATCCTGTCGCAAACGCTGCAGGCCACACGCGACCCAAAGGCCGTTCTCGACCATCTTCTGCGCATCGGCGATCGTGCCATCGTGTCATTCCCCAATTTCGGGCATTGGCGCGTGAGGCTGTCCCTGTTCTTCAAGGGCCGCATGCCGGTGACGAAAGACCTGCCCTATTCGTGGTACGATACGCCCAACATCCATTTCTGCACGATCCGCGATTTCATCGGCCTTTGCGACGAGGTCGGCGCAAAAGTCGAACGCGCGACCGCACTGGATGGCAACGGCCAGAAAATTGGATTTTCCATGCCGTGGTGGTTCTGGAATTTCTTCGGCCAGCAGGCAGTGTTTTTGCTGAAGAGGTAAACCACGCCCCGAAAAGTTGCTGGCTTCAGGAGTTTTGAGACGGGACGTTTGTCCGCTTCGGCTCAAAATTGGTCATTTGAATGCTGGCGGCAGCGGATATCGAGCATTCCGTCTTTCATAGTCTGCAAGCGGCGCGCGGCGCAGTACCACCTCGTATTCCTGAATCATCCAATCACCGAGCTGTGGCGAGATTCGGCTCATCGTTTCGATTGCCGGTGCCATCCAGTTCCAGCGGGAATATCCGTCGTCATCGATGCCGCTAAGAAGTGGCGATGCATCTTCAGGAGCGACCCTGTTTTGCAGCTCAGCCTTTTGAGCATGCCGCTCGGCCATACCCATTAAGAACCATCTCGCCGCGTCAGAAACGGAAAGCCCTGCTATTCGGTCGAGGTCATTGCCTCGTTCTGTAATCACGAGGTCATAGCGATCAACGACAACTTCCACGTGTGCAGAACCATCGTCTTGGCGGCTTCTGGCGATCTGTACGCAGTTACCAAGGCCAGTTCTGGCCCATAGTCTTTCTATCAGAGCCTGAAGCTCCTCGATCGGATCATCTTGCATTCTACCTACATCTTCGTTCGGACTTCCTGCGGGGACACCATCCAAGTCAATGTCACGCCCATGCCCGGGATCGCGTAACAAAAACAAAAATTAGATCGGCTTCAAATCCTCTTCGTAGCCTTCAAGCGCCTCCGTGCGGTCTGCGATCACACCTGCAACGCAGGCGGGGTAGCTCAGCACCTGTCCTTCACGACCGCTGTCGCCATTCGCATAGAATTGGCACGCAGCTTCCCGAAACTGCACCCAGGCGCGCTGCTCGGCCAGAAGATCGGTCTTGGTCTGGTCGGAGGTCAGCGCGAAAACCCGCTTCCATGTCGTGTTGAGTTTGTCGTCCTCGCGCTTCATGAAGGCGCCGCCGCACTCGCCCCAGGCCGTATTGGTGCCGTCGCTGTCATTGATGCACTTGTCGTAGGCATCATCGGCAGATGCCATAGAGCCCGCGCCGATAAGCAAAAGCCCGGCAAGCGATACCCTGTGTAGAATTTTCATGATTCAACCTCCATCCTGTTCCTGCGTTTTGTAACCCGTACCATGGCATGCGACGCACCTTGCGGCGTGAGCACCGGCATGAAAACACGCCGCGATGCCCGCTGTGTGACGGGCAGTCCCTGATAAAGCCGCTTCTGCGCCTCGACGATGATGACGCCTGAGAAAATCGGCCAAAGCCGCCTGCCCGCCCGCTCCGTGAGCGGATGGAATCTCATCATGAAGCGGCGGCGCGATGGCGGAAAATACAGCGCGTCGGACCAGCCCGACGGCGTAAAATTGGTTTCCCTAAGCAATTCATTGAGCTGCCCGCGCGAAAACGGACGACCGGTGCCGAAGGGCGTATGCTCGAATCGCGCCCAGACCCCGCGCCGGTTCGGAACGACGATCACCACGCGACCAGCAGGTGAAAGCACGCGCCAGATTTCCTTCAACGTCTCGCGCGGACTTTCCGCATGTTCCAGCGAATGAACCAGCAGCATTCTGTCTATTGATGCATCGACCAGCGGCAGCTCCTCATCGAACACCAGCGCGGTTGCCGATTTGCCTACCTGTGGCCAGCGCACCGCCCCTTGCGTACCCGGCATGAACGAAAACACACGCTCGGCATCCGACCCGAAGCGCTCGAGCCATGGCAGCGTGTAACCAAGGCCGACGAGCCTCTCATTGGGCAGATTGTCCCAGACAGAGGAAAGCCCCATGGAAATCGACCGCTCGGCCATCCGGCCAAGCGTCGTGCTGTAAAAAGATCGAAGGTCGATAATGTCGGAATGCATGGCGGGACGGTAGCCGTGGCTGGCATCCACATCAAGCGACAGGTGACATTGAACGGCCTGCGACCTATCTGTAGCGGCATCAAAGGAGAGTTTTATGGCGATCAGGATCGAGCAGTTCATATGCCGGAGCGATAATTTCGGCATTCTCATGCATGATGAGGAAAGCGGACGCACCGCGATCATCGACGCGCCGGAAGAAGGCCCTATCGTCGCGGCAATCGAGCGCACCGGCTGGAAGCCTGATCTGCTGCTGATCACCCATCACCACAAGGACCATGTCGAGGCAAATCTTGCTCTGAAAGAAAAATTTGGCCTGAAAATTATTGGTCCCAAGGATGAGGATGACAAGATTCCGGGGATAGACGAGAGTGTCAGCGAAGGATCGATCATCCCATTCGGCAAACATGAGATCAAAGTAATCGACACGCCGGGGCATACGGCGGGCCATATCTCCTACCATATCCCGTCAGCCAAGCTCGCCTTCACCGCCGATACGCTGTTTGCGCTAGGCTGCGGCAGGCTTCTGGAACGTGGCCCGGAGGTGATGCTGAAGTCCCTGCGCAAGCTGGCAGCCCTGCCGCCGGAGACGGTCGTTTATTGCGGACATGAATATACGCAGACGAATGCGCGGTTCGCGCTGACGATCGATCCCGGAAATTCCGAATTGCAGACACGCGCCAAGAAAATCGACGCTCAACGCGCAGCGGGCGAAATGACCTTGCCGACAACGATTGGCGAAGAGCTCGCGACGAATCCTTTCCTTCGCTGGGACGATTCGCAAATTCGCGCCAATCTTGGGCTGGAAAACGCGTCCGACGACGCTGTTTTTGCTGAAATCCGCAAACGGAAAGACAATTTTTAAGCCGTAGCTGCTGATTTTTTCCGAAACAAAAGCGACTTGGCCGCAAGTGTCGCGCCGCCTGTGATGAGAAGGCAGGCGGCGAAAATGCGCCATGACGGCTCGGCGAACCCGGCGCCGATCAGCACCAATGTCGAAAGCAGCGGCGCGGCATAGCTGGCGGCGCCCAGCACCTGAATATTGCCGCGTTTGACGCCGTGATCCCACGCATAGAAGGCAGCGCCAACCGGCATCAGGCCAAGGCCCAGCACCGCCAGCCATTGCCCGGTAGTCGCTGGCAGCACTGTGGTCTCAAGTGCCAGATGGCAGATCAGCGAGAGAATTGACGTCGCTGCGCAAAACCACGTCACGATGCTCGTCGGCACGGAGGGGAATCGCCGCGACAGCAGCGAATAGCCCGACCACAAAAACGCACAGACGGCAGCCATCGCATAGCCGAAGACGTAGCGGCTTTCGAATGCCAGCCCGCCGCCCTTGGTGACGATGAGGAACGTACCCGCAAGGCCAAGAAGCGCGCCGACGATGTGGTTCCAGCGCAGCCTTTCACCCGGCATCAGCGCCGACCCCAGAACGATCAGCAGCGGCCACATATAGGCGATGAGGCTCGCCTCGACGGCTGGCGCGTTGCGAAGCGCGGTGAAATAGAAAAAATGGTAGCCGAACAGCCCGCCAATGCCGATCAGCCAGACCACCGGCGGAATGGCGACTTTCTCGGTCGCGGGCTTGGTAAACAGCCGCGCGAAAAGCCCGACGAGGGTTCCGATTGCGAAGGTAATCGCGGAAAGCAGGAATGGCGGCACCTGGCCCGAAGCATCTGTCAGCAATGCAAGCAAAGCCCACATAGCCACAGCAAGGAAGCCGATGAAAGTCGCACGCACCATAATGTCCCCCGGCGCGTGGACCGCGCCTTTTATTTCGCCTCGAACCGCCGCGCTTTCACGGTGATCGTGCCGATCTCCGTTCCGACCGTTGCGTAGATGGGGGCATATATCCCGGTTGTGCCGAGTGGTGCAAACGCAATGGTGATCTTGCTCTTGTCTCTGAGGAATTCAAGCGCCCTGCGGCCCTTTCTGTACCCGGAAACGGGAACGAACCTTGCGCTGCACGTGACCGCGTCGCCCTTGTAGCCCTGCACCGAAAAGGGCGTGATCGACCCGGCACCGAGTGCCAGGTCGGCGCGCATTTCACCATCATAGATCTTGACTGTCCGCCCGCAGACTTCCGAAAGATTTTTGGCGCGTATCAAGGTCGCCGAAATCGGGTCCGCCACTGACTTCAGATCGGCGTCCTTCAGCGGCACCCAATCCTTGCCGCGCTTCTTCAACGGCGGATTGTTGACCGTATCGCTGACATTGCCGCGTGAAAAACGGATTTCCGTGCGTTGCTTCTTGCGACCAGACACATAATCGGTGGCAAAGGCCATAGGCAAAGGTGCTGCCTTGCCGACACTCCCCGAAGCGACGATCGTGCCGCGCGTGCTGTCGAAAAGCTCGGCCAGTCCGGCGCTGGAAAGCGAGCCGCTGACTGAAAAATTGTCGTCCTTGAATGTGGTGATGAAGCTCGAACGGGCAAGCGTCAGCCCAAGATAGGAAACGGCGTAGTCGCCATGAAAAGTCTCCTCCTTTGCCTGCGCGAGCGCCGGTAAACCGCTGGAAGTGGCGAGTGCGAGAAGGATGAAACCGTATAGCCGCTTCATGAAATGGGTGACTCCTGAGAATTCTGTAAGCCGGCACCCGGCTTTTGCGGCCCTTCGATTCTTGTTTATAAGAAAAAATTCGGCCATTCTATGAATGTTGATACGGCTCAAATAAGCGGTTTCACTTGACGAGGCTCCGAAACGCCTCTATGGGAACGCCAACTTTTTCCTTAAGGCCGCCTGACCAAACTGCGCGCCACTTCTTGGTGTGTTGAGGTTTTTTGGCCGATGTTGAACTGAAGGTAAGTCAAATGTCCCGCGCTTGCGAACTCACCGGCAAAGCCGTCATGACCGGCAACAATGTGAGCCATGCCAACAACAAGACCCGTCGTCGGTTTCTGCCGAACCTGGTCAATGTTACGCTCATCTCCGAAACGCTGAACCAGAATGTGCGTCTGCGCATTTCGGCGAACGCGCTCCGCACGGTCGAACACCGTGGCGGTCTCGATGCATTCCTGGCCAAGGCCGACGTTGCGGAACTTTCGCAGCGCGCCCGTCTGCTCAAGAAGCAGATCGCCAAGAAGGTAGCGGATCAGCCCGCAGCCTGATTTATCGGTGAGGTCGGTTAGCCCGGCCTCATTTGTCGATAAAGGCATTACTTTCGCTTGATGATGGCCGATTCTGCTCGGCCATTTTCGTTTGTTCGGCTGGTTCCATTACCCAGGATAAAAAAATGCAGATCATCTCCAGATATTTGCCCTTCGTGCTGGCCATGGCGATTGTCGTCGTGGCGTCCAACATCCTCGTGCAGTTCCCCGTGCAAGGCACGCTGGGAGGGCTGGCACTGGCCGATGTGCTGACATGGGGTGCCTTCACCTATCCCATCGCCTTCCTCGTCACAGACCTCGCAAACAGGCGCTACGGCCCATCCATGGCGCGCCGCGTCGTGTTCGTCGGCTTCATGCTGGCGGTTTTCTCTTCGATCACCTTCCCGCCACTGCTTTTCCAGTATGGGTTCATCGAATTCGAAACGGCGGCGGACCGGCTCGTTCGCATCGCCTGCGCTTCGGGCGCGGCTTTCCTATTCGCACAGCTTCTCGACGTCACCGTCTTCAACTGGCTTCGCCGCAAATCATGGTGGCGCGCTCCAGTTTTCGGCTCGCTCGCAGGCTCGGTACTCGACACAGCGATCTTCTTCACCATTGCGTTTTCTGCGGCCTTCGCCTTTGTCGGCCCGACCGATGATTTCGCAATCGAAGCAGCACCCCTGCTCGGCGTGTTGCCCATAGAGGTCGCGCGCTGGGTGTCGTGGGCAATCGGCGATCTGTCGGTGAAGCTGATCATCGCTGTGGTCGCGCTGATCCCCTACCGGCTGCTCGCCGCGCGCTGGAGACAGCCGCAGGTCGCAGCCTAGCCGATGCTGCCCTGGGTCCAGCTTGATTCGGCAAAGACGCCGGACGGTGACCAGGAGTTGCGCCTCAAGCGGCGCGGTACCGAATTCTCGATCATGCTCGGCACCAATGAGTTGATGAACAGCCGCCTTAGCGGCTCCGAAGAAGCGCTGGCAAAGCTGTCCTGTGAGCGTATTTCGGGCCACTCCGCGCCACATATTCTGATCGGCGGACTAGGCATGGGCTTCACGCTGCGCGCAGCGCTTGCCGAGATCGGTCAAGACGCGAAGATCACTGTCGCCGAACTGGTGCCAGCCGTCGTTTCCTGGGCACGCGGCCCGATGGCGGAGGTGTTCGGCAATTGCCTCGAAGATCCGCGCGTCACCATTCGCGAGGATGATGTCGGCCTGCTGATACGGTCCGGCGCGGCGGCTTTCGATGCCATCCTACTCGATGTCGATAATGGTCCAGAGGGCCTCACCCGTGAGGGTAACGACGCTTTGTATAGTATGACCGGACTGAATAGCGCCCGCGCCGCGCTGAAGCCCGGCGGTGTGCTGGCAGTATGGTCACAAGGCCCGGACAGCGGCTTCACGCGCAGGCTCAGCCGCGCTGGTTTCTCCGTCGAAGAGGTTAAGGTGCGGGCCAATGGCAAGCGCGGCGCGCGCCACGTGATCTGGATCGCCACGGCGCGATAACGGCTTTGAAGCGCTTCCTGTTGTGATGGAATCACGAGGCCCCCCCTCTGTCCTGCCGGACATCTCCCCCACGGGTGGGGAGATTGGCTGACATAACCCTCCGCCTTCATCCTGCAACGTCAGCAATTGGTACTGCGCTTTAATGACAGGGTAATCTCCCCACCTGTGGGGGAGATGTCCGGCAGGACAGAGGGGGGCGCTGTCCCGCCAGCGGTTCTATCTAAAAATGAAGGCCTCAATCGTCATGCAGGATGAATTCCAGATAGAGATTTCGCTGCAATATCGAATGATTGTCGTCTGAAATCACGGAAATCATCAGCGCACCATCGTCGCGCGTCCAGACATCCATGCCTTCCATATTGTCGATCTGGTAGCCCATATTGGCCTCGAACAGCACGGGGCCATCTGCCAGACCGCCCTTGGCGATGCCCGCAGCCTCGATACGGCGCAGGCGCATACGCACACCGCTTGCCATGGAAAAGCTGCGCTCCAGCAGCAGCAGGTCGCCATCAGGCAGGAACGCACCATCGGTGATGTCGAACTCGCCATCGCGCTTGATGGTGAAAACGCCCTTCCCCGGACCTTCGATAACCGCCGCGAAGATGTTGCCCTTCGTGTCGAGGCTCTTTTCCGAAACCACCACCAGCCCGCCGCGCAGCGGTCCTTCGGCAGGCGCATGCGCAACCGTCTCGAAACCGCGATTCTGACGCAGCTCGCGCACCGGCACGAGAAAATCCAGTTCGCGGAACGGCGTTTTCATATCGCTTGGATCGAGCTTGAACTGCGCCACGCGATGATTGCGCTCAAAACTTACCGTGGCGATACCATCCTTGACCGCCAGTCCTTCGGCATCGACCATCCACTTCTGATTGATCGGATTGCCAGCCTCATCGACCATGGGCGTCATACTGAAATCGGAAAACCCGGCCGGTTTTCCGTCAGAATCGCGCTCGATCTTGCCGAAAAACCAGAAACCCGTATCCGTGACGCCTACGAAATCGCTGCCCGGATTCAGGAAACGCATGGCCGACAGGCCGCCGAAATGCCGGTAGCGCGAAGTCATTTCGAGACCGCCGACAAATTCCAGTGGGCCGAAACGCGTTTCGCTTCGGCCTATATGAAACTGGCTGATCTGCCGCGCGCTGACCTCGATCGGTTCCGGCGCGGCGGCGTTTGCCAGTGCCCCGCCAAGAGCCAGCATAACTATACAAGACAACGATCGGACCAGTGCCGATATTCTACCGACTGAAACTGCTCGACCGCTGTAATTCCCCCTCTCCGTCTCGGCTCCGCCTCGACACCTCTCCCCCGCTTCGCAGGGGCGAGGAAATGCTAATCGTGAAGGCTGTGGCGTTGCAGAACTTGGGTTCCTCGCCCCCAAGAATTGGGGGAGAGGTGCCGAACGGAGTGAGGCGGAGAGGGGGTCTGTTATGTCCAGCTCAACCGACCTCATCCAGCGCGACGCACACCGCCGCGTCGCGTTTCGCGGACACTTTCCTCGCCAAACAGCGAGGCGAGTTGTTCGGTCATCGCGCCGGCCAGTTCTTCCGCATCGACGATAGTGACCGCACGGCGATAATAGCGCGTTACGTCGTGGCCGATGCCGATTGCCAGCAATTCGACCGGCGAGCGTGTCTCGATCAGATCGATGACGCCGCGCAGATGCCGTTCGAGATAATTGCCCGGATTGACCGAAAGCGTGGAATCGTCGACCGGCGCACCGTCCGAGATCATCATCAGGATCTTGCGCTGCTCAGGCCGCGCCATAAGACGCTGATGCGCCCAGAGCAGAGCCTCGCCGTCGATATTTTCCTTGAGCAGACCTTCGCGCATCATCAGGCCAAGATTGCGCCGCGAACGACGCCATGGGGCGTCGGCGCTCTTATAGATGATGTGGCGCAGATCGTTGAGGCGGCCGGGCGTGGATGGCTTGCCATCCTTCAACCACTTCTCGCGGGCCTGCCCGCCCTTCCAGGCGCGCGTCGTGAAGCCGAGAATTTCGACCGAGACGCCGCAGCGCTCCAGCGTGCGCGCCAGAATGTCGGCGCAGGTGGCGGCGACCGTTATCGGGCGACCGCGCATCGAACCGGAATTGTCGAGCACCAGCGTCACGACCGTATCGCGGAATTTCGTGTCGCGTTCCTGCTTGAAGGACAGCGGCTGCATCGGGTCGATAACCACGCGAACCAGGCGCGCCGGATCGAGATAACCTTCCTCGAGGTCGAAATCCCATGAGCGATTCTGCTGTGCCATCAGGCGGCGCTGCAGGCGGTTGGCCAGACGGCCGACGATGCCCTGCAGATTGACCAATTGCTTGTCGAGGAACGCGCGTAGACGGTCGAGCTCTTCCTCGTCGCAAAGTTCTTCCGCGCCCACCGTCTCGTCGAATGTGGTGGTGAAAACCTTGTAGTCCATGTCGCGCGAGAAATTGGCGAATGGATTGTCGTTGCGGCGCGCTTCGCCCGGCGTTTCGGTGTCGGCGTCATCTTCGGAAAGCTCGTCGGACGTGGCTTCGGTCGATTCCATCTCGCCGGCCTGCTCGTCGTCGTCGGATGCTTCCTGATCCTCGGACTGCGACTGTTCGGAGCCCGAATCGTCCTCGCCGCCTTCTTCGCTGCGCTCTTCGCCCTGCGGCTGGTCGTCGTCGCTATCTTCAGGGTTCTCTTCGGTTTCGGGGTCTTCGCCGAGTTCTTCGGCCATTTCCATCGAAACCAGCATGTCGCGAACGACGCGGGCGAAAGCCTGCTGGTCGCCCAGCTTTTCGCTCAAACCTTCGAGATTGGGACCGGCCTTGTCCTCAACCCATTTGCGCCAGAGCTTGACCATGCGCTCGCCGCTCTTGGGCACAGGGCGTCCGGTCAGTTTCTCGCGCACCATCAATGCCAGCGCTTCTTCGAGCGGCGCATCGGCCTGCTCGCGCACATCGGCCAGATTGGCCTTGGCGTATTTGTCTTCCAGCATCTGGCCGATATTGTCGGCCACACCAGTCATCGCACGCGAACCGATAGCTTCAACGCGCGCCTGCTCTACAGCGTCATAGATTGCACGCGCCTGCTTGCCTTCGGGTGCAAGCTTGGTGTGGACGCGGCTGTCGTGGCAGGCGCGCTTGAGCGCCATGGAATCGCCAAGACCGCGCGTGACTGCGATGTCGGTCCTGCTGGCTTTTTTCGGGACTTCGGGAAGCCGAGCGCGATTGCCCGCCAGTGCCGGGCGATCCTTGGCGAAAGCAACTTCGAGTTCGTTGTCGCCCGCAATGGCGCGCATGCAAACCGTCATCGCCCGCTTGAAGACATCAGCCTCCGCGCCGGTTTTCGGCTTGCCGCGTGTATTGTCGCCCGGACCCGCCATTCGCGTTCAACTATCCCAAAACGACATTGGCTGCACTTTCCGGCAATTCCTCACCGAAAGCGCGCTGATAGAATTCGGCAACGACGGAGCGCTCCAGTTCATCGCATTTGTTGAGGAAGGTCAGCCGGAATGCGAGGCCGATCTCGCCGAAGATTTCAGCGTTTTCTGCCCAGGTGATGACCGTACGCGGGCTTATGACGGTCGAAAGATCGCCATTGATGAAGGCCGAACGGGTCATGTCGGCAACGCGGACCATCTTGTTGACGATCTCCTTGCCCTTGGCGTCGCGGTAATGCTTGGCTTTGGCAACGACGATTGCAACTTCATTGTCGTGCGGCAGATAGTTCAGCGTCGTGACGACCGACCAACGGTCCATCTGCGCCTGATTGATCTGCTGCGTGCCGTGGTAAAGGCCGGTCGTATCGCCGAGGCCGACGGTATTTGCCGTCGCGAACAGGCGGAATGCCGGATGCGGACGGATGACGCGGCTCTGGTCGAGAAGCGTCAGGCGGCCCGACGATTCCAGAACGCGCTGGATGACGAACATCACGTCGGGACGGCCCGCATCATATTCATCGAAGCAGAGCGCGACATTGTGCTGATAGGCCCACGGCAGAATGCCGTCGCGGAATTCCGTGACCTGCATGCCTTCCTTCACGACGATGGCGTCCTTGCCGACGAGATCGATACGGCTGACATGGCTGTCGAGATTGACGCGCACGCAAGGCCAGTTAAGCCGGGCTGCGACCTGCTCGATATGGGTCGACTTGCCGGTGCCGTGATAGCCCGAAACCATGACGCGGCGGTTGAAGGCGAAGCCCGCGAGAATGGCCATCGTAGTCTGACGGTCGAAGAGATAATCGGGATCGATGTCCGGCACATGCTCGCTCGTGGTGGAGTAGGCAGGCACAACCATTTTCGACTCGAAGCCAAAAACGTCTTTTACCGAGACAGTCGTGTCCGGCAGGTTGGAAATATCACGATCGACCTTGTTCATCTCGTCTCCACGCGCGAAGCCACACTTCGCCGGCAAATCCTGTTGTGTTCGGGAGCGGTCTTTAGCAGACCGAAGCCCCAAGACAAACCGCTTTGCTTAGCAAAGCCCTGCCTGCTTGAGCACGCGATAGGCATTCAGCACATCGCGGAATCGGTCTTCCGAACCCCTGTCACCACCATTGGCATCGGGATGGTGTTGTTTGACAAGCTCCTTATAGCGCGACTTGATGTCCGCGCCAGTCGCCTTGGTATCCAGGCCCAGTGTTTCCAGCGCCTTGGCCTCAAGCGGCATCGCCTTGCGCTGCCTGGGCGCGCTGCGGTCGCGCGGGCTGTCGAAAACATTGTGCGGATCGCGCATCCGGTAATAGCCGGCACGCCCCGATCTCTGCTGCGCCATATCGGGCGAAGATTGCGAGCCTGAGGCCGCGCCCATCTTCCATGTCGGGCGATGACCGGTCATCGCCTCCTTCTGGAAACGCGCAATATCGCTGTCCGGCACACCGGAAAAATAATTGAAGCCCTTGTTGTATTCGCGGACGTGATCGAAGCAGAAGCGGAAATACTCCCCTTCACGCATACGACCGACCGGCGCCTTGTGCAGGCCGGGCTCCTTGCACCCATCCCACTGGCAAGCGGGCGCTGCGGACTTCGCTTCGGCCTCCTTATCGGGGCGAACGCGAATCTTATCGAAATATTTCGGATATGGTTTCATCGTACCCCATTTATGGGATGTTCGCGCTGCGAAACAAGAATTGACATTTTCGCAATGATCGCTCTAACCGCTGAATCGCGGCGCAATCACGGCATCGGGCGGTTTCTGCGGCAAAATGTATATGGGAAAAGGAGACGTCCATGTCGATACAAGAACGGATCGAAAGCAAGCTCAGAAGCGCTCTTTCACCGGAACGCATGGCGATTGTCAATGAAAGTCATCTCCATGCCGGGCATCATCACACCGATTCAGACCATCATGGCGAGTTCGACGGCACCGGCGAAACACATTTTCGCGTGCGTGTCGTTTCCAAGAATTTCGAGGGCATGAGCCGCATCGACAGGCACCGCACCGTCAATCAGCTTCTGGCAGCAGAGCTTGAAGGCGGCGTACACGCGCTGGCGATCGAGCCAGCCGCGCCCGGCGAAAAAACGCGCTGGTAATTATTCCAGGCCGTCGAGCGTTGCTGGCCTTATTCTGATCCGCGCGATACGGTTCTTGTCGCGCTTCATCACGATGAAGCGCTTTCCGTGAAACGTGAAGGCCTGCTTTTCTTCCGGGATCGATTGCGTCTCGTGGATGACCAGACCGGCAATGGTGGTTGCCTCCTCGTCCGGCAATTGCCAGTCGAGCGCGCGGTTCAAGTCACGGATCGGCACTGTTCCATCGACCACGATCGAGCCGTCCGCTTCCTGCTTGACGCCTTGAACGTCGACATCGTGCTCATCGGCGATCTCGCCGACGATTTCTTCGATAATGTCTTCCAGCGTGACGAGGCCTTCGACCTCGCCATATTCATCGACGACGATTGCAAAATGCGCCTTCCGGCGCAAAAACGCGTTCAGTTGCTCCTGAAGCGTGGTCGTGTCAGGCACGAACCACGGCTTCGAGGCGATTTTCATCACATCGATGCGGGTAAAGTCGTTTCCGACGCCTTCAAGCGCGCGCAGCAAATCCTTTGCGTGCAGCACACCAACAATGTTATCGAGTGACCCGCGCCAGAGCGGCATGCGCGTATGCGGGCTTTGCAGAATTTCGCGAACGACCGCCTCGGACGGGTTGTCCGCATTCACCGAGCGCATGTTCAGGCGATGCACCATGACATCGGAAACTTCGAGCTCGTGCAGATCGAACAGCGCACCGACCCTGTCACGGTCCTGCTTGGCGGTTGCCGCATCGCGATTGCTCTCGGCTGCCGCCTCGCGCGCTTCATCTCGAACCGAACGCTGCGGTACGATACGCGAAAGCTCAAATCCGAAAGCGGCCAGAAGGCGCGCATGAAAGATGATCGCAAGCAGAAGTGCTGCGAGAATTGCGGCTATGGTGAAGCCGGTGGCGCTCATGCCGGGTGGTTGTCTTGAAGGAAAGACAGCACTTCGGATGCGGGAACATCCTTCGCCACGAAAGACTGGCCAATACCGCGCGTCAGAATGAAGGTCAGTTCGCCGCGTGAAACCTTCTTGTCCTGCGTGATGTAGTCGAGCAGCTTTTCCGCAGGCGGCAATTCGCCTGGAATATCGCTCATGCGCCACAGCAGGCCAACCTCGCGCAGATGCGCCTCGACGCGCGCGGCATCGTCCGGGCTTGCAAGGTTGAGCCGCGCCGAGAACCGATGCGCGAGCGCCATTCCGATGGCGACGCCCTCGCCATGAACCAGCCTCGCGCTGTCATAGGCAGTCGCACCTTCCAGCGCATGGCCGAATGTATGGCCGAGATTGAGCAAAGCGCGGTCGCCCATTTCGAACTCGTCACGCGCCACGACATCGGCCTTGGCCTGACAGGACGTCGCGATGGCTTGCGTGCGCGCAGCACCGCCAGAAAACACCTCACGCCAGTTCTTTTCGAGCCATTCGAAGAACTCCGGGCGGTCGATCAGGCCGTATTTGGCGACTTCGGCATAGCCTGCGCGAAATTCTCGCTCGGACAGCGTGTCGAGCACATCCGTATCGGCCAGCACGAGTTTGGGCTGATGAAAAACGCCAATGAGGTTTTTGCCATGGGCGCTGTTGATGCCGGTCTTGCCGCCAACGGACGAATCGACCTGAGCCAGCAGCGAGGTCGGCATCTGGATGAAATTCATGCCGCGCCGGACGATGCCGGAAGCAAAACCGGCAAGATCGCCGATGACGCCGCCGCCGAATGCGATCACCGCGTCGCCGCGCTCCAGCCTGGCTGCGAGAATTCCATCGACCGCTTCCTGAAGAAACGCAAAACTCTTGGTTTTTTCGCCAGCCGGAAGCTCGATAATCGCAAAGCCGATACCGGCCTTATCGAGGCTACCTTTGAGCGTTGCCAGATGCGCTTTCGCAACATTCTGATCCGTGACGATCGCAACGCGCGATTTCGGCAGGCGCGCCGCGATTTCCGTGCCCGCGCGGTCCACAAGGCCAACGCCGATCAGAATATCGTAGCTGCGGTCTCCAAGGACGACCTGAACCTTGACCGGATCATTGCTCATGGAACCGTCTCTCTGTCTGGATCGAAATAGTTGGCAAGCGCGAGAACCACTTCATCGGCAATCACTTCCTTGCGCTCGTCCCGCGTCGCCACGGTAATATCGGCCAGCCCGTAGATTGGATAACGCTCGCCCATCAGACGCTCCATCACCGAGCGCGGGTCGGGATGCTTCAAAAGCGGGCGGTTCGGCTTTTTCAGAACCCGCTCCATCAGCACGTCCAGATCGGCCTTCAGCCAGACGGTCGTGCCGTGCGCCGCGATGCCCTTGCGCGTCTGTTCGTTCATGAAAGCGCCGCCGCCGGTGGAAAGCACCTGCGGCCCGTTTTCCAGAAGGCGAAGAATGACGCGCTGCTCCAGCGTGCGGAATTCAGGCTCGCCATAGCGTTCGAACAGTTCGGGGATCGTCATGCGCGAGACTTTTTCGATCTCGTCGTCGCTGTCGATGAAGGGAATGCCCAGCGCGGTCGCAACCTTGCGGCCGATCGCCGTTTTTCCCGCACCCATGAGACCTACAAAAACGACGGAATTCCGCCCAAGCTGCTCCTGCACCCTGGCGACCGACTTTTCCTGCCTGTCCTCGAACTCCATCTTCATGCACGCCTTTCGCCACGAAATGCCCGTTGCGTCAAGCAGCGGCTTTGTTCATCGCGTATCGACCTTGAAATGACCAGATTGCGGTTCCATAACCGCATTGACGAAAATGAGGCCGACAGCACATATGCCGACACTATTCCGGTTCCTGACGACACTCGCCATTCTGGCAGGGCTCGCCTATGGCGCCATGTTCGCACTTGTGTCCTATGTCGAGCCCACCAAGGGCGAAATGACGATCCGCATTCCGGCAGAAAAGATCAACAAACAGCAATGAGCAGCGGCGGCCGGATCGAGGCATTTCTGGAAATGTTGAGCGCCGAGCGGGGAGCCGCGCAAAACACGCTGGATTCCTACCGCCGCGACCTTGAAGATGCTTCGTCGTTTTTGAGCGGAAAACTGGCGACTGCGGGTTCCGAAGATATACGCTCCTACCTCGAGGACATTGCCGCGCGCGGCTTTGCGGCCACTTCGCAGGCGCGCAAGCTCTCTGCCATGCGTCAGTTCTACAAATTCCTCTACGCCGAGGGTTTGCGCGGCGACGACCCGACCGGCACACTCGACAGCCCCAAGAAACAGCGCCCCTTGCCCAAGATCATGAGCGAGACGGATGCGGGCAAGCTTCTCGACCGTGCCGCCGCCGAGGCCGCCGATGCTTCCCTGTCGGATACGGCGAAACAGGCGGCCATACGTCTCCATGCTCTTGTCGAAGTGCTTTATGCGACCGGCCTGCGCGTTTCCGAACTGGTCGGCCTGCCGGTCGGCGTTGCCTTGCGCGACGACCGCTTTTTCATCGTTCGCGGCAAAGGCAACAAGGACCGCATGGTCCCGCTCTCGGAAAAAGCCCGGCGTGCGATGAAGACCTGGCTTGGCGAACGCAACATGCATCCCGCCCTCGCAGAAAGCCCTTATCTTTTCCCATCGAGTTCGGAGAGCGGCCATTTGCCTCGGCAGGTGCTTGCCAGAGAACTTAAAGGACTGGCGGCGCGGGCCGGCATTCCATCGGCCAAAATATCGCCGCATATATTGCGTCATGCCTTTGCCAGTCATCTTCTGCAGAACGGAGCGGATTTGCGGGTGGTGCAGCAATTGCTCGGCCACTCCGACATTTCCACCACCCAAATCTACACTCACGTATTGGAGGAACGCCTTGTTCGGTTGGTGAATGACCATCATCCGCTTGCCGATTAAGCCTCGTGCCGTTATGTGAGTGCCACGTGCCGTAGCCCTTGACCTTCCGTTTCGGGTTTGCGGCTACTTCTTTAGTTCCGACGTATTGGTTCGATTGCGAATGTATAATTATCTCGATTTCGAAAAACCCGTCGCAGACCTTGAGGGCAAGATCCTCGAGCTCAAGAAGCTTTCGGAAAGCGGCGGCGAGGCGGTCGATGTCGCCGATGAAATAGCTCGGCTGGAAAAGCGCTCCAAGGACGCTTTACGCGACGCCTACAAGGCGCTGACGCCCTGGCAGAAGGTTCAGGTCGCGCGTCATCCCGACCGGCCGCATTGCCTCGACTATATCGATGGTCTCTTCACCGACTTCACGCCGCTGGCCGGCGACCGCAATTTTGGCGAAGACAATGCAATCGTTGGCGGCTTCGCGCGGTTTCGCGGCGAGCCGGTTGCGATCCTTGGTCAGGAAAAAGGCTCCGACACCAAGAGCCGCCTGAAACACAATTTCGGTTCGGTTCGCCCCGAAGGCTACCGCAAGGCCGTCCGCATCATGGAACTGGCCGATCGTTTCAACGTGCCGATGGTCACGCTGGTCGATACCGCTGGCGCATATCCGGGTGTTGGCGCGGAAGAGCGCGGTCAGGCAGAGGCAATCGCCCGCTCGACCTCCAAGTGCCTTTCGCTGAAAGTACCGTCCATCTCCATCGTCATCGGCGAAGGCGGTTCGGGCGGCGCAATCGCGATTGCGACGGCAAATCGCGTCTACATGCTCGAACACGCGATCTATTCGGTGATTTCGCCGGAAGGTGCGGCCTCCATCCTCTGGCGCGACACGACGCGCTCGAAAGATGCAGCGACCAACATGAAGATCACCGCGCAGGATCTTTTCGAACTTCACATCATCGACAAGATCATTCCCGAGCCGCTGGGCGGAGCGCATCGCGCGCCGGAAACTGTGATCAAGGCGACCGGCGATCTTATCGAGAAGACCATGCGCGAATTCGCCGGTTCCAATAAGGATTTCCGCGAAGAACGCCGCGAAAAATACCTTACACTCGGTCGAAATCTCTGATTTTCCGGTTTTCGGAACAGTAAACACAGCCCGTCGAAATTTTGACGGGCTGCCGCTTTTGTTCGTCTGTTAACTCTTGCAGTAATGAATTTTCAAGGTTAACTGGCATAAGTTCCGCGAAGCGAAACAGGTGAGCCGGAAGCTCTGCTTCACGCATTGCCGACCAGACCAAGACAGAACAGATGATGAAATCCAACGTATTACGCGCAGGATTGCTGATCGCCACGCTGGCAATAGCCGGTTGTAACAACAGCGAAACCGTATTTCAGGATCTGTCTCCGAAAGCTGAAAAGCAGCTTCCCGAAAAGATCGTTACCCAGATGAAGGCGAAGGGCATGACCCGCACCTCGCCGATCATGGCGCGCATCTTCAAGGAAGAGGGCAAGCTTGAAATCTGGAAGCAGAAGAACAACGGCCGCTACGATCTGATCGCCGAATACGACATCTGCAAATGGTCGGGCAAGCTTGGCCCGAAATTCACCGAAGGCGACCGGCAGGCCCCGGAGGGTTTCTATACTGTGCGCCCGGCCCAGATGAAGCCGAATTCGAGCTATCATCTGGCATTCAACATCGGCTATCCGAACGCCTATGACCGCTCCCATGGCCGCACCGGCTCGAACCTCATGGTTCACGGTGCCTGCTCGTCGTCAGGCTGCTATTCGATGACCGACGAACAGGTCGAGCAGATTTATGCGTTCGGTCGCGATGCCTTCATGGGCGGCCAGACCGAGTTCCAGATTCAGGCATTCCCCTTCCGCATGACGGCTGCCAACATGGCGCGCTATCGCAGTGATGCGAATTACGCTTTCTGGAAAATGCTGAAGGAAGGCTACGACCACTTCGAAATTACGAAAGTGCCGCCGAAAGTCGATGTCTGCGAAAAGCGTTATGTCTTCAACGGCATACCGGAAGGCGGCGCGAAATTCTCGGCCTCGGATGCCTGCCCGGCCTTCGCCCAGCCGCAATCGCTGCAGACCGCGTATCAATCCTATCAATCGACATATGATGCCGCTTTCTCCAAGGCGGTCAACAAGGCAACTCCGCCGAAGCCAAGCATTGCCGGCATTCAGGAAGCCAATCTCGTTTCGGACTGGAGCCGCAAGCGGTCGCGCGGCGAGCGCGTTTCGCTCGAGCCGCCGTCTTTGGCGCAGGACGGATCAGTCGTCGTCGCAACCGAACGCATGGGCCGCGTCGATTCCGATGCTGGTCGCCGCATGGCAGCACTGGACGCTGCTGCTGAAGCGAAAAAGAAGGCAGAGGCAGAAAAAGCCGCTGCAATCGCTCTGGCCAAAGCCGAGCGCGGGAAGGCAGCAGCCGTCGCACAAATTCCCGCGCCTGCTCCCGCAAGTGCAGCACCTGAAACCAACACTGCCGCAATGGTTCCAAGCCCGGAACAGGCCGCGCCCGTACAGGAAAACACCGAAGTCGCATCGAAGCCCGGCATTCTGGGCGGCGTTCGCAAGCGTCTCGGCAGCATGCTGTTCGGTAGCTGACCGCGCTTGGAGCAAGTTATCGAAACCTACGACCTCAAGGGGCTGAACTGCCCCTTGCCGGTACTTAGAACCCGCAAGCGCCTGTCTTCGATGACGCCCGGCAGTCGCTTATGGGTCGAGACAACCGATCCGCTTGCGGCAATCGACATACCCGCCTTTTGCCAGGAAGACGGCCATTTGCTCGTCGAGAAGCACGCGCACGCAGGCGGGCATCGGTTTCTGATCGAGCGCGGGTCTTAGAGCGGTTCCTGTTTGACGGAATTGCGAGGCACCCCCCTCTGCCCTGCCGGGCATCTCCCCCTCAAGGGTGGAGATTGGCTGACACAGCTCTCCGCCTTCATTCTGCAACGTCGGTAATTGGTGCCGCGCGTTCATGACGGGGTAATCTCCCCCCTTGAGGGGGAGATGCCCGGCAGGGCAGAGGGGGTGTTGTCCCGACAGCGTTTCTATTTAAAAATGAAGGCCTTAAAGCCGCGCCCCGGCAATCGCCAAAGGATTGCTCTCAACCGCAGCGCGGTCGGGCGTATCGATGGATGGCTGGTTGGTGAAGGCTGAAAAAAGCCCGCGCACATAATCTTCCGGCATATCAAGCGTGATCAGCACAAGACGCGTGCCGCGCATTGCATCGGGCCAGAACGGCAAACGTGCCGGCGGATGCAGAATTTTCTGAACGCCATGAATAACCAAAGGCCGCGATGGGTCTTCTGCAAGCTCGACTATGCCCTTGAGCCGCAAAAGCTTTTCGCCATGCGCCGAGCGGATCAAATCCAGAAACATCTCGATGGACGAATAGGGCACCGGGCCTTCATGGACCAGCGTGTAGGATTTTACGCGCTCGTCATGCCGATGTTCATGGTCATGATCGTGATGATCGCCATGGTGATGATGATGCCCGGCCTCGTCGCCCAGCCAGCGGCGCACATCGGCAGTCTTCGTTTCGGGATCGTAGAGGCCGCATTTGAGCAGCGCCGCAATGCCAGCCTGCCCGTCCGAACCTTCAAGCATAATGGCTGACGGGTTGATCTCGCGAATACGGTTTTTAAGTGCGGACAATGCTTCTGCATCGTCAACCATGTCAGCCTTGGACAGAATGATTTTGTCGGCCACGCCGACCTGCTTGACCGCCTCGACATGATGATCGAGCGTCGAAGCACCGTTCACCGCATCGACCAGCGTGATCACGCCATCGAGCCGCAGCGCCTGTACGAGCGCCGGATGCCCCATGATCGATTGCAGCACGGGTGCCGGATCGGCCAGACCCGTCGTTTCAATGACAATGCGGGAAAGCTTTGCAATCTTGCCGGTCTGGAGACGGTCGATCAGATCGGCAAGCGTATCGACCAGCTCACCGCGCACGGTGCAGCACAGACAACCGTCCGAAAGCTCGATAATGCCGTCCGACGCCTGTTCGACAAGCAGATGATCGATCGCGACATCGCCGAATTCATTGATGATGACAGCCGTATCCGAAAGCTGCGGGTCTTTCAGCAGCCGGTTCAAAAGCGTCGTCTTACCGGCACCGAGAAATCCGGTGATCACGGAAACGGGTATTGGATATGCCGGCATTGCCTAGTTGGCCCCGGCCGAAGAATCGCCCTGCGCTGCAATAACCGGCGGCGGCATGTCCGGCCGCCAGGTCGGCACCGGCACATCCGCCACTTCCTGTCCGTCGTGACCTCTGCGGGCCAGCGGCACCGGTCCTTCCGCACCGCCGAGACCGACTGTCACGAGTTTCGGATTTGCCAGCTTCATCATGTAAGGCGATTCGCTGCGTGCGCTTGCTTCAGCCGAAGGTCCTTCGGACTGCTCGGCAGCAGGCTTCTTGGTGCTGCAGACCTCCTCGCGCATGTCGGTCGCACCTGCAGCCGGTTCGCCATAGAAGGGCAGCGACGATACCGTTACCGGCTGCGCGGAAGACATCGCAAAACCTTCGGTCAAAAGACCGGCTGCAACTTCGGCGCGCGCCTGAACCGACTTTTCGCCAAGCACGATCGCAACGAGGGTGCGCCCCTCGCGAGTCGCCGTGCCGATCATATTGAAGCCGGAGGCGCAAACGAAGCCAGTCTTCATGCCGTCAGCGCCCGGATAGCGTCCGACGAGAAGATTGTAGTTCGGAATTGCCGTCTGGCCTGCCGCCAGCCCCTCGATGGAGAAATACGAGGCATATTGCGGGAAATCGGTGCGGATCGCCCGGACCAGAAGCGCCAGATCGCGCGCCGTCGTATATTGCTGGGGATTGTGCAGTCCGTTCGGGTTCACGAAATGCGAGCCCGTCATGCCAAGCCGCTGCGCTTCCTTGTTCATACGCGCGGCAAAGGCTTTTTCCGAGCCGCCGACATTTTCGCCGATGGCCATGGCGATGTCGTTCGCGGACTTGATGATGATCATCTTCAACGCATTGTCGAGCGTCATGACCGAGCCTTGCTTGTAGCCCATCTTGCTCGGCGGCTCACCGGCGGAATGCTTCGTCACCCGTATCGGCGAGTTCATCTGCAATTCGCCGTCCTGCACCGCACGGAACGCGACATAGGCCGTCATCAGCTTGGTCAGCGAGGCCGGATACCAGCGCTTGAACGCATCCTCATGCTGCAGAACGCGCCCGGAATTCAGGTCAAAAATCATCGTTGGATTGGCGAAAGCGCCGGTCGCGCCAATGCCAAGCATTGCCAAAGAGAGCGCCGAGCGCTTCAGAAAAATCTTCATCCGTGTCATCAAGCCGAAAATCGCCTCTTGCCCAAGCTGCTGCGGTCCGTAAGATTTCGCCAATTGGACCGATTGGCCGACAGTCATGGGACTGCCGTCCGAAGTCTTGAAGGTGCTATTTACCCTATGTGACGCCATAATGGCAAAAATTGAAACAATCATGGTCAAAACGCACCGGACCTCACACTCGAATACCGAAAGTTCTCCAAATGCCGATTCTTAACCGTGCCGCAGAGATGCAAGACGAGATAACAGCTTGGCGCAGGCATCTTCACCAGCACCCGGAACTGAATTTCGATGTGTTCGAAACGGCAGCCTTTGTCACGGAGAAGCTGCGCGAGTTCGGCTGCGACGAAATCGTAACCGGCATCGCCAAGACAGGTGTGGTCGCTATCATCCGCGGACGCCATGGCGACGGACCGACGATCGGCCTGCGCGCCGACATGGATGCACTGCCGATGACCGAGATCACCGGAAAGCCCTACGCATCGAAAACATCAGGTACGATGCATGCCTGCGGCCATGATGGCCACATCTCGATGCTGCTGGGCGCGGCCAAATATCTGGCGGAAACCCGCAATTTTCGCGGTTCCGTGGCGATGATTTTCCAGCCCGCTGAAGAAGGCGGCGGCGGCGGTAACGAAATGGTCAAGGAAGGCTTGATGGAGCGCTTCGGCATCCAGCGGGTCTATGGCATGCACAACATGCCGGGCCTGCCGCTCGGACAATTCGCGATCAAGCCCGGCCCGATCATGGCAGCGACGGCGGAATTCACGATCACGATCAAAGGCCGTGGCGGCCATGCGGCGATGCCGCATCAGTCAATCGACCCGATTATGATCGGCAGCCAATTGGTGACGGCGTTTCAGACCATCGTTTCCCGCAACACCGATCCGATCGATTCGCTGGTCGTCACCGTCACGAAATTCCATGGCGGCGACGCCTATAACGTCATTCCCGAGGAAGTGGAGATTGCCGGAACGGTAAGGACGCTGCGCAAGGAAATCGCCGCGAACGCCGAAAAGCGCATGAAGGAAATCTGTGCTGGTATTGCTGCCGCAAATGGCGCGAAGATCGATGTCGACTACGACGCGAATTATCCCGTCACCTTCAATCATGCCGACGAGGCCGAAATAGCCGGGAACGCAGCCGCGGACGTCGCTGGCGAGCAGAACATCAATCGTGCCACGCCTCCGATCATGGGCGGCGAGGATTTCTCCTATATGCTCGAAGCGCGTCCCGGAGCACTCATCTTCGTCGGAAACGGAGACAGTGCGGGCCTTCACCATCCGGCCTACGACTTCAATGACGACGTCATTCCGCACGGCGTTAGCTATTGGGTCCGGCTCACGGAAACCGAACTCGCGGCCTGATTTCAGTTGAAGAAAGCAGCCTTTCCAGCACCGCAAAGAGGTTGGCGAAACGCCGCGAAGCGGTTATGTGTCTTTTTGGCCGGTCCCGTAGCTCAGTAGGATAGAGCGGCAGATTCCTAATCTGTAGGCCACTGGTTCGAATCCAGTCGGGATCACCATTTAAATCAACGACTTAATCTCTAATTCGAGCAGGACTTCTGCTGATCGACTACCGCGCTATTAGGTGGCGGCTGTGTCGCTGGCTTCAGAACCATGGGTGACAGTGCAACCTATGATGGTCTAAGTTCCATCCGGGCAGGGCCAAACTGGATTGTCAGATCATGACGAAGAAGTTGAAAGCTGGCCTTGTTGCCGCCGCCATCGCCGCAATCATTGGCATTGCCGTGTCTTACGGGCTGATCAGTCGGGAAACCGGCGATGAAATCAGAACGCAGACGGATCAGATCCTGAACGAGGATGACGCGCCCAATCGGCCTCCGGCCACAGAAAATACCAATGCTCCGCCGCCAACGTCGGGAAATACGCCCCCTCAACCGCCTGCGACAACAGCTCCGGAAGCTAACGAGCCGACCGGCCAGCCATCAGAGTAGAGCCTGCCCTTCCGCATCATAAAGTGTGACGGCCTCATCTGCCTTTCAGTCCCACTTTTGCTGCTTTTTTAGGAGGCGTGCACGCTATGCAACCTATTGCCGTCTTCTGCGTTATTTCGATGCCTATTAGAGTGGAGGGACTTCTGGAATGGGTATAATCTGGACAATTATCATTGGCTTTGTCGCCGGAGTCGTGGCGAAATTCATCATGCCGGGCAACAACGAGCCGCAAGGCTTCATCCTGACAACAATCTTGGGCATCGTGGGAGCGTTCGTCGCCTCCTACCTTGGGCAGGCTTTGGGTTGGTACAGCGCCAATCAGGGTGCTGGCTTTATCGGCGCTATTGTCGGTGCCGTGATCGTTTTGTTCGTTTGGGGCGCAGTCTCCCGACGCGCCTAACTCACCAAACAGAAAGGAACCAACAAAATGGCTTCTCGTAACACCATGCCGTCGCTCGCAGCACTTCTGGGGCTGCTCGCGGTCGCGGGTTACCAGAACCGCGATAAGCTGGGACAACTCCTTCAAGGAGCGAAGACTGACGCACAGGGCGGCGGCGAAAACCAAGGCGGCGGAGGTATTCTCGGCGGATTGGGTGGTTTGTTTGGCGGTGCTGAAGGAGGCTCGCTCAGTAAAGGCCTGGGAGAACTTGTCGACACATTCAAGACTGGCGGACATACAGAGGCTGCGGACTCCTGGGTAAGCCCCGATGCGCCCTCCAAAGAAATTTCGCCAGACCAGGTCGAATCCGCAATAGGCAGGGATACGCTTCAGGAATTAGCGGCAAAGACCGGCCTGGACTACGATGATCTGCTGAAGCGTCTGTCCTCATCGATTCCCGAAACGGTGAATAAGATGACGCCGAATGGTCAGTTGCCGCAGGACGACGACCAAGCCCATCAATGGCTAGGCGGAACCAAGGGTTCTGCCCCCGCCTAATCGGGATAAATCTATCGGGAGGCTTTCGCGCCTCCCGATAGAAAATCACGAAAGCTTTTCATTATCTGAGCGGGAACGCAGGCGCTTTTGCGAGAAAGACGACTTGCTCGCATCTTGTAAAAACCGGCCAGTCCACTGGTCCGAACTCGGCCACGTTCACACCATTTCTCAATAAAAAATCAGCCAAAACTGCCTGGGGAAACCCTGTGCGTGAGCGCAATCGTTAAACTCTGCCTTAAACTTTCGTAAAGGTGTTTGAATGCTTGTTGAACGCGGGGATCAGCGCGCATTCAGCGTCGCGGGCTAATAGTGGGGCCGAGTTCAAGCAGAGTAGACGCCATGCCCTTTATCCGCCTTAGTTTCGTAGCCGCCATAGCCGTTGGTTTCGGTGCAGCATTTTCAAGTCTGGTGCAGTTGAATGCTGATACCAGCGTGCGTTCGCAGACCGCTCGTTCGGTGTGCTGGAGCGCTGACAATCCCGAATGTTCAGGCCCGGTCCTGCGGTGATTATCTGAATGCCCAGACAAGCGGACCGGAGATCATCGCCAATATGGCGTCCGGCAGCCCGCGTTTCCAAAGCACGATCATCGCATGTGTAACCCACACCAGCCCGAACAGGCTGACGAACGGATTGACGGGTAACCGCTGCAGTAATACCTGCGGCCCTTCCGGAACGCTTCCGGGAAATTCCTGCGCGCAGTGCGGACAATAACTCGAAAAACGCGGAATCTTTCTGGAACAACCCGGACAGTAAATCATACCGGCCTCCCCAATCGCCGCCGGCATATTACACTGAATCGTGGTTAACCGCCAGAATCCTAATATTCTGGCGGTTGTATTTTACTTTCCGTCCAGCACATCGGCCCATTCGGGATGGCGTTTGAACTGCGCTGCGGCGAAAGGGCAAAGCGGAATGATCTTTTTACCGGCAGCGCGTGCATCCTGAACGCCTCGCGAAACGAGCTTCAGGCCAACGCCCTGGCCGCGATAGACATCCGGCACTTCGGTATGGTCGATGATGATGCGGTGTTCGCCGACCTTGGTGAAGGTCATTTCAGCATCCGGCCCACCGTCGGAGGAAACGAAATAGCGTCCCTTCGAGCCGTTATCTTCCAGTTGAATGTTGGTTTCGACATCATTCGTCATAAGTTTGCCCTCAGAAATTTTGCTGCGGTTTCGATTTCGTTCGGTCGTATCTCATGGCCGCCCTCGTGCCATTCAAGTGTTACGTCAGCAGACTTGGTGCGCAGATAGCCGTCAAGCCGCATCGTCAGGTTCGGCGGGCAGATCGGATCGCGCCGGCCTGCGGTTATCAGCACTTTCAGGCCCTCCAGATCACCTTCGATATTGGGTTCGAACGGTATCAGCGGGTGCATGAGCACTGCTGCATCGAACAGGCCAGGATGTGCGAAGAGCACCGACGCCAGAATATTCGCGCCATTCGAATAGCCGAGCCCATAGACCGGCGTGTGGCTGAATTTCGCGCGCTGTGCTCCGATGAAGGCGGACATGCTCTGCGTCGCGCGGGCAAGATCGTCTAGGTCGTACACGCCCTCTCCCGTTCTGCGAAAGAACCGGGCAGAGCCTTGTTCGGAAACATCGCCGCGCGGCGAAACGATTGTCGCTTGCGGCAGAAGTTCCCGGCCGAGCGCGACGAGCTGATGCTCGTCACCGCCGGTGCCATGGAATACGAACAGAAGCGGACCCTCGTCAGCACCCTTATGGACGGTGTGGATGTAGCGATCGGCGTCCATCTTCATCCCCTCAATTCTCGAGCGGCTGGAGGTGCCGCTCGAGATATGGGCGCAGATGAGCATGCTGCTCCGGAAGTTTCAGATTCTCGCCAAGATGCGAAAGCTCTTCATCTCGCTCGAAACCCGGCTCATTGGTCGAGACTTCGAACAGGACGCCGCCCGGCGTGCGGAAGTAGATCGCCCAGAAATAATCGCGGTCGATCACCGGTGTCACCTGATAGCCCGTATCGGCAATCGCCTTGCGCACTTCGAGCTGCCTTGCGCGATCTTCGACAGAAAAGGCAACGTGATGCACCGAGCCCGCACCAAGATTGGCGAAGGGAGCGCCCGGAAGCACTTCGATATCGACGATGTCGGCACCATTGCCGTTTTTGACACCAAGCCGCTTCACAGAGCCGGACCGGTCGAGCTCTTCATAGCCCATGAACTTCAGGAGCTCCTCGGTCGCACCGCCATCCTTCAGACGCAGCGAAACGGAATGAAACCCGCGAATGGCTTCATCTGCCGAAACACCGCCGCCGATCCATGGCGCACGATTGTCATCGGCTTCGACGAGCGCAAAACCATCCCCATCCGGGCCTTTGAAATTCAGGCGGTTTTCACCGAACAGCGTCTCGGTTTTCAGCCCCTGAACGCCCTGATCTTCAAAGCGCTTCTGCCAGTAGCCGATCGTATCCTTAGGCACCGAATAGACCGTCGTTCCGACTTCGCCGACGCCACCACGTCCCTTGCCAATATTTGGAAACGGGAAATAGGTCATCACCGAACCAGGCGTGCCTTTTTCGTCTGCGTAATAGAGGTGATAGACATCCGGCGCGTCGAAATTGACAGTTTTCTTGACGCGGCGAAGGCCGAGCGTTTCTGTGAAGAAGTGATTGTTGTTGCGCGCATCGCTCGCCATCGAAGTGACGTGATGCAATCCTTTGATCTGGTTGAGCATAGCGGGTTCCTTTCGCCTCAACGGCCGTGCCGTCATTTGCCCTACTATGTCGTAGTCGGATCCCATTCCGGAAGACCACCAAACCTGCAAGGACCGTTCACTATTGGTGAACAATCAAATGTGATTTGTTCATAAAAAAGAGGCCGCGCTCCTTTCGGAACGCGGCCCTTTTCAGAAGCTTCGAAACTTTTAGTCGGCAAGCAGACGCTGCTGCTCGCGCTGTTCCGCATAGCTGCCTTCATCATAGGCTGGCTGTGCCTCAAGCTGCTCCTTGGTGAACTGCGTGTAGAGGTACTTGTTGCCATCGGTATCCTGCATGAATGCAAGATTATCCATTCCGACAGCCACTTCCTTGGCACCTATGCCGAGGAAACCGCCGACATCCATGATGATGGAATCGACCTGACCGTCCGAGCTCAGAACGACATCGCCGATCTTGCCGACATTGGCATCGTCAGCACCGTAGACCGTGGTGCCCACCAGATCGTCCGAACGAACTTCGCCGCTCGGAATTTCGGTCAGCGTCGAACGATCGATCGCGGCCGTCTGCGTATCGTCAGCACCCTGCGTTGCAGGTGCCTCAGTCGCCGCACTATCCTCAGCCGGTGCCACCGGAGCAGCCGGGGTTGCTGCGGGTGCATCAGCTATAGTGTCGTCAGCCGGGGCTGCCGGATCACCTGCTGCGGCTGCCGGTGCCGGATCATAGGCACGGCGATCGAACTCAGGCTGTGCCTGCAGCGCGTCCTTGGTCGTCGGGATCACGATCCAGCGGTCGCCGTCACGTTCTGCCCAATCGACATCCGAATAGTCGAGCGCGACATTCTTCTGTCCAATGCCCAGGAAGCCACCCACACCGATAACGACGGATTCGATGTTGCCTTCAGGGCCGATGATGATGTCGTTGACGTTACCGATATTCTCGGCGTCATCGCCCGTACCGTTGTAAACGGTCTCGCCGATGATGTTGGTGGCCAGATTGCCGTCCGCCTTGATCACATCGGGCGCAGCGCTTTCAGCAGCGGGTGCTTCTGGAGCAGCCGGCGCCGGTGTGGTCGCTTCCTGCGCATATGCGCCGGTCGTCAAAAGGGCTGCTATCGCGGTCGTAGCCAAAAGATTGCGGATCATGTTACCTTCTCCTTGTGCGTAAACTTTTATGCATGGCCGCGTTCCTGTGAACTGTTGCAAGGAAACGGGGACGCGGCTCTCACAAGTGGTCAACGTAACCATTTGAATGTAGTTCCGAATTTTTCCGTTAGTAACGCCTTACTAAACGGCACCTCTTTGAGTGGAACCTTCCGCTACTATTCCCGTTACGTGCCACGCACCTGACATCTCCCCCGAAAACTCCATCGAGACCTTCGGCCGAAAATCGCACCCGGTCTGGAACAACTCGGCAGAAATAATATTTAAGGGCTTGGCGGCCTACCGACTGGAGCACGGAATGCATTTTTCTGCGGTACTCAACCGGGACGGCGGCACTTTGCGCACGACCGATATAGAAAACTTTTCGGATTTCATGCGCCACACGCTTGAGGAAGCCGGGCACAAGATCGACATTGAGGCAGTGTCGGGAGACGAGATCGCCGATGCGCTCGACAGCGCGCTTGCAAGCGAATCCGATGTCGTTTTGGCAGGCGGCGGCGACGGGACGATTTCCGCGGCTGCCGCACGCCTGATGGGAACGGACAAGGCGCTGGCGATTCTACCCGCAGGCACGATGAACCTCTTCGCGCGCAGTCTTAAAATTCCTCAGACGCTGGAAGCCGCCGTCGCCGCATTCGCAGACGGCCGCATCATGCCCGTCGATATGGCGACCGCAAATGACGAAGCTTTCATCCACCAATTTTCCTTCGGCATGCACGCCAAGATGGTTCAGCTTCGCTCCAGAATGGAATTCGGCTCACGGTTCGGAAAAATACACGCCTCGGCGAAGGCTGCATGGTCGACGATTATGAATCCGCCTTCGATGAAAGTAGCGCTGACCATCAATGGCAAAGAACAATTGGTACGCACGACCGGCATCGGTATTTCCAACAATGTCTTCGGCGAAGGCCATCTTCCCTACGCGGACGTGCCTGATGGCGGGGTGCTTGGCATCTACCTGATGGTGGCGAGGGAGCGTGGCGAGATGATCCGTCTGGCTTTCAATCTGGCGCGCGGCAAATGGCGCGACAATGAGCATGTCGAAGTCTTGGAAGCCGAAGAAGTGACCGTAAGAATAGTTTCTTTTCGCGGCAAGCGAGCTGCCGTCATGGACGGCGAACTCGTAAAGCTGGCTGAAGAGACGACGCTGAAAATCCACCCACGCGCGCTGAAGGCGCTGGTACCCAAGCAAGCATGATTATCAATCGACCGTGTCGACCTGCTGGCTGTTCGCAGGCTCGATATCCTGACCGTACATTTCAACGCCGATCCAGACGATGGCCGCGAGTGCAAGCGCCACGACGAGCACGACCAATACCTGACCACCCCGTTTCCCCTGGCGTGCTTTTTCCGGTTTTACGATCTTGGTCAATTCCTAGTCTCCATTCGATTTCTGATAATTCAATGCGTGCGATTGCGCATTGTTCCGGCCAGACGCCTGTTTGGTCTTTTCGTGCCGGAGATCGGCAGCTACAAAGACAGGCAGGAGAAAACGATTGAACGCCGAAAACCGCCGAAAAAAATCCAGCCTGCCGGAGTCAGTTCTATCGACCGTTAGCGATGCAGAACGCCGGCTGACGCTTCATCGGCTTGGCGTGCTCGATACCGAAAACGATCCTGATTTCGACAAGCTGACAAAGCTTGCAGCAACGATAATGGATACGCCGATCTCGCTGGTGAGTCTGGTCGATCTTGAGCGGCAATGGTTCAAGTCGCGCCACGGCCTCGACGACACGGAAACGCCTATAAATCTTTCGTTCTGCGCCCATGCGATTTCATCGGAGGATGATGTGACAATCGTCCCGGATGCCGCCACAGATCAGCGCTTCTCGGACAACGCGCTGGTGACGGGCGAGATGGGCATCCGCTTTTATGCGGGCGCGCCGATCATCGTATTCGGCCAGAAGATCGGCACCCTATGCGTGATCGACAAACGCAAGCGCGATGAGCCTTCGAGCAAGGAACTCGAACAACTGAAAATGCTTGCCGGCCTCGCCGCGAGCCTGTTCGAACTCAAGGATGGCGCACGCGCTGGCGTGCTGGTCCGCGAGGCTCTCGACAAGGAAGAAAAACGCCGCGCCATAGCCGTCGAGGCTGCGGCACTTTCCAGTTGGGCGTGGGACGCGCGCACAGGCGAAATCGAATACGACGCCTCTTTTGCCGAACTTTTCAATTTGCCGTCCGACAAGCCGCTGCGTGTGCGCGATATGTTTCTGGCGATCGATCGCCGCGACTGGAAAGACGCCGAGGCCCTATTCAGAAGCACCCTTGCTGGCAATGACCACTATTTCAGCGAGTACAGGGTGCGCGGCATCGACCCTCCCCGTTGGCTGGCGACACGAGGCCGTGTTCTTGCGCGCAGCCCCGATGGAAAGCCGACCTTGCTGATGGGGGTGAACTACGACATCACCGAGCGGAAGTCCGCCGAGGAACGCCAACGGCTTTTGCTCCGCGAGATCAATCACCGCGTCAAGAACACGCTGGCGACCGTGCAGGCGCTCGCTACACAGACTGTGCGCCATTCCAGCAAGCCGAATGAATTTCTGGAAGCGTTCAGTTCGCGTCTTCAGGCCTTGGGTCTGGCCCATGGTCTTCTATCGGACCATGAATGGCGCGGCATCAGAATTGCGGAACTCGTCAACAAGGAGGTTCAGCCTTTCGATGACGCAAAGCATGCGCGCATCGCAATTTCCGGCCCTGACGTGCTTTTGTCCCCCGATCAGGCTCTCGGCGTCGGGCTCATTCTTCATGAACTTGCCAGCAACGCGCTGAAATACGGCTCCTTATCCGTGCCCGAAGGCCATGTGAAACTTAGCTGGAATGTGCATGGCCTGCACAGCGCGCGCCGCATCGTGATCAACTGGAGGGAAGAAGGCGGACCTACTGTCTCAGACCCCACACGACAGGGCTTCGGCTCGATTCTCATCCGCCGCAGCCTGGCGAAAGTGATTTCGAGCGAAGTGGTCCATGAGTTTCACCCGGAAGGGGTGCGGGCAAAAATATCCATGCCGCTTGAGGCCGACGAACCCCAATATTAATCGCCATGCGCCCTGCCGGAGCATGGCGATTCTTCTCGGGCCAATGCTTTTCAGTCGTCGGTCGAACCCGGCCCGCGCTTCGGGCGGTTTTCGCGATAGATGGCATAAGCCACGAAGGCTGCAGCCGGAAGCGCCAGTGCGCCAAGACCAACCCGTCCACGCATAAGCGTAGGAAGCACGGCCAAAGCGGACGCCGCCGCCATCGTCGTGAATTCAGAGCTTCTCTTCCGGGCAATGCGCTTTGCGCGCGTTTCCGCTGTCAGCTTGTGAATCAGCAGCGTAATGATCGCAGCGACTACAAAGCCAGCACCGAACCACAGCGCCGCTTTAACCGACCCGTATCGATGCGCCGTCCATATGAAGCCCGCAATGAGAAGAAAGATTATGCCGACGGCAATGAATATCCCCGCGATCAGATAAAAAACCGCAGCCCTGCGCGCCCGTTTAAGCGCATTCAGGGTCTCGCCAGACGCGAAACCCGCAATCAGCGAAGCTAACATCCCCTCAGCCTCTCAAAGATCAGCGGCGCGAAAGAAGCGCGAAAAGATAGCCGGCGCCCGCCGCAATTGCCAAAGCCGTAACCGGCTTTTCGCGCACCGTTGCGATCACCTGTGCTTCGACGTCGCGCGCGTTGGATTTCAATCCATCCATCGCTGCTTCCCCATGAACGCGCAATTGATCAACGCCTTCGGAAGCCGCACGTTTGGCAGCGCTAATCGAATGCTCACCGGTAGCGGCAAGCTGCTTGGTCAGAATTTCAAGGTCGGCCTTGAGCTGCCGAATATCGGCCTCGAGATCGGAAGTGGTCTTTGACATATCTGGTTTTCCTGTCGAGGCAGCCATCGATAAACTCCATTTCATGGTTCGGGTCACAACGCCCAGACCCTAGCGCGGTTCCAAAGATCGGAACGAACCCCATGAAATTGCGTTTGGGACTTCAAGTCCAGCCGGAAATGAAGAATGTCTCTCAGAACAATCAAGAAGGCGCCTATCGTTCGGCTGCCTCCAAAATCGAACTTCGAAATATTCTTTTCGAGAATGTCGCAGGTTGCGACTATCGTTGTTGGGCTGGTCACTTTCATATTCGCTTTGAAGATGGGCGAGTATATTCTGGCTCCGATATTCCTCGGCATCGTTATCGGGCTTATGCTCGGCCCCGTCGCTACGAAGCTGGAATATAAAGGGGTTCGGCCCGGCCTGTCGGCGTTCCTCGTGGTGATGCTTTTCATAATCGTCGTCAGCCTGTTTGCCTTGGCTGTTGCGGCCCCCCTGTCCTACTGGATCGAGCGCCTGCCGCAGATCTGGGTCGATCTTCAACGGCAATTGGCCGATCTGAAAGGGCCTTTCGAGGCGCTCAAGGGTATGCGTGGCCAACTCAGAGAGATCACGGGCGGCGACGGACTGGCCGTTTCGGTGGACGAAGGAATGGGCGTCGAAAGCATCGCGATGCTCGCGCCTTCATTGATCGGCCAGATACTGCTTTTCTTCGCCAGCCTGTATTTTTTCGTCGCGACACGTCACGAGACGCGTGCAACGGTCCTGTCCCTTTGTTTCAGCCGCCGGCTGCGCTGGCGCGTCGCTCACATCTTCCGCGACGTGGAGCATGTGATTTCGAAATATCTGCTTTCCATCACCATCATCAACATTCTGGAAGGGCTTGCCGTCGGCATCGCGCTTTACCTGATCGGAATTCCCTCTGCACCTCTATGGGGGGCGATCGCGATCCTGACCAATTTCGTGGTCTTCATCGGCCCTGCCGTGATGGTCGTCATCCTTTTCGCCATTGGGCTGACCGAGTTCGATTCGCTTGGCGGAAGCATGATCCCGGTGCTGGTCTATCTCGCCATAAACACCATCGAGGCGCAGTTCGTGACGCCGATGGTGATCGGGCGCACAATGACGCTCAATCCGTTCACGGTCCTGCTCTCGCTGGCATTCTGGATATGGCTGTGGGGCGCGCTCGGCGGCTTTATCGCCGTGCCAGCCCTTCTGATCGTTTACGCGATCATCCGCAACATCATCCCCGTGGCAGACTGGCAGGCCGATGGTCGTGCGCTATAACAGAGGGCGCCTGACCTTCTTGAGACCATCCCAGCTTGCAAGGCTCTTCAAACCATCCAGCGAAAGCACCTCGCATCCGCCTTCGCGCCAGCGTAGCAGCTTCTTGTCAGTCAGTTTGCGAATGGTCTTGTTGGTGTGAACCAGCGATAGGCCCAACGTATCGGCAACATGCTGCTGGGTAATCGGAAGCTGCACCAGAGACGTTTCGTTCAAACCGACGGATTTCGCCTTGCTGTAGATGAAGGCGATCAGATATGCGGCGCGCTCAAGCGCACTACGCCGACCCAGACTCAGCAGGTTTTCGTCCAGCATCTGCTCTTCGCGCGAAGCGATCCACGTGATGTCATAGGCAAGGCCCGGATAATTCCGATAGAGGTTCGGGAGATTTTCGCGCTCGAACACGCATAGCAGCATGGGAGACAGTGCCTCCACCGAGTGTTCCATCTCGCCAACCATGCTTCCCTGAAGGCCGATCAGATCGCCCGGCATCAGATAGTTCAGGATTTGCCGGCGGCCGTCGCTGAGCAATTTGTAGCGAAATCCCCAGCCGGTCAGAACCGTATAGAGATGCGGGCTGGCTGTACCCTCCAGAAGCACGGTCGCTCCCTTGTCGACCGCCAATTCTCCACGCTTGAACGTAGTAATGAATTCGAGCTCTTCCTTTTCGAACTCTCGAAAAGTTTCGAGCGGACGCAACGGACATTTCTCGCATGGATATCGTCTCGCTGACAGCGAGCGCCCCGGCTGCATCACACTTACCTCGCAAACCCAGCAATAGAACCCTTATCGGGCTTGGCGACCCTCGCCAATATGTCTTTTTTAAATGACGCCTTTGTCGCGCAAGTGCATGACGAGCGACATTTGGAGATTACGAATTTGACTCGTTTATTGTCGGATATGCGCGTTCTGGTTATCGAAGATGAATTTCTGATCGCCATGGATGTCGAACAGCTTTGTCTCGACAACGGCGCACGGGAAGTCACCATTGCGCGTTCTTCTGCGGATGTTGAACTCGACAAAACAATCTCGTTCGACGTCGCCGTGCTCGACATATTTGTCGACGGCGCCACAAACCTCGATTTCGCCGAGAATCTGAAAAAGCGAAATGTGCCGTTCATATTCGCTTCGGGTTATTCGGATGTCGCGGAAATCAAGCAGACTTTCCCCGACGTGCTGATCATCTCGAAGCCTTATGCCGGTAGCGATCTGGTTCAGGCACTGGCGACTGTCACCGGCAGGAGCAAGGAATCAAGCAGCGCTTGATCCCATAACCTGAGCCGAAATCGAATCCGGACCATAATCAGCTTCACCGGAGATTTTCAGAATCTCCTGCAGTCGGCTTCTCGCCCTGCTGACGCGGCTTTTGATCGTACCAACCGCGCAATCGCAAATCTCGGCGGCTTCTTCATAAGAAAACCCCGAAGCGCCAATCAGAATTATCGCTTCACGCTGATCCTCGGGCAATTGCTCGAGAGCAGCACGAAAATCGTTCAGATCAAGCATGCCCGGCTGGCTTGGATGTACCGCCATCCGCTCGGTCATGATACCGTCGCTGTCCTGGATTTCGCGACCGCGCTTGCGCATTTGCGAATAGAATTCATTGCGCAGGATAGTGAACAGCCACGCTTTCAAATTCGTGCCGAGCTGAAAGCTCTGCTGCTTGTCCCACGCCTTGACGAGGGTTTCCTGCACGAGATCGTCGGCCTTGTCCGCATTCTGCGTCAAAGACACAGCAAACGCACGCAGGCTTGGGATCGTCCCAAGGAGGTCTTTCTTGAAATCCTGTACTGCAGCCATCACGACTCAGTCCTTATTCTGAGCAGGTTCGGCTTGCTCAAGCTGGCTGAGAAGCTGTGCAAACCGATCCGGAACATCATCGGATACGAGTTCGTCGTAATATTGCTTCAGTTTGCGGCCAATTTCAGAATTCGCTCCCAGAGCATTACCGGTCTGGCGCGCAGACGCGTCGCCGGAGTTTGGCTTTTTCATAGTCATTCCGTTGGTTTGCCCTGTTATAAATTACCCGCCCCGAACCCAATCGGGACCACCGGTGCGAAACCGGCAGAAACCCGAAGTTGCTGACAAACGCGGTTTTTCCAAATAAGTTCCATCCTAATCGGAACTTTTTAATGAGCAGCGCATTTTGTGCATCGTTGCAATAAAATTGCGTACGTGACGAAACGTCATGCGAGGGAGACGTCCTTATGAGTTTATCCGCTTCAATTGCCCCACACCTGCCCTTTCTACGGCGCTTTTCGCGTGCCGTTTCGGGCTCCCAACAGAGCGGCGATGCTCTCGTGGCGGCAATGCTTGAAGCAATCATCGCCGATGTCAGCATCTTCCCGGAAGCGTCCAATGAACGGATTGCTCTTTATAAGATATTCGCGAAGCTGTTTACCTCGGTCGCAGTGAAAGTGCCTCAGGTTACACCTATCAATGCATGGGAACAGCGTGCCTCCGCCAACCTTGCAGCGCTGGCTCCGCGTCCGCGTCAGGCATTCCTGCTCATTGCAGTCGAGGGCTTCACGAATTCGGAAGCCGCCGAAATTCTGGATGTGAGCGAAGCCGAATTCGAGACACTGGTTTCGCAGGCAAGTTCTGAGATTTCCAGGCAGGTTGCGACCGATATCCTTATCATCGAAGACGAGCCTTTGATCGCGATGGATATCGAAGAAATGGTCGAGAGCCTTGGCCACCGTGTAGTCGGCACTGCCCGCACCCACGCGGAAGCAACCGATCTCTTCAAAAAGACGAACCCGAAAATGGTTCTCGCTGACATCCAGCTTGCCGATGGCAGCTCAGGCATCGACGCGGTGAATGAAATTCTCGCATCATCGACGGTGCCCGTCATTTTCATCACGGCATTCCCTGAACGCCTTTTGACCGGAGAGCGGCCCGAGCCGGCGTTCCTGGTGACGAAACCGTTCAACCCGGAAATGGTGAAGGCACTTATCAGCCAGGCGCTGTTCTTCGACAGGCAGGCCAAGGCCGCAGCCTGACACTCAAAAATATTTCCGCTCAAAAAGGCCGCTTTTCACAAGCGGCCTTTTCTTTTGCAAGGAACCAAAGCTAAGAGTTTGCGTTCTATTGCAGACATTCAAGGAGGCTGAAATGCTCTACTGGGCTCTCGTATTTCTCGTCGTCGCGATCATCGCAGGCGCGCTTGGGTTCGGCGGCATTGCCGGCACTTCTGCGGGCATCGCCCAGATTCTGTTCTTCGTATTTCTGGCCTTTCTCGTCATCTCGCTCATTGCAGGTCTTTTCCGCAGAGCTTCGTAATCGAAGAACGGGCCAATGATATACTGGAGGCCGTCCCCCCTCAGATGGCGTCCAGCTAACCGCCGGGTACAATTGCTTAATTGCAGTTTGCCCGGCGGACTCTTGTTAAGGTTCGCTTTTTTGGGAACCCTTGCCGAACAATCCCGTTCACGCTGACGGGGAATATTTGGATTATGGTCGGAACACACAAGAGCTTGAAGAACGAGCAAGATACCGATCTCAATCGTCAGGTTGCCGAGGGTAATCCGGAGTTTGGTCGCAGCCTCCTTCACGTTCTTAAAAACACCGGCATTTCCGTTCTCTATCAGGACACCGAGCTAAATACGGTGTGGGGTCAAAACATATTCCCCGAACTGGAAAACGCTGTGCTTTCCGATGGGATGGGCCGGCTGTCTGCAAGCGGCCAGCAGTTGAGCCGAGTTGCCGCTGTTCGTAGAAACGTCCTTTCCACTGGCAAGGCCGAGCGGATCGACGCGGCAGTTACCACACCGCAAGGTATCCGATGGTTCAAGATATGGATCGACGCCGATAAAAATGCAGCTGGAGAGCTGCAAGGCATAGTCACCACCGCTATAGACGTTACCGAAGAAAGACGCCGCGAACAGACGTTGAAAACACTTCTTCGCGAAGTCGCGCATCGTTCCAAGAATCTGCTTGCCATCATTCAAAGTATTGCAACGCAGACCGGACGACATTCCGGGAACATCGACACATTCCTGAGCCGTTTTCGCGGCCGTATCCAGTCGCTTGCCTCATCGCAGGATCTTGTGACGTCATCCAATTGGCGCGGCGCGGATTTGTGGGAGCTGGTCGCAGGACAAGTCGGCAAATACAGCGACAACCTCCAGAAGCATCTGCGGCTTGATGGCGAGAAGCCTTATCTCAATCCGAATGCCGCGCTGCATATAGGATTGGCGATTCATGAACTCGCGGCCAATTCGGCAACCTATGGAGCTCTGTCAAAACCGAGCGGTTTCGTGGCTGTGTCCTCAAGTCTGGTCCCGAGCGAAACTGGAAAGCCGGCTCTTCAACTTCTTTGGCGTGAGCAGGTCGGCGGCGTGACGTCGCTTTCCGAGAAACGCTTCGGCAGTATCGCATTGGAAAAGGTGGTTCCTGCCTCGCTCAACGGCGAGGCGAGCCTGTCTCTGGACGATGGCTGGCTCGAATATCGGCTGCTCATTCCCAGTGGCAGTTTCGAGCTCGAATAGAGCAACAGTTTAAAAAACGTTATTTTCGGACCATCTTTATTCCTTCATGTGGAACTCTCGCGCTTCTACCTGCGTTTCATGGTTGAAAGGGTTTCATCATGGAACACATTGCAGCAGTGCTTTTGATCGTTGGATGTTCAAACTCGTTGCAGGAATGCAAAGAGCTTCCAGCGCCCGTGCCGCTCTATGAAGCAGCCGAAGATTGTCAGCGCGAAAGCGGTGACATGATCCGCGCATATCATGGGAAATTCGAAAAAATCTTCGGAACGTGCGTTGTCGTAGACCCGGCACTTGAAGAAGAGGATGCCGAGCTGGTCTGGGATATAACGCCCAAGGGCAAGCTCGAGGCATCGATCGAGCGTCCGAACGCGATAGTGGCTTCCAATGTGAACGCCACGCGCAAGACTGCAAATCAGTAACAAACTTGGCAACACTCCACGGCCAGTGGACTATCCAGAGGGTTGAGACATGAAGAAAATTATCATTGCAATGGCAGCAGTCGTGGCGCTCGCCGGTTGTACGACGGCGGAAAACGATGCGGCACTTGGCGGCGTAGCGGGTGCAGCCATCGGTGGTCTGGCAACTGGTAAGGTTGGTGGCGCGCTGGTCGGCGGCGTGGTTGGTGCAGCTTCTGGCGTTCTGCTTGGTGCCGCGACCCGCAAGGGCGAATGCCGCTTCCGTGACCGCAATGGCCGCATCTACATCGCAGCCTGCCCTGCAGGCTATTATTGAGGCGTAAAAACGAGGCGTCGCCAAAGACGCCTCTTTGCCTCTGCGTGATTTCACTCGTTCAGAGGTATCGTGATGGTGATGACGATTCCGTCATCACCAAAGGCGCGTTCGATCGTGCCCCTCAATTCGCGCACGATATTCATATCGATAAGCTTGGTACCGAAGCCGGTCTTCTCCGGCGGATTGATCTTTCCGCTACCAAGCTCTTCCCATCGCAGCGTAAGAACTTTGTTTTTGACCTCGTTTTTGACGAGCCAGCTAACCCGCAGGGTGCCCTCTTTATTCGCACGGCCATATTTGATGGCATTGGTGGCAAGCTCGTGAAACGTCAGCCCCATGGCCTGCGTCGCCGTCTCGTTCAGCATAATTTTGGGGCCGTCCATCGCGTCGGCGGGAAGCTCGCCGCCGAACACCTGCCCTAGCTCCATCCGCAACAGCTCTTCCATATCGGCCTTTTGCCCATATGATCGTGTCAGCATGTCCTGCGAATTCGACATGGCCTGAAGGCGCGCGGAGAACGACGTCGCAAATTCATTCATATCCTTGGAATGCGCCGCCGTCTGACGCGACATCGCCAGCACCCGCGCAATCGAATTTTTGATGCGATGCTTCATTTCCTGAAGCATCAGATCTTTCTCGGCCAGGCTGGACTCGGTCGTCTCGTGAAGGGCCGATATGGCCTCGAAGGCGCGCTGCTGATAGCGCGCGACCAGTGCCACCGCTCCCGCCAGAAGCAGGCCGAACAGCCCCAGCGCAAACGGCATGATACGCGAGGATGGCGGGGCGAATTCCGCTGACGGCCTGAAAATCACGCTCCAGCGCCGCCCCGCAACGACGATCTCGCGCATTGCCAGCAGACTTCCGCCATATGCCTCCGAAAGCGGCGCTGCAGAGCGGTACAGAAGATTCTGGTCGCCAACTGCGGTATCGAATATTTCCACCTGAACCGGCAGCAACGGCGCACGTCCGAGCGTGGCATGAAACAGATCAGCGCTGCGGAATACGATGTAAAGAAGCCCGCCTGCTGTCGTCGAGGTTGGCTCAACTTCCGGTGTCACGGTCAGGAAAATCAGAAACCCGGGATAGGTCTGGCTGCTGCCGGTCGCTTCGCCGAGCATCACGCGGCCTGTCGCACGCGGCTCACCCGTGGAAATGGCGCTCTCGATGGCCGGACGCCGGATCGGGTCGGTCATCATATCGTAGCCCATACCGGAACTGTTATCTTGATCTCGCGGCTCGAACAGGACGATTGGCGCACGCAACGTCAAATCCGTCTCCGGGTAGACTTCCTTTTGTCCATCACCGTGCTGCGCAAGTTCGCTTTCAACCGCGCCTTCTTGCCCCTTTTCGATCAGCCGCACGAAGCCAATGCCACGTAACCCTTCGAAATTGTCCGAAACGTTCAGAGCGTCGAAGAAGGATTTGAATTCGGAAGGATTGACGGTCCCCTGCTCTACCTTGAACAGCGCCTGTGTCGATCGCAGCAGCGACATGTGGAGATCGACACGGCTTTGAATGCGATTGAGCGCTTCGTCGGCTGTCGCATCAAATTTGATGCGCGCAGCTTCCTGCGCGGCAAAATATGCAAACAGAGCAACAGCGGCAGCGGCAATTGCCACGGCAAAAAACACGACGCCTGGAAAAAACTTCTTCAAGTCGAATACTGCCGGTTTGATCCCACCATATTCCTTATTAGCGTCTGGCTACGCGAATGCAAACGCACTCGCGTAGCTGCCAATAATCGGGAGAATCTGTCCGTTCAGCTTTTGACGACAAGCGCGCCCGGACCCGGAATGGCGCCCGGAGGACATTTGCCAAGAATGATCATGCCAAGCACTTCATCCTGGGTCACATCACTTGTCTTTGCTGTGCCGACCACCTGACCGTTTTTCATGACGCAGACCCGATCCGAAAGATCGAACACGTCGTGAATATCATGGCTGATGAGGAAGATACCGATACCGTCCTGCTTGAGCTGCTTTACCAGTTCACCAACCTGCGCGGTTTCCTGAGGACCGAGAGCAGCCGTAGGCTCATCCATGATCAGAATGCGTGCATTGAAGAGAATAGCCCGTGCAATCGCCACTGACTGACGCTGACCGCCCGAAAGCTTGCTGACCGGATCCTTGAAGCGCTGGAACCTCGGATTGAGCCTGCCCATGACCTTGCGGGCTTCGGCTTCCATGGCAACATCGTCAAGCGTGCCCCAGCTGGTCTTCAGCTCACGGCCGAGAAACAGATTGGCTGCAGCATCCACATTGTCCGCCAAAGCAAGCGTCTGGTAGATGGTTTCGATACCGTATTTCTTGGCATCGCGCGGATTGCTGATCGAAGCTTCCTCGCCATTTACGAAGATCGTGCCTGCATCGCGCTTATAGGCGCCGGACAATATCTTGATAAGCGTCGACTTGCCCGCGCCATTGTGGCCAAGCAGCGCCACGACTTCTCCCGGAAAAAGATCGATCGAGGCGTCGTCCACGGCACGAATGCCACCGAAGGCGATCGATATATTCTTCATATCGATCAGAGGGGTTTGCGTTTGATCCATCGCTTTTCTCCCCGATTACTGCGTGCGACGGCGATAAAGCGTGTCGAGCCATACGGCCACGACCAACACTATGCCGACCACGATGTTCTGAAGCGGCGTATCGACGCCGAGAAGGACCATGCCCGATTGCAGAGACTGCATCAGCAGCGCACCCAGCATCGCGCCTGCAACCGTGCCGACACCGCCCGAAAGCGACGTGCCGCCGATAACCGCTGCCGCGATGACCAGAAGCTCGTCCAGCGTGCCTTGCGCGTTGGTTGCCGCATTGAGGCGCGATGTCGAGATTGCCGCACCGATTGCCGCGAGAAAGCCCATCAGCATGAAGATTTTCATCGTTACCCAGCGGGTGTTGATGCCAGCGAGCGCTGCCGCCTCCGGGTTGCCGCCGATGGCGAACACATAGCGTCCGAAGCGGGTTCTGGTCGTGATGAAGGTCATGATGATGCCCGCAGCGATCGCTATCAGAACCGGTATGGCGATGCCATGCGCGATGAACAATCCGCCTTCGGGAATGGTGATATTGTTGGCTTCGGCATAACGCCGGACTGTGCCTGCTGGCCAAGGATAGGAATTGGCGACCCACACGGCACCGAGAATGACGCCGCAGGTCAATACGCCAAGGAACGTTTCAGCCCATACGGGGCGAAGCGGAAACTTGAAGCGCTTGCGCTGCTTGCGACCTGACAGCAGCATGAAAACCACTGCGGCACATGCAACAAGGCCGACGATCCAACTTGCGGTCGCACCTATAGAGCCATCCGGCCCGCCGCCCATCAGGCGGAAAGTGGCATCCATCGGGGCGACGGTCTGGCCACTTGTGACCCACCAGGCCGCACCGCGCCAGACAAGAAGTCCGCCAAGCGTAACAATGAAGGCAGGGATGCTGAGATAGGCAATCAGAAAGCCCTGAAACGCTCCGATCGTGACGCCCACGATGATACCTGCGGCAAGCGCGATCATCCAGATTGTAGGGTCGCCCAGCGGGAAACCCATCATTCTGGGGAGCCAGACAGCTTGCGTAACACCCATGACCATACCAGCAAAGCCAAGCAGCGAACCGACTGAAAGATCGATATTGCGCGTAACGATCACCAACACCATGCCGGTCGCCATGACAGTGATGGATGATGACTGAACGGAAAGATTCCAGAGGTTTCGCGGCGTGAGAAACAGGCCGTTCGACAGAAAATGAAAGCTGATCCAGATGACCAGCAGCGCGCCGACCATGCCGAGCATGCGGGTGTCGATTTCCGTCGCCTTCAGAAACCTTGCGACCGGTCCAAGCTCGGACGATCTTGCTCCGTCCGGCATTCCGCTCGATGCCACTTCACTCATGAAGTCCTCCCGACAGTACGGCTTGTTCCGTTACTGTGAACATGGACCGGAACCGAACGCCATGTTTGGCTACTTCGGGACAGGTCATACGATAGTTTGAACCATGATCAGGCTTCGTACCAGCCCGATCTAGACCCCAAGAAAAACGCCGCGGCTTCTTGGCCGCGGCGTTTCGCTAAATGGTCAAATTATTTGCAGGCCGGAACCGAACCGGCAGCAACGCCCTGACAGACAACGTCCTTCGAGACCCAGCCTGCGTCGATGATGACGTCAAGATTGTCCTTCGTGATCGGAACAGGCTTCAGGAACACCGAGGTCATCTCGACCTTGTTCGGACCGCCATCGAACTTCACTGCGTTCGGAATCTTGTCCATCTCAGTTCCGTCAGCAAGCTGCGAAGCGATTTCGGCAGCCGTCTTTCCAAGCTCACGCGAGTCTTTCCAGATCGACACGGTCTGCGTGCCAAGCGCGATGCGGTTCAGCGCAGCATGGTCGGCATCCTGCCCGGAAACCGGAACGGAACCGGCAAGGCCCTGTGCGTCGAGTGCAGCAATTGCACCGCCTGCGGTACCGTCATTGGCCGCAACGACTGCATCGACCTTGTTGTCGTTTGCGGTCAGGAACTGCTCCATGTTCTTCTGCGCGTTAGCCGGCAGCCAGCCATCGGTGTAGGCTTCGCCGACATTCTTGATCTTGCCGGAATCGATCGCTTCTTTCAGCACTTCCATCGCGCCCGCAAACAGGAAGTCTGCGTTCGGATCGGCACCCGAGCCTTTGATGAAGACATAATTGCCTTCCGGCTTCACGTCGAACACGCCCTGCGCCTGCATGCGGCCGACTTCCTTGTTGTCGAACGTCAGGTAGAAAGCGTCCTTGTTTTCGATCAGGCGGTCATAGCCGACGACCGGAATGCCTTCGGCGACGGCTTTTTCGACAGCCGGTCCGATTGCGCTGGAATCCTGCGCAAGGATGATGAGCGCGTTTGCGCCCTGGCTGATCAGGCTTTCAACATCGGTGAGCTGCTTTGCGGCAGACGACTGCGCATCGGCCGAAATATACTTGTCGCCCGCAGCTTCGAGAGCTGCCTTGATGGCGGCTTCATCGGTCTTCCAGCGCTCTTCCTGGAAATTGGACCAGGAGACGCCGATGATCTTGTCTTTCGCCTGTGCCGCGACCGAAAGCGATAGCGACATGGCAACGCCCGCCAGAATGGCGGTGGTAAACTTATTCATGATTTCCTCCCAAGCGCCGGAAAGCGCGACTACGATTATAAAGCGTCAGAGCAGCTTTTTTTCGAGCTCCGAAATAAATAGTGGCGCAAGCCGTGACTTCTGTCAATATCCGCCTGTACGCCGTAAACGGGCCCTCACGAACAAGAGGCCCGCGACGGGTGCGGGAGGAGTTAAGCCACATGCCGGCTGGAATAAGACATGATGATTTGCGACGCCGGAACAGGGCGATGGTCATCGCTGAAGTGCGCCGCTCGGGACAGCCATCTCGAACCTCCATAGCGAACGCCACGGGCCTCAGCCATTCCACCATATCCGCCATCTCGTCCGACCTTATGGGTGAGGGAATTCTTGTGGAGACGGCCTCGGCAGAAACAGCAAAATCAAGGCGCGGAAGGCCTCAGGTGGGATTGGGTCTTAATCCGAAGGCCGCCGCCACGGTCACGATCGTCCTGTCCCTCAATCATCTGGTAGGTGCTCTGATCGACTATTCCGGGGTCATGGTCGCCGAAGAAAGCTGCAAGCTGCCGACGCTCGAACTCTCTCAGGAAGAGCTGATTGAGGCATGTATCGCGATGGTCGAGCGTCTAGTCAAAAAGAACAATACGCAACGTAAGATCCTGCGCCTGATGATCGCCGTGCAGGGCATCACTGATTCGCATTCGCGCAAGATGCTCTGGTCGCCGATCACCAGCCACACAGATCTGGAACTGGCCGATCTGCTCGAAAAACGGTTCGGAATTCCCTCGACCGTCGAAAACGACTGCAACATGATCACAGTGGCGCTGCGTTGGCGCGATCCGGATCGCTACAAGAACGATTTCATCGCCATCCTGCTGTCGCACGGCATCGGCATGGGACTGATGCTCAAAGGTGAATTGTTCACCGGCACGCATTCATCCGGCGCCGAATTCGGCCATATGAACCATCTGCCGCATGGCGCGCTTTGCCGGTGCGGACGGCGCGGCTGCGTCGAGGCCTATGCCGGAAATTATGCGATCTGGCGCAATGCCCACGGTTTGGCCGAAGATGTAGCCCCACTGGTCGACATAGACGACGCCGACATGCTGGAACTTGCAGAAAGCGCCCGGAATCATCCCGGCCGCGTGCGCGACGCGTTTCATACCGCAGGCGAGGCAATTGGCTATGGTTTGGGAAGCATGTTCGCGCTGATTGACCCTGCCCCGGTCGCCGTTGTCGGCATAGGGGCCGCGGCTTTCGATCTGATCGAACCATCACTACGCGACGCGATAGCCAACACCGCAGGCGGACAGCACAACAAGGCAATCAGCTTCGCCGCGATCCCGGACGAGTTCTCGCTCATCCGCGAGGGCAGCGCCATGCATGCGCTGACCCATATCGACAGCGCGATCTTCGCGCCGGGCAACGGTACGAAGACCTAGAGCCCTTTTGATAATTCGCCCTGCCGAGGCATATAGTGTGGTTTTCGAGAACCGGAGCGGAGCGTACATTTGGTACGTGAGCACCGGAAGCGCAGAAAACTGCGCTAGATGTCCGGCAGGGTAGAATTTGCAAAAGGGCTCTTAAAGCTGGTCTTCCTGGATCGCGTAACCCGCGCCGCGTATCGTGCGGATAACGTCCGGCATACGGCCTGTGTTCACCGCCTTGCGCAGACGACCGACATGCACATCGACCGTTCTTTCGTCGATGTAAATCGTTTCGCCCCAGACATTGTCGAGCAACTGGCTGCGCGAGAACACGCGGCCCGGATGCCGCATCATGAATTCCAGCAGCCGGAATTCCGTCGGCCCGAGCTTGATCTCGCTTTTCTTGCGATAGACGCGATGCGCTTCGCGGTCGAGCATGATGTCGCCGACCTTGAGAATGCTCGAAAGCACTTCCGGCTTTGCCCGGCGCAGAAGCGCCTTCACGCGTGCCATGAATTCAGGCGTCGAGAACGGCTTGACGAGATAATCGTCGGCGCCCGTCGCAAGCCCCCTCACCCGGTCGCTTTCTTCGCCGCGCGCCGTCAGCATAATGATCGGCAACCTTTGCGTTTCAGGACGCATGCGCAGCCTGCGGCAAAGCTCGATGCCCGAAATCGCCGGGATCATCCAGTCGAGCACCAGCAGATCGGGAACGTTTTCCTGCAGCCTGATCTCGGCCTCGTCGCCGCGCGCGACGACCTCGACCTGATAGCCTTCGGATTCGAGATTGTAGCGAAGAAGAACGCCAAGGGGTTCTTCGTCTTCAACCACCATGACTTTTGGTGCGATCATCGCATTTCACCCGTCATTCTACTCGGCAAGAACCGTCATCGTGGTTTCATCGAGTTTAGGTCTGTTCGGTGGCAATTGCTCGCCCGTCATCACGAAATAAGCATTTTCGGCAATGTTGGTCACATGGTCGCCGATGCGCTCGAGGTTCTTCGCGCAGAACAGAAGATGCGTGCACGCCGTTATGTTGCGCGGATCTTCCATCATATAGGTCAGCAATTCGCGGAAGATCGCCGTGTATTTGACGTCAATCTTCTCGTCTTCGGCGCGAAGCGTGCGCAATGCATCCGGTTCGCGCGCGACATATTTGTCGATGACCAGCTTCACCTGATCCAGAACCAGCGCGGCCATGGAATCGATGCTGTGCGACAGGCTCTTCGGCGCCGCCGTCTGGCCGACCGCGCTGACGCGCTTTGCGATGTTCTTCGCGAGATCGCCGATGCGCTCCAGATCGCCGGCCATGCGGATCGCGCCGACGACAGCGCGAAGATCCTGCGCCATTGGCTGGCGCTTGGCGATAAGCGTTATCGCACGGTCATCGAGTTCGCGCTGTTTCGCATCCATGATCGCATCTTCGGAAACGACGCGCTGGCCGAGTGCGGAATCCGATGAAAGCAGCGCACGAATGGCGTCCGCGACCATCGAACCGGCATTGTCGCCCATTTCACGAATAAGGCGGTCGATCTGCTCAAGTTCTTCGTCAAAGGAGGTGACGGTATGTTCGCCCATGATCTGTCCTCGTATCCCAACCGTCAGCCGAAGCGGCCGGTGATGTAATCCTGCGTGCGCTTGTCGTCCGGGTTGGTGAACATCTTTTCGGTCGCACCCTCCTCGACCAGATAGCCGAGATGGAACATCGCCGTGCGCTGCGAAACGCGGGCTGCCTGCTGCATGGAGTGCGTGACGATGACGATCGTGTAGTTCTGGCGAAGTTCGTCGATCAACTCCTCGACGCGCGCAGTCGCAATCGGGTCGAGCGCCGAGCACGGCTCGTCCATCAGGATCACTTCCGGTGAAACGGCAATTGCGCGCGCAATGCAAAGGCGCTGCTGCTGGCCGCCCGAAAGCCCAGTACCTGGTTCCTGAAGCCGATCCTTCACCTCGTTGAACAGACCGGCCTTCTGCAGGCTGCTTTCAACGATCTTGTCCATCTCGGTTTTGTTCTTGGCCAGACCGTGAATGCGCGGTCCGTAAGCGACATTCTCATAGATCGACTTAGGAAACGGATTAGGCTTCTGGAACACCATGCCGACACGGGCGCGCAGTTCGACGACGTCGATCTTCTGCGTGTAGATGTCCTCGCCGTCCAGCGTGATCTTGCCTTCGACGCGGCAGCTTTCGATCGTGTCGTTCATGCGGTTGAGGCAGCGCAGGAAGGTGGACTTGCCGCAGCCGGACGGGCCGATAAGCGCCGTAACCTGCTTTTCGCGCACGTTCAGATCGACATCGAACAGAGCCTGTTTTTGACCATAGAAGACGCGAACCTTTTCGCCCTTCATTTTCAGTTGTTCGTTCGTCTCTGTCATTCGCTTACCCAGAACTGCTTCTTCTACTGCTTGTTCGGTCATTATGTTCATAATCCGTGCTCCTACCAGCGCCGTTCGAAACGGCGGCGAAGTATGATTGCAGTGATGTTCATTGCCGCGAGGAAAAGCAGCAGGATGATGATGGCTCCCGAGGTGCGCTCCACGAAGGCGCGCTCGGCCTCATTGGCCCACATGAATATCTGCACCGGAAGCGCTGTCGCCGGATCGAATGGCGTTGATGGGAAGTTGGCAACGAAGGCCACCATGCCGATCAACAGCAGCGGCGCGGTTTCGCCGAGCGCCTGTGCAAGGCCGATGATCGTGCCGGTCAGGATACCAGGTGCGGCCAAAGGCAGAACGTGATGAAACACCATCTGCATTTTCGATGCACCGACGCCAAGTGCGGCAGCACGGATCGACGGCGGCACGGCCTTGAGAGCGGAGCGCGTCGCGATGATAATCGTCGGCAGCGTCATAAGCGTCAGCACCAGACCGCCGACGATGGACGCGGATCGCGGTAGCCCGGCAAAATTTATGAAGACCGCCAATCCCAAAAGACCGAAGACGATGGAAGGCACGGCCGCGAGATTGTTGATGTTCACTTCGATCAGATCGGTGAAGCGGTTCTTCGGCGCGAATTCTTCCAGATAGATGGAAGCGGCAACGCCGATCGGCAGCGCCAGCACCAGCACGATAGCCATCATGTAGAGCGAACCGATGATCGCAACACCCATGCCGGACGTTTCCGGGCGGCTCGATGCGCCGAAGGTGAAGATACCCGTATTGAACTTCTCTACCATCGAACCGTCAGAGGTAAGCTGGTTCATCCAGGTCACCTGCTGGTCCTTGACCTTGCGGCGCGCTTCGTCGACGCGCAGATCGATCTGCCCCTTATGGGCGGAATCGACGTCGGCATTGGCCAGCACCCAGACATTCTGCGTCGTACTTATGATGGACGGGTCTTCGACCACCATGTCGCGAAGCTGCGTGCGAACCCCTTGCGAGATCATGCCGCCGAGCAGACGCGACTCCGCGCGGCTTGCGCCATCGAGATTGACGCCAAGCTTGGTCGCAAGCGCATCGCGGGCCAAAGTTGAATAATTCGCCATCTGCAGCACGGACGGATCGGTCGCACGTTCGTTCTTCGGATCGATCGTTTCCGCATTAAAGGTGATCGGAAGGCTGATCGACGTCTGCCAGAAAGCCGTGTGACCATCGCGCACGACGGTATAGAGCAGCGCCAGCAGGAAAAAGATGCCGAGCGCGATTGCGACGATGCCGTAGATCTTGAAGCGGCGCTCTGCAGCGTAGCGCTTCTTGATCCCGATATCCCGCCGCGGACGGGCAGCCGTGGTGCCGACGTCTTGGGTGGTGAGGTCGGTCATTCGTACTGCTCCCGGTATTTGCGGACGATGTAGAGTGCGAAGATGTTCATCGCGAGTGTGATGACGAAAAGCGTGATGCCGAGCGCGAAGGCGACGAGCGTCTGCGGCGAGGTGAATTCGAGGTCGCCCGTCAACTGGTTGACGATCTTGACCGTGATGGTGGTCATCGCGTCGCCGGGATTGATGCTGAGATTGGCGGCGACACCCGCCGCAAGCACCACGATCATCGTTTCACCGATAGCGCGCGATCCGGTCAGAAGGAGTGCGCCGACAATACCCGGAAGTGCTGCCGGAAGGATAACCCGCTTCATCGTTTCGGAGCGCGTTGCACCAAGACCCAGCGAGCCGTCATTCATGGCGCGCGGAACCGCGGTGATGATGTCGTCCGACAGCGAAGACACGAACGGGATCAGCATGATGCCCATGACAAGGCCCGCCGTCAGCACGCTCTGCGCGAGGATGAAGGGTTGCCCGCCATAAAGTGCTGCGCTCAGATCACGCAGGAACGGACCGACCGTAACCAGCGCGAAGAAACCGTAGACGATGGTCGGGATACCGGCCAGAAGTTCAAGCACCGGCTTGACGATACCGCGTACTCGTCGCGAAGCGTATTCGGCCATGTAGATTGCTGCGAAAAGGCCGATCGGCACGGCAAACAGCATCGCCACAAGCGCGATATAGAGCGTGCCTGCGAGAAGCGGAATGAGGCCGAACTGTCCCGCCGCGCCGCCCGAACCGGCTGCTGCAAAACGCGGATCCCACACCGTTCCGAAGAAGAAGGTCATCGGCGATACGGAATTGAAGAAAGAAATCGTCTGGAAAAGCATCGAAAGCACGATGCCAACCGTGGTCAGGATCGCGATGGTCGATGCCGCAAGCAAAGCCCACAATATGACACGCTCGACATTGTTGCGCGCGCGTGCCCGCAAAGCGATGCGGGAAAGGCCGTAGACGGCACCAGCCGCAGAAAGCAGAATTGCAATGATCGCCGCATACCGCGCCGACCCATCGGTCATCGCGTTATATTCCTTGGCGGCGGGGATCATATAATCCTCGCCATTGGCGGCAATCGCGACACCCTTGGAGCCGAGAACGCTGCGCAACTGCTCAAAGCCCTGATCGGCCTCGGCCAGTTCGGTGTTGTTCAAACGCCTAAGCCCGCCACCGATGCTCTTGATCATCCCGACGACAAGCGTCTGGTTGCTTTCCGGCATGGATTGAACGGTCTCAGGCAATCCGGACTTCAATGAAGTTTCGACGATCGTCGGGCTGGCGATTTTCCAGGCCGCGAAAAGAAAGAGCGCGGGCAGAACGGCGAGAACCAGAACGAATGCGCCGTGGTAGCCGGGCCTCGAATGCGGCTTCTCGCCACCAGCGGATTGCTGCGAAACGGCGCGCTGCCGCCCCAGAAGAAAGCCGACGATACCGATGGCCAGAATGATCAGTACGACAGAGAAGACGCTCATGAATATCGATTGCCCTGAAGGCGGCTAAATATCACCGCGGAACAGATTTGAAGAAGAGGGGCGCGGCCAGGCCGCGCCCCTCGACTTTCAATTACATGGTTTTGCCGGCTTCGAAAGCCTCGCGCTGAGCGTCACGCTCGGCATCGGGAGCAGCAACCAGGCCGTATTCGGCAAGCGGGCTCTCAGGGCCGACCATTTCGTCGGACAGGAAGAACTCGACATATTCCTTGAGGCCGGGGATGACGCCGACATGTGCCTTCTTTACGTAGAAGTACAGCGGGCGCGACACAGGATATTCGCCTGCGGCGATCGTCTCTACCGAAGGCTCAACGTCGCTCACGGTTGCGACCTTCAGCTTGTCTGCGTTGTTTTCGTAGAAGGCCAGGCCGAAGACGCCGACGCCGGTCTTGTTCGAATTGATGCGGGCAAGCGTTTCCGTGTAGTCGCCGTCGATGTCGACAGCCTTGCCGTCCTTGCGGACTGCGACGCAGGCAGCGTGAGCAGCCTTGTCGTCAGCGCCGGAAGCCTTGATCGCTTCGAGTGCGCCCGAAGCTTCGCAGCCGACGGCAAGAAGCTTTTCTTCGAAAACTTCACGTGTGCCGTGCTTTTCACCCGGAATGTAGGCGGCGATGTCCCAATCGGGAAGGTTCGGGTTTACTTCGTTCCACTTGGTAACGGTGTTGTTCACAAGCTTGCCGTCAACGACGACCTGTGCGGCCAGCGCCTTGTAGAGGTCTTCGGGAACCAGTTTCCAATCCGGGCCGGCAATGTCGGTTGCGAAGACGATGCCGTCATAACCGATCTGGACTTCCTGGATTTCAGTCACGCCATTGTCGGCGCAAGCCTTGACTTCGGATTCCTTGATCGGACGCGAGGAGTTCGCAATGTCGATGGTGTTTTCACCAACGCCCGAGCAGAATTCCTTGAGGCCGCCCGAAGAGCCGCCGGATTCGATGATCGGGGTTTTGAAGTTGCCGAAGGACTCGCCGAAATTCTCGGCAACGATCTTTGCATAAGGAAGCACGGTCGAAGAACCGGCAACCTGAATCTGGTCGCGGGCGGCGGCAAAGCCCGCCGAGCCGGCGAGCGTCAGCGCTGCAGCCGACACGGTTAGGAGGAATTTGTTCATGGGAGCCTGCTCCTGTTCGGATTTGGTAACTCGACGCCGTTTTTTCAGCGACGCGTAAGCCCATATCGCCGGTTTATTACAGTCTCATGACAGTTTCATGTCGGCTCAGTAACTTCGGAACGCCATACCGGAAGTCTTTCATCAGGCGCATTGCCAAACCCGTCCTGTGGCTTACATTTTCGGATATTGTCGATCGAAACACGGGCTTGGAAAAAAATGGCTTCTAAACAACCTATTGCGACTGCGCCCAAGGACGGTTCCCGCGTTCAGGTCTACTGGACCGATTTTGACGGGCAGGAAAACGAGTCCATCGCACGCTATCGCTCGCTTGAAAAGCTGAAGGCCGCTGGCAGTGAATGGGACGAGGCGGATGCCGGCTGGTGGACCTTTACCGACAGCAGCACCCAAAAGAAGATCGAGCCGCATTCATGGTCATCCGGCAAGGATGACGAAACCGAGGAAGACGCCTAGGCATCGGACAAAAAGTCACCAGTTTTCGGGACGCACGGCAATCTATTGACCGAGGCCGATGGAACATTGCTTCTGCAACACCTGCATGTTCAGCGCGTCGACCTCGCCTTTCAACTCGGAGATTTTGCCCTCGCGCTCCTTCGGTGAATTTATCATGCTCTGCGTCATGCCCGTGAACGCGACGCTGATTGCGTCGGCACGGTAGCGCTCCGACTGCGCGTCGGAAAGCAGCGCAAGTATTGTCACCTTCTTGTCCCGCTCGGATATGAGCAGCGAACAATCGAGTTCCGCAAACCGGTTGTCGGTCACCGGCTTGGCAGCAATCGCCCCCGGCGGCGTGGCGCAACCGGCAACAAAAACAGCGATGTAGGTAAAGAATGCCACAGGCATGATCATATGCATGGCGCAGCTATGCACGGAGTAAGTGGCGAAAGTTCGAACGGACCTGACAGATGGATCGGCCTTCGCAACCCCTGATTTTTTTCGAAAACATACAAGCTCTACCTACGGTATAGTTCGTCTATCGACATGAACACCCTGAATTCCCGCAGCATTTTTTGAATATGATTTGCAATCATGAATTGTACAATTTTCTACAATCCAAAAATTCGGCAATTCACTCCGGTAAAAAACTAAAAAATCTACTGCATTAATAATGATTATTGATGATAAAAAACAATAGTTTTATATTCTGGAATTTCCATCTAAATTGAATTTTCAAATATTAATGACTTAGAAATAGAATCAGCTATGGTTAGTGTGGGGGCTTTGGGGATTACCGGTTGGTGATCTGGGCAATTCGCGCTCAACTTCCAGCCGTAAGCTGGAGGATGTAATGAAACCATCAAACCTGACTTATGTCGCAGCGCTTCCGTTATTGTTTGTACTCTCGGGCACAGCGTATTCGCAGACAGCGACGACACAATTCAATGTACAGATCACAATCAACGCCGAATGCTTGATCAATTCAGCAGGGGATTTGACCTTTCCGGCAACAGGCGTGATCGACGCCGCCGTGGACGCGACCAGCGACATTGCAGTCCAATGCACCAACGGCACGGATTACGATCTCGGCCTGGATGCAGGCCAGGGCGCTGCGGCCACCGTTGCAACACGCCAAATGACCGGTCCCGGCGCCGAAACGGTTGATTATTCCCTTTATACAGACCCTGCCCGCTCGACCGTTTGGGGCAACACGGTCACGGTCGATACCGTCGCAGGCACAGGTACGGGCACCGAGCAGGTTTACACGGTCTACGGTCAGGTACCGACGCAGGACACACCTACACCCGGCACGTATAACGATATCATCACCGTCACTTTGACCTACTAAAAAAGGAGAAAACCATGCGCTCGCTCGTTTTTTCCTTCACTATTCTTGCCTCGTTTCTATTCGCAACGATTACCCACGCGACCTCGCTTCGCGTGGCACCCGTGGTGCTCGACCTTCGCACGCCTACAGCAAGCTCGACACTGCGCGTCTGGAACGATGCCAAAACGCCGGTTAACGTTCAGGTCCGCGTTTTCCGCTGGGCTCAGAAAGACGGTCAGGAGACTTATGTTCCCACAAAAGACGTCGTCGTCAGCCCGCCGATAACGACACTCCGTCCGGGCGGTGAAAATATCGTTCGTGTGGTGCGGACATCGAAACGTCCGGTAACGGGCGAGGAAAGCTACAGGCTGGTGGTCGATGAATTGCCGGGGGCCTCTCGCAAGAAATCAGGCACCGTTACTCTGGTGGTAAGACATTCGATCCCTCTGTTCTTCGCAAATCCCGAAGCGGCGGGGGCGGAACCTTCCTGGACCGTTCAGGCCCAGCGCGGCGGCGTGCTGGTAAGCGTGCGCAACACAGGATCGATGAGGCTGAAAGTTTCCAACCTTTCCATAAACAGCGGCGGTCGTGCGGTCGCAAAACGGGACGGTCTGGTGGGGTATGTGCTTGGCAATTCCAGCGCAAGCTGGTTCGTGCCGGGATCGGGGCGGGTTTCAGGTCGTAACGTAACGATAAGCGCTGATAGCGAAACGGGACGGTTCGATGCAAATGCGCGTCTTGTCGGCGGCTAGCATTCTAATTCTACTGTCATCCGGTTTCGTCTTTTCGTCGGTTAACAAAACACTTGCCCAGTTTCCGGATGCCACCTCGCCGCCTCCAGAAGATACTCCTTCATCGGGAGAACGTGCGCTGTTTCTGGAAGTATTCCTGAACGGCGAAAGCACGGAACTGATCGCCGAGTTCCGGCAGGATGCGAATGGCTCCTTCTTCATAGAGCCGCAGCAGCTTCGCAATGTCGGCATCGAAGCCCCGCAAGAGGCGATCGACGCGGATGGTCTAGTAGACGTCACGAAGCTCCCCGGCATTGCCTATGAATATGACGAGACAAGCCAGAGCATCCGCTTCAGTGCCGACTTCGACAGCCTCTCGACCCGTGTGATCGATGCACATGAGGCGTCGGAGGAAAAGGACGAAAGCGCCGTGCAGAATTCGCTCGGCGCGCTCGTGAATTACACGATCTATGCTAGCACGAATGGCGACAGGCTGGATGACATGTGGTCCTTCGAGGGGGTTTCGGGCCTTTTTGAAACGCGTGCATTCAGCGCGCTCGGCGTCGTTTCCAGCAGCTTCGTGGTGAACAGCTCACCCAATGAATATTACAAATCCACCCGGCTCGACACGACCTGGTCCTACTCTCACCCGGCGACGATGCTGACCTACCGCGCCGGCGACGTCATATCGGGCGGCCTGCCCTGGACACGGCCCGTGCGTCTCGGCGGCCTGCAGATCCAAAGAAACTTCGGTCTTCGCCCAGATCTCGTGACCATGCCCCTACCCGAGATTTCGGGATCGGCCGCCGTACCCTCCACGGTCGATGTCTATGTAAACGATGCACGCAGGCTGTCGCGCGAAGTACCGACCGGCCCCTTCCAGATCACCAACCTGCCGGTCGTCACCGGCAGCGGTGTTGCGCGCATCGTCGTGCGCGATGCGCTGGGCCGCGAGACAGTTTCGGAAAGCCCGTTCTTCGCATCGTCCGATCTGCTTGCGCCGGGACTGTGGGATTTTTCCGCCGAGGCCGGATTCGCCCGCCGGTTCTTTGGCACCGAGTCCAACGATTATGACAAGCGCATATTCGGATCGGCCACGGCACGCGTCGGCGTAAGCGACTGGACAACATTGGAAGCGCACGCCGAAGGCGGCGGCGGGCTGCTGAATGGCGGCGCGGGCATGGTTTTCGGCGTCGGCCCATACGGGCTTGGCACTGTCTCTGCCGCTGCCAGCACATATGAAAGCGAGACCGGGTTTCAGGTCGGCGGCAGCCTCGAAATGTCGCTGGGCGACGTCAATTTTTTCGCGAGAACACAGCGAACCTTCGGCCAGTACAATGATATTGCAGGCGTCACGGCATATACGCGCGACGACATTGCGCCCGAACTTCGCTGGTTCAGCTCCGCCCCGCCAAAAGCGCTCGACCAGATTTCGGTTTCCACGCCGCTTTACATCGATCCTGCCACATTGACCTTTACTTATACGAGGCTCGAAACGGCTGACGAGGAACGTGCGCAGACCCTGAGCCTGTCGCTCAATCGCCAGATCGGAAAGCGTGCATCCGTCTATGCGACCGCATTCAAGGATTTGGAGGACAGGGACTCGTTCGGTGCCTTTGCGGGCCTTTCCATTTCCTTCGGTGAACACATCAACGCCGCAACAAACGTGTCCCACAACAAAGATAGCACGGCGGTAACGGCAGATATTGCACGGTCGATGGGCGGTGAAATCGGCGACTATGGCTGGCGTATCCGCGATACGGAGGGCGCCTATGTCAACCGTGCCGCTTCCGGCAGTTACCGCACGCCGATTGCAAAACTCGAAGCCGGTGTTCAGCAATTCGAAAAAGACTTCCGCGTCAGCGGCCAGGTCGACGGTGCCGTGGCGATTGCTGGCGAAGGCGTCTTTTTCTCCAATCGCATCGACGAGGCTTTCGCTGTCGTTGATACGGGCGCGCCCGATGTCGAGGTCCAATACGAGAACCGGCCAGCCGGACGAACAAACCGATCCGGCAAATTGCTGATCCCCAATCTGCGCTCATACGAGCCCAACCGAATAACGATCTCGCCCGACAATCTGCCGCTCGACGCGACGATCTCCGGCACGCACGAAACCGCAGTCCCTGCAGACCGCAGCGGTGCCGTAGTCAAGTTTCAGGTCGAAACCCATTCGCAGGCCGCACTCATCTCCTTCCGTGACGAGGCAGGCGAATATCTGAGCGAAGGCTCGACGGGCAAAATCGCCGGAGCGTCGGAAAGCTTCATCGTCGGCTATGACGGGCAGGCCTACATCCCCGGCCTCGAAACTCGAAACCGTGTCGTGATCGAGCAGCCCGGCAAAGCCCCCTGCACTGCAGAATTCAGCTTCGAAGCCAGGGAAGGCGAACAGGTGCAGCTTCCCGACACCGTTTGCAGAACCGTGAATTGAGGCATGATATGATCCGAAAAATAGCGCTCGCCACGATCCCGATCCTTTTTGCGACCCTTTCGGCAAGCGCACAGACCTGCACATTCACCGTTTCGACGGTCAATTTCGGAGATGTGGACACACTTTCCGGCACGAATGTCGATACGACGGGCGTGGTTTCCACCACATGCAGCAACGGGCTTCTCACCAATCTTCGCGTTTGTCTGAATATAAATGCGGGCTCAGGCGGCGCCAGCGGATCGACGCGCAGAATGCTGGGCGCGTCCAACAACGTGCTGGAATACAATTTCTACCAGAACGCAGCTCGTTCCATACTGTGGGGCTCTCGTGAGCAAACTGCGCTCGGCACGCCTGTCTTTTTCGATTTCCTGCAATTGTTGCTGCCGGCAACGATAAACCGAACCATCTATGCCCGCGTGCCCGCAAACCAGCTTTCCGCCAGCCCCGGTTTGCATACATCGAGTTTTGCCGGCACTGGAGTCTCCTTCAACTATGTCAACTACGGGCTTCTGGCCACGCCGCCGCCGTGTTCCGCCGTCACGCAGAATACGACGCGGGCTACTTTCATTACGCAGGCGAATGTGAAAGCCAACTGCAAGGTCACGGCGCAGAACATAAACTTCGGACCGCATGGCGTCCTGGATACTGCGGTCGATGCTCCTGGCGGCCTGAGTCTCTCATGCACGGCCGGAACGAGTTACTCCATCGGCCTCAACAATGGTCAGACGGGAACAGCACCGACACAGCGCCGCATGACCCTCGGGAGCGAGGCCGTCATCTACGGTCTCTACAAGGATGCCAACCGATCGCAGCCCTGGGGAAACTCCGGCGGCACACTCGCATCCGGAACAGGAGCCGGATCGGCACAAAACATCCCCATTTACGGCAGGGTGCCAGCTCAACAGACCCCGTCGCCGGGCGTCTACAATGACACGGTCATCGTCACCGTTACTTACTGAAGCTTGCCGAGATTTGGCATGCCCAAGCTTTCAACCGGCGCATGGCAAACGAACAAAAGTCCAGATGCAGCCACGTATTGGCGATCAAGATACGCCGCATTTAATGCAGATCAAGCATAACGCTTTTCGTGCATGTCATAAGGCTCGATTGAGATCAATGCGTCCCCCATACTCTTGGAGTGGACCTTGATGTCGTAGCTGTTCTGCAAATTCATCCAGAACTCAGGGGAGGTCCCGAAAAACTTGGCCAGACGCAACGCAGTATCTGTGGTTACGGACGTCTGTTCGCTAGCTATACGTTCAATGCGAGTACGGGGAACCTCTATTGCCCTGGCAAGCGCACCAGCGCTCATACCTAATGGAATGAGATATTCTTCGCGAAGAATTTCACCAGGATGAATTGGCGGAAGAATCGAATTTTTCATAGCCGTTCCATCCTTCAATGATAATCTACCACTTCAACGCTTTCTGGTCCCGCTTCAGTCCAAACGAAACAGATGCGCCACTGGTCGTTTATTCTGATGGAATGTTGCCCTTTCCTGTCATTATGAAGGGCCTCCAATCGGTTCCCCGGTGGAGAACGTAAATCATCCAGGCAGGTTGCGTTTTCGAGTATCGTAAGCTTTCGCTGTGCTGTCCTTAAAATATCGGAAGGAAACCCCTTAGGCGCTTTTCCGCCCGCGACCGCTTCAGTTCGCTTGTCAGCATAACTTACAATCATTCTCCCCTCGCCAGAATGTATCATCGCATGATACATGACCTTTTTGCAAGGGAAATGTATCATCCCGCGATACATTTCAAAATCGAACCGCGCATCAATGTGCACGAGTGATCCGGCATATCAACGGCTCAATTGGGACACCATCGTTGGTCGCTAATAGCTAAGTTTTTGATTTTGTTGGTACGCCCAAGGGGAATCGAACCCCTGTTCCCGCCGTGAGAGGGCGGTGTCCTGACCGCTAGACGATGGGCGCGGAAGACAAGAGGCGATATAGGCGAGCATTCCTTAAAAGGCAACCGTGTTTCGCGGGCCGGACGTTCAACCTTTCGGTTCGATCAGATCCCAGAGATTGCCATAGAGATCGGCAAACACCGCAACGGTGCCATATGCCTCGCGGCGCGGTTCTTCCTTGAACGTCACGCCACGATTCACCATCGCCTGGTGGTCGCGCTCGAAATCGTCGGTTTCGAGAAAAAGGAAAACCCGTCCGCCGGTCTGGTTCCCGACGCGCGAAAGCTCGGCGTCATTTTTTGCTTCGGCCAGAAGCAGGCGAGCGCCGTGATCACCGGAAGGTCCAACCACCACCCAGCGTTTGCCCTCGCCGAGATCGACATCTGCATGCAGCACGAAACCGAGCTTTTCGACATACCAGTCGCGCGCTTCATCATAGTCGCGCACGACCAGGCAAACCGTCGCGATGCGTTGTGCGCTCACTATCGGGTGACCCGAACCTGCCCGATGACGCGACGCTCTGAAAAATCGTAGAGAAAGATCGTCCGGCTGCCATCCTGCAATTCCACGTCAAGCGTGATCCGCTTTCCAGAAAGCGATTGCGACACGATCCGTGATCCGGCAGGCAATGAAATTTCGCCTTCGACGATGTTCTGGCCATCCGGCGCTGGGATTTCGCTGCGTTCGACCGCTGGTGCCGAAGACGGAGCGCGTGTTTTGTAGACAAGCGCGCCAACGACCGCCATAAGGGCGACGAACAGCAGACCAAGATTGATGACGATAAATCGCACCAGCTTTCGGCGCACGCGCTCTACGGCCGGGTCGAGCGGCTTTTCTTCGTTTTCGTCGTCGAGGTTAGGCGATGTCATGGTCTCAAATCCGGTTCGAACGGCAAGGTGTAGAAAATGAATGATCCTGATACCGAACAGAATTCAGGATTGATAGTGCTGGAAGTGACACCGGACGCCGATGGTTTGAGGCTTGACCAGTGGCTTGCCGCAAAGCTTGCACCCGATTTTTCGCGCAACCGCATCCAGCAGCTCATCAAGCAGGGCGCGGTTCTCGTGGGCGATCAGCCCGCCGCCGAAACCAAGCGTCGCATCACCGCCGGTGAGCGCGTTTCCATCGAGTTGCCTGAAGCGGAGCCTGCCGAGCCGCAGGGCGAAAACATTCCGCTCAACATACTCTATGAAGACGACCAGTTGATCGTCCTCGACAAACCATCCGGTCTTGTCGTTCATCCGGGTGCCGGAAACTGGACCGGAACGCTCGTCAACGCGCTGATCCATCATTGCGGCGACAGCCTATCCGGCATTGGCGGCGTGAAGCGTCCCGGCATCGTGCACCGCCTGGACAAGGAAACCAGCGGCGTCATGGTCGTGGCCAAGACCGACCTTGCGCATCGCGTGCTTTCCGAAGCCTTTGCCGATCATGGCCGGACCGGCGATCTGGAACGCGCCTATGTGGCGCTCGTCTGGGGCATTCCCTCGCGCATGACCGGAACGATCGATGCAGCGCTTGGCCGCGCCACAGACCGGGTGCGCCGCGCCGTCGTCAACGAGAAGCGCGACGATGCCCGCCATGCGATCACGCATTTCACTGTGCTTGACCGCTATGGCGAAGGCCGCACGGACATTGCAACGGCGACGCTTGTCGAATGCCGTCTCGAAACCGGCCGCACCCACCAGATCCGCGTTCACATGGCTCATCTTGGCCACCCGCTGATCGGCGACCGCGAATATGGCCAGGCGTTCCGCACCAAGGCGAACCGTCTTCCCGAAAATGTGAAGACACTTGTTGAAGCATTCCCGAGACAGGCGCTGCATGCGCGACTTCTTGCATTCGAGCACCCCACAACCCACATTCATATGAGCTTTGAAGCCCCGCTTCCTGCCGACATGGCAGCTCTCGTGGCAGGTTTCGAAACAGTGAATACCTGACCGCCATTGTTCACTTTGACGTGACAGTCTGTTTCGCGCGGAACAGACCATGTTTTTCCCATATTTATCACTATATATATGCATGGTGCGGTTAGCGTGATGCGGCACACCACATGCCTGCCTTGATAAAGGGGGCAATTCTCTAGAAAGAGGGAGGGCGCTTTCATGGCCCAGTCACTACCAAGTATCGTCTCCGGCGAAGGCGGCCTCAGCCGCTACCTCGAAGAAATCCGTCGCTTTCCAATGCTCCAGCCGCAGGAAGAGTACATGCTCGCCAAGCGCTATCAGGAGCATGACGACACCGGTTCTGCGCACAAGCTGGTAACAAGCCATCTGCGTCTCGTCGCCAAGATCGCGATGGGCTATCGCGGCTATGGCCTGCCGATCGGCGAAGTCATTTCCGAAGGAAATGTCGGCTTGATGCAGGCCGTCAAGAAGTTCGAACCTGAGCGTGGTTTCCGCCTTGCCACATATGCAATGTGGTGGATCAAGGCCTCGATCCAGGAATACATCCTGCGTTCGTGGAGCCTTGTGAAGATGGGCACGACCGCCAATCAGAAGCGTCTGTTCTTCAACCTTCGCAAGGTGAAGAGCAAGATTCAGGCGCTCGACGATGGCGATCTGAAGCCGGATCAGATTGCGGAAATCGCAACCCGCCTCAATGTCAGCGAAGCTGAAGTGGTTTCGATGAACCGCCGCCTTTCGGGCGATGCGTCCCTCAATTCGCCGATCCGTGCGACAGAGGGCGAGTCCGGCGAATGGCAGGATTGGCTGGTAGATGACAGCGAAAGCCAGGAGCAGATGCTGATCGAGCAGGACGAGCTCGAAAACAGACGCTCCATGCTTTCGGGCGCAATGGCTGTCCTCAATGATCGCGAACGCCGTATCTTCGAGGCCCGTCGCCTCGCAGAAGATCCGTTGACGCTTGAAGAACTTTCAACCGAGTTCGACATCAGCCGCGAGCGCGTACGTCAGATCGAGGTTCGCGCTTTCGAAAAGGTGCAGGATGCTGTGAAGGCCGCCGCAAAGCAGCAGATGCAGTCGCTCCGCACCATCGAAGGTGTGCCCGCTTACTGATCCGTACGACGTATATGCCTACCAACACTCCTTCGGCGCTCCTCACCGTGCCGGAGGAGTTTTTTATGTTCGAAGATGAAGCGATCGGCGACGTTTTGGGCAAATACCCAGAGTCACATCCAAATACCCAGCGTCACATCAGAGCAGTTCCTGTTTTGATGGAAACGCTTGTGGGGCAGCACCCCCCTCTGCCCTGCCGGGCATCTCCCCCTCAAGTGGGGAGATTACCCTAACATGAAAGCTCGGTACCAATTGGTGACGTTGTAAAATGAAAGCCGGTACCGGCGTCAGCCAATCTCCACCCTTGAGGGGGAGATGCCCGGCAGGGCAGAGGGGGGTGCTGCCCCACAAGCGTTTCCATTTAAAAACTGAAGTGATCTGCTTAACAGCGCCGCGACCGGAATCGCAGTTGGCCTCGCTTTGGGTGCAAGCTTCGGCTACGCTCAAAACAGATAAAGATTCAGGCTTTTTTCACCAGAAGTTTGCCCGCAAGGTCTTCCATGCGCTGGGCCAGCGTTCCCAGAGCGCCGGTCAGCGCCGCATCGTTCTTGTCGGCCTTGAGAAGCGCGTCGTCGCGCGTCTTGCGGAGCGTGCCGATCTCGCTTTCCATGCCCTTGATGCGCTTTTCGATCTCGGCCAATTCATCCATGATCATGATGCCAGCCATGACGGTCAGGCGCTGATCGCCGATTTCTCCGAATGAATCCTTGAGATGCATGACGTAGCGGTCGAAGCGCTGCGCGAGTTCGATGAGATGCTCTTCCTGGCCCTCATCACAGGCCATGCGATAGGCTTTGCCGTCGATGGTGACTGTAACCTGTGCCATCTCGTCCACTCTACCTGTCCAGCACCGCTCGGATGGTTTCCATTGCCGTCACGAGACGGCGGGAAACCTCCTTGTTCGCCTCTTCGAGGCGTTCCGCACGAGCTTCCGAATTATCGAGTTCCTGGGCGAGCTTCGCGCGGTCGGCATTCATGCGCTGTACCTCGGCTTCGGCCTCGGTGTAATCCTGCTCGTGCTCGATCCGTGCGCCGACCGCATTTTCCAGCGAGTCGATCGCCTTCCCAAGACGGCCGATGACTTCTTTAAGTGTTATTTCCCCGGTCATGGCTTCCGTATCGAACTCCCGCCCATCAACCGAATCGCGCGCATTCAGAACACGTTATCCGTCGAACATTAGGCGCCGGGTTAAGGCTGCGTCAACAAAGCGCTTCGGCTTTCCCCTGCAATCTCTAAAACAGTGACTGTTTGCAGAGTCTGCAACATTCAAAAACCAACCTTTTGTTGACTCGCCTACTGTCCCTGCTATGTGTCCGGTGCTTTTCCAGAAACGGAAATTTGATCTCCATATTACGTGACCTTGAGAGGAAACATGCCCTCACGCGAAAAACACGATCGTATGGCCAACGCCATTCGTTTCCTTTCCATGGATGCCGTCGAAAAGGCCAATTCGGGTCACCCCGGATTGCCGATGGGCGCAGCCGACATTGCCACCGTTCTTTACACGCGCTTTTTGAAGCATGACCCGAAGAACCCGCATTGGCCGGACCGCGACCGTTTCGTGCTTTCCGCAGGCCACGGCTCGATGCTGCTCTACTCGTCGCTCTATCTGTCGGGCTACGAAGACATCACCATCGATGAGATCAAGAATTTCCGCCAGCTCGGCTCGAAAACCGCTGGCCACCCTGAATATGGCCACGCCGCAGGCATTGAAACGACGACCGGCCCGCTTGGCCAGGGTCTGGGCAATTCGGTCGGCATGGCGCTTGCCGAACGCATTCTCAATGCCCATTTCGGCGACGATCTGGTCGATCACCACACCTATGTTCTGGTCGGCGACGGCTGCCTCATGGAAGGCATCAGCCAGGAAGCGATTTCGCTGGCAGGCCATTTGAAGCTGAACAAGCTCATCGTCTTCTGGGACGACAACAACATCTCGATCGACGGCGCGATTTCGCTGGCCGACTCAACCGACCAGATTGCCCGTTTCAAGGCATCCGGCTGGAGCACTGCCGAAATCGACGGCCATGACCCGGAAGCGATTGCCGGAGCCATCGAGATTGCGCAGAAATCCGACCGCCCGACCCTGATCGCCTGCAAGACGACGATCGGTTTCGGTTCGCCGAAAAAGGCTGGTACCAACAAGGTCCACGGCTCGCCGCTCGGTGCGGAAGAAATCGAAGCGACCCGCAAGGCGCTCGGCTGGGAATACCCGGCATTCGAAGTTCCCTCCGATGTGCTCGACGCATGGCGTCTTGCTGGCCTGAGCTCGGCCAAGAAGCGTCTTGAGTGGGAAAAGCGTCTGGCCGCTGCCGATGCAAAGACCCGTTCGGAATTCGAACGCCGCGCCAGCGGTGAATTGCCCGGCGGCTTCGACGAAGCGATCGTCGAATACAAAAAGAAGCTTTCGGCAGACAAGCCTAAGGTCGCGACCCGCAAATCCTCGGAAATGGCGCTTGAAGTCATCAATGGCGTCGTTCCAGAAACCATTGGCGGTTCGGCCGATCTCTCCGGCTCGAACAACACCAAGACCAGCCAGACCAAGCCGATCACCCCGATCGACTATGATGGCCGCTACGTTCATTACGGCATCCGCGAACTCGGCATGGCCGCCGCGTTGAACGGCATGGCGCTGCATGGCGGCGTCATCCCATACTCCGGCACCTTCCTGTGCTTCTCGGATTACGCACGCCCGGCAATGCGTCTGGCATCCCTGATGGGCATCCGCTCCATCTTCGTCATGACCCATGATTCCATCGGTCTGGGCGAAGACGGCCCGACCCACCAGCCGGTCGAGCATCTGGCCGCTTTGCGCGCCATCCCGAACCATCTGGTGTTCCGTCCGGCAGACGCGGTGGAAGCCGCCGAATGCTGGCAGCTTGCGCTTGAATCGACAAAGTCGCCGTCGACGCTGGCTCTGACCCGTCAGAACCTGCCGACCGTGCGCACCGAGTTCACCGAGGAAAACCTCTCGAGCTACGGCGCATACGAACTGGCGACCGCGAATGGCGATGCACAGGTCACGATCTTCGCGACCGGTTCGGAAGTCGAGATCGCGCTCAACGCCCGCACGCTTCTCGAAGGCCACGGCCACCCGACGCGCGTCGTCTCGGTGCCTTCCTTCGAGCTGTTCAACCGCCAGAGCGAAAGCTATCAGGCAGCCGTCATCGGCAACGCGCCGGTCAAGCTCGCCATCGAAGCAGGCATCCGTCAGGGTTGGGACCATCTCATCGGCTCAGACGGCCTGTTCATCGGCATGAAGGGTTTTGGCGCAAGTGGTGAGATCGCAGACCTCTACAAGCATTTCGGCATAACCGCCGAAGCTGCTGCCGAGGCCGCCGAAGCCCGCCTGCACAAGAAGTCCTGATCCGCCCCGATTTGAAGCCCTATTTTTCCGGGAGAAATACATGACCGTAAGAGTTGCTATCAACGGATTTGGCCGTATCGGCCGTAACGTGTTGCGCGCCATCGTCGAATCCGGCCGCACGGACATCGAGGTCGTTGCCCTCAACGATCTCGGCCCTGTCGAAACCAACGCGCATCTCGTGCGCTTTGATTCCGTCCATGGCCGTTTCCCTGGCGAAGTCACCGTCAAGGGCGACACGATCGACGTTGGCCGTGGCCCGATGAAGGTTCACGCAGTCCGCAACCCGGCAGAGCTGCCGTGGAAGGCTGAAGGCGTCGACATCGCGCTCGAATGCACGGGCATCTTTACCGCTCGCGACAAGGCGGCCGCCCATCTCGAAGCAGGCGCAAAGCGCGTCATCGTCTCGGCTCCGTCCGACGGTGCCGATTTGACCGTCGTATACGGCATCAACCACGACCAGCTCACCAAAGATCACTTTGTGATCTCGAACGCATCTTGCACCACCAACTGCCTGGCTCCGCTGGCAGCCGTGCTGCACGAGACGGTCGGCATCGAAAAGGGAATGATGACCACCATCCATTCCTACACCGGTGACCAGCCGACCCTCGACACAATGCACAAGGATCTCTACCGCGGCCGCGCAGCAGCGCTTTCGCAGATCCCGACCTCGACCGGTGCAGCCAAGGCCATCGGCCTCGTCCTGCCTGAACTCAAGGGCAAGCTCGACGGCATCTCCGTTCGTGTGCCGACCCCGAATGTCTCGCTGGTGGACTTCAAGTTCATCGCCAAGCGTTCGACCACAGTCGAAGAGATCAACAACGCCGTCATCGCTGCCTCGAAAGGCAAGCTGAAGGGCGTTCTGGCCGTGACAGCCCATCCAAATGTCTCGATCGACTTCAACCACGATCCGCATTCCTCGACGATGGCGCTCGACCAGACCAAGGTCATGGACGGCAACTTCGTGTCGGTGCTTTCGTGGTACGACAATGAATGGGGTTTCTCGAACCGCATGGCGGACACCGCCGTTGCTTTCAGCAAGGTCATTGGCTGATCCTCGCTCTAATCTGAACTCGAAACGCCCGGCCAGTCCGGGCGTTTTCACGACATAAGCACATAATTCTGGAGAGAGATCATGGCTGGTTTCAAGACACTCGATGACATCGGATCGGTTGAAGGAAAGCGCGTTCTCGTCCGCGTCGATCTGAACGTGCCGGTCGCCGACGGCAAGGTCACCGACGCCACCCGCATCGAACGCGTTGCTCCCACCATCAAGGAACTCTCCGACAAGGGCGCCAAGGTCATTCTTCTCGCCCATTTCGGCCGTCCGAAAGGCGCACCCGATCCCACCCAGTCATTGAAGCCGATTGCCGCCGCGACCGGCGAAATTCTTGGCCGTAAAGTCGAATTCGCGGATGATTGCATCGGCGAAAAGGCGAAAACCGCCATCGATTCACTTAGCAATGGCGGCGTTTTGCTGCTTGAAAACACGCGTTTTCACAAGGGCGAAGAGAAAAACGACAAGGAATTCGCCGAAGAACTCGCGAAAAACGGCGATATTTTCGTCAACGACGCCTTCTCCGCGGCTCACCGCGCGCATGCTTCGACCGAAGGTCTGGCGCATATTCTGCCCGCTTTTGCCGGCCGAACCATGCAGGCCGAACTCGACGCGCTTGAAAAGGGCCTTGGAAATCCGAAGAAGCCGGTCGTCGCGATCGTCGGCGGCGCAAAGGTTTCGACCAAGATCGACCTTTTGCTCAACCTCGTCAAAAAGGTCGATGCGCTGGTTATCGGCGGCGGCATGGCGAACACATTTCTGGCCGCGCGCGGCACCGATGTCGGCAAATCGCTTTGCGAGCATGACCTGGCCGAAACCGCCAAGCAGATCATGATTGAGGCCGCACAATCCGGCTGCGCCATCATCCTGCCTTCGGACGGCGTTGCGGCAAAAGAATTCAAGGCGGGTGCCGCCAACGAGATCGTTGCCATCGAAAACATCCCATCGGATGCGATGGTGCTCGATGTCGGGCCTAAGACGGTCGAAGCCGTAAATGCCTGGATCGACCGCGCCTCAACGCTGGTCTGGAACGGCCCGCTCGGCGCGTTCGAGATCGAGCCCTTCGACCACGCGACCGTCTCGGCGGCAAAGCACGCTGCGGCGCGCACGCGCGAAGGCACGCTGGTTTCGGTGGCCGGTGGTGGTGATACGGTCGCGGCACTCAATCATGCCGGCGTGGCGGACGACTTCACCTATGTTTCGACCGCCGGCGGCGCATTCCTCGAATGGATGGAAGGCAAGCCGCTTCCGGGCGTCGACGTCCTCAAGAAGTAAGGCCTGCATGGCTTAGAAGCACCGTCAGCGAGATCGCGGCCAGAGCCGCGACCGCCAGCTTCCAGAAATCCCGGCGCTGCCGCAGACCCGGCAGGCCGAGCGGCTTGATCAGTTGAATGATCATCATTCCGATGATGACGAGCGACAATGCCTTTGACATGATGCGTTTGAGCATTGCCACGCGCGCCTGTCAAAGCTCTTCACCCTTAGTCAGATAGACGGCGACGGCCTGACATGGCTAAAACCGCCCTATATGATGTTGCATATCGGGAGGAGACCTTATGCCGTCACGCTACAATGCCGTTTATTCCGCCTGGAAATCCGATCCGGAAACCTTCTGGGCTGAGGCAGCACAAGGCGTTGACTGGTACTCTCCGTGGACCAAGATTTTCGATGCCGATCAAGGCGTCTACGGGCGCTGGTTCACCGGCGCCACCTGTAACACCTGCTTCAACGCCGTGGACCGGCATGCAGATGGTGAGCGTGCAAACCAATTGGCGCTGGTCCATGACAGCGCAATCACCGGCACAGTCAGGAAATTCACCTACGCGGAGCTGAAGGCCGAAGTCGTGGCGCTGGCCGCCGTGCTGCAGGATCAGGGCGTCGGGAAAGGCGACCGCGTCATCATCTATATGCCGATGGTGCCGGAAGCAGTCTTTTCCATGCTGGCCTGCGCGCGCATCGGCGCGATCCATTCGGTCGTGTTCGGCGGTTTCGCCGCCAAGGAACTGGCGACCCGCCTCGACGAGGCAACGCCTAAGCTGATCATTTCGGCATCCTGCGGCCTCGAACCGGGCCGAATCGTCGCCTACAAACCTCTGCTCGACGGCGCAATCGAGCTGGCCCGCCACAAGCCTTCGTCCTGCATCGTTTTTCAGCGCGAACAGCTCGCCTGCGATCTGGTCGAAGGCCGCGACATCAACTATGCGACGGCAGTGAGCGAGGCAAAATCATCCGGCCGCGACGTAGCCTGCGTGCCTGTTTTGGCAACCGATCCGCTCTATGTGCTCTATACATCCGGCACCACCGGCCAGCCCAAGGGCGTCGTCCGCGACAATGGCGGCCACATGGTCGCGCTGAAATGGTCGATGGAAAACGAATTCGGCGTAAAGCCCGGCGAGGTGTTCTGGGCGGCCTCCGATGTTGGCTGGGTCGTCGGCCATTCCTACATCGTCTACGCCCCCCTACTGCATGGCTGCACGACGATCCTGTTCGAAGGAAAACCTGTCGGCACGCCCGACGCAGGCACATTCTGGCGGGTCATCGCCGACCACGGCGTCGTCGCACTCTTCACCGCGCCGACCGCCTTCCGTGCCATCAAGGGGCAGGACCCGAAAGGCGAATTCGTCCCGAAATACGATCTATCGAAATTCCGCACCCTGTTTCTGGCAGGCGAGCGCGCCGACCCGGAAACAATCAAATGGGCCGAGCAGCAGCTTGGTGTGCCTGTCATCGACCATTGGTGGCAAACGGAAACCGGTTCGCCCGTCAGCCAGAACCCGATCGGGCTTGGCCAACTGCCGGTAAAATATGGTTCACCCGGCGTACCGATGCCGGGCTACGATGTGCGCGTCCTGGACGATGCAGGTCACGAATTGCCGCGAGATACACTCGGCAATGTCGTCATCAAACTGCCCCTGCCGCCCGGCTGCCTGCCGACGCTGTGGAATGCCGACCACCGCTTCCACGAAGCCTATCTGGCCGAGTTTCCCGGCTATTACAAAACGGCCGATGCAGGTTATATCGATGAGGAAGGCTATCTCTTCATCATGGCCCGCACGGACGACATCATCAATGTCGCGGGCCACCGCCTTTCCACCGGCGGCATGGAAGAGGTCATCGCCGAGCACCCGGACGTCGCCGAATGCGCTGTCATCGGCATCGCGGATGCCATGAAGGGTCAGGTTCCCTGCGGTTTCGTCGTGCTGAATTCCGGCGTGTCGCGCGACACCGGTGAGATTGAAAAGGAGATCGTCGCGCTGGTTCGCGAGCGCATCGGTCCTGTCGCCGCCTTCCGTCTGGCGATCACCATCAAACGCCTGCCGAAAACACGCTCCGGCAAGATCCTGCGTGGCACGATGCAGAAAATCGCCGACCGCGAGGATTGGGCAATGCCCGCTACCATCGACGATCCCGCCATCCTCGGTGAAATCGAAACGGCGCTCAAAGCGCGAGGCTATGCAGGGTAAAATGACAGGCAGAACAGACACCGCATCGCGCATCATCACCGCCGCACCGGCTACGATCTACCGCGCATTCATCGATCCGAAGGCTCTCATTGAATGGCTGCCGCCCGAGGGCATGAGCGGTCGTATCGAAACCTTCGAAGCGAAGGCGGGCGGGCGCTATCGCATGGTGCTGACCTATGAAGACCCCGCCCCCTCGATACATGGCAAGGCATCTGAAAACACAGACATTATCGAAGGCCGTTTCGTCGAATTCGTGCCGGATGAATGTGTCGTGCAAATCGTCACCTTCGAATCCGACGACCCCGCGTTTTCCGGCGACATGAAAATGACCTGGAGCGTCAAGCCCGTGGATGGCGGCACCGAGGTCAGCCTCATCTGCGAGAATGTGCCTGCAGGCATAAGAGCCGAGGACCACGCCGAGGGGCTTTCATCGACGCTCGACAATCTCGCTGCATTCGTCTGCAAGTCTGCGCTATAAGCTGACCAACGCAACCCGGAGACGACAATGGCACTTGAAGGCAAGACGGCAATCGTGACCGGCGGCGCGGGCGGCATCGGTCTTGCCATTGCGCAGCGCTACCTTCAGGACGGCGCACGCGTGGTCATTGCCGACATCGATCAGGAAAAGGGCGACAAGGCCGAACGCGACCTCGAAAAGCTTGGCAAGGTTCACTTCATCCGCACCAATGTCGGCAGGAAGCTGGACGTTCATAATCTCATCGCTTCAGCGATAGACGTATTCGGCGACATCGACATCCTGGTCAACAATGCAGGCATTGTTCACGAGGCAGGCTTCCTGAGCCTTGCCGAAGAAGATTTCGACCGCGTGATGAACGTCAATCTGAAAGGCTCATTTCTGGCCGGACAGGCTGTTGCCCGCTACATGGTCGAAAAGGTCGAGAATGGCGGCGCGCCGGGCGTCATCATCAACATGTCGTCCATCAATGCTGTCGTGGCGATCCCCAATCAGGTGCCATATTCGATCTCGAAGGGCGGCGTCGCCCAGCTCACGCGGGTCATGGCGATTTCGCTTGCCGAGTATGGCATACGCGTCAACGCGATCGGCCCCGGCTCGATCATGACCGACATGCTGACCGCCGTTAACGGAGATGAGGATGCAAGGCATCGCATGCTTTCCCGCACCCCGCTTGGCCGCGTCGGTGAACCGGCCGAAATTGCCGGTATTGCATCCTTTCTGGCCTCCGACGACGCATCTTATGTCACCGGCCAGACGATTTACGCCGATGGCGGGCGCTTGCCGCTCAACTATACGGTCCCTGTAAAAGGCTCCTGACGGATAGCTGTCAGTACGCCTGTGCGATGATGTCTCCATTGAACAGAGGAGACATTGCCATGACCACATTTGGATCGAACTTCTTCGGCAGGATGCGGCATTACGCAGGGAAACTTCAGACGCTTCGCAATGACGCAAGAACCGAACGATTCCTGAACTCCCTGCCCGAAGAAATCCGCCGCGACATCGGCTGGCCGGACATTCACACGGTTTCCCGCCGCGGCAATCGGCTCATCCTGACAGAGAAACCCTGATGAGTGATTCCGCCAAAAAGATCGGGTTCGTTTTCATCAACCGCTATGCGGATTGGGAATACGGGCTTCTGGCAGCCTCGGCAGTTGAATGGTTCGGCGCCGAGGCCGTCGCGCTGACGCCAAACGGCGCTTCCGTCCGCTCGACCGCTGGCTTTGTTCTGCAGGCCCATCGCGGTATCGGCGTGCAAGAAAACTCAGATCTGGATGCAGTCGCTGTGATCGGCTCGGACCAATGGGCGACGGAAAAGGCACCGGACGTTAGCGCTCTTTTACAGGCGATAGCAGGCAAAGGCGGTGTGATTGGCGGCATCTGCGCCGGAACGCTGGCACTGGCGCGGGCGGGCATATTCGAAGGCGTTGCCCATACCAGCAATGGACGCGACTGGATTGCCGGGAAAGAGCCGAATTACAGAGGCTTTGAGCTTTACCGCGATGTTTCCAATGCCGTTTCGGACAGGAATATCGTCTCCGCTCCGGGCTCCGCACCGGGCACATTCGCACACGCATTTCTGTCAGTGCTTTATCCCGAACGGGGCGACGAACTCAGCGAGATGAAACGCATCTTCGCGAGCGAATACGCGCCCGCCGGCAAAGCCTCCTGACAACAGGCTGTCAGGAGGCTAATGTAATATGCACCCCTCGATGAAAAAGCTGATCGATGAGGGAGCGAGGACTGCGCTATGCGGAGTTGGACCGGAAGGCTTTTCACATGAGGCGCGCCGACAGGCTGTTCCAGATCGTGCAGCATATGCGCGGCGGGCGTCTCGTGACGGCGCACAAGCTCGGCCAATGGCTCGAGGTTTCCGAACGCACGATCTACCGCGACATAGCCGACCTTCAATCGACCGGTGTTCCCATCGATGGGGAGGCAGGCGTCGGTTACATTATGAGGGAAGGTTTCGACCTTCCGCCGCTCATGTTCACGCGTGACGAGATCGTAGCTCTGGTTGCAGGCGCACGCATGGTGCGCGCATTCGGCGGCGCGACCATGGCGCGGGCTGCCGAAGAAGCGCTGGTCAAGATCGGCGCTGTTCTGCCCGAAGCGGAACGCGATCGCATTTCACGCACCGAAATTCACACGCCCATGTGGGTCGTGACCGACGCAGACCGCGAGCGCATCGACCTTCTGGAACGCAGCGTCGAAACCCGCGACGTGCTGACCCTCGATTATCGCGACGAAGCCGGCCGCACGAGCCTGCGCGATGTCCGCCCGCTCGGTCTGTGGTTCTGGGGCAAGGTCTGGACCCTCGCCGCCTGGTGCGAAATCCGCAATGATTTCCGGGCCTTCCGCATAGACCGCATCGTAACGATCACCAAGCCGGGCCGCACATTCCGCCCTGAGCGCGGAAAACAACTCGCGGATTTCTATCGCACGATGGAAACAGATGCGGAGCGGGCCTTGCGCCCTGCAAAGGAACAGCCGCTCTAAAATCAGCATAAAAAGCCCGCCGAAGCGAGCGACTATAACACTGACGCTTGATCAACCTGATCGTCGTCAATGTCTCTTCGCAGAATCAGGCGGGGTCGCTGCGGACCTTCGATAAGCCATAGCGGCTTTCCCGATAGCCATACCAGATTGCCGCACGGTACACTTTCGCCGGACTGTAGTTGCACCGCACCGGACCGGCAGGTGAATGGGCGGTGGTCGGCATCCGACATCAGCAGATTGCCGAAAAACCCCAATGCTAGCGCAGCGATCATCCAGAGCGCCAGAAGAGGCATGCCGGCCTGGGATGCCCAGATGAAAAAGAGGCAACCAAGGACAGCGCAAAAAAGCAGCGCCACCAACTCCAGGAAGACGAACGGCATCGCTAGAACCAAAGGCAGGAGGAAGACCGAAATACCAATTACCGCAACGATTACCGGTCGATTCATACCGCGAATCGCGCGCAACACACCCAATGGCTTGAGTCCTTTTCGGGACATACCAGAGATGATTTGATAAGTAGGAATGACAAGAAAGCAGAACAGCCCAAATCTCATCTCTGGCCAAGTGGAGAATACGAGCCACATCGCGTGCGGGTCGCGGAGAAGCATCGATAGCTGCGGCAGTTTAACGAGAAAGGCGAGTTGAGCTCCGATTAACAGCAACACAGCGCTGGCCAGCATCCCGGCCAAAAATCCAAACCATAGCTTGGCCTTGCCGGACGATCCCCCTTTTAGTTCCTTCTCAACGTCGATCCGACCGCTTATCTAGCTCTTCCCTTCCTGGACAACGGCGTGGCGACAGGCCGTCTCTGTCGCAAAAACCTCAAATTTTGAATCGGTTCGGCGACCGGTATCTGCAACATCGCCAAACAGACGTCCTGCGATAGTCAGGCAGATAAAATGCTTCACGGAAATAATTTCAGCAACCCGCGCTGCCCGTGCCACATGCGGACAATGCGCTATAATATGCTTGGTTTACACAATTGGGTTAGGGCTGACGCCCCGAAACAGGGCCGATCTATTCCTGATCGTCTTCTTCTTCCGGCTTCGACTTCAGCGCCGAAAGCTTGGCGAAAACCGCATCCGCGTCGAGTTCGTCGTCCTCACCGCGCGGACGCGGCGTCTGGCTTTCCGGCACGATCCGCTCGGTGAGAGCGGCCGGCAGAAGCGTATCGCCGGCTGGTGCCGGAGCTGCCTTGCCGTGGGAAGCGCGCTGCACTTCGATGTCGAGATCGATCTGCGAGCAAAGGCCGAGCGTCACCGGGTCCATCGGCGCGAGATTGGCCGCGTTCCAGTGCTTGCGCTCACGGATCTGCTCGATCGTCGATTTGGTAGTGCCGACGAGGCGCGAGATTTGCGCGTCCTTCAGCTCAGGGTGGTTGCGAACAAGCCAGAGAATGGCGTTCGGGCGGTCCTGACGCTTGGAAAGCGGCGTGTAGCGCGGACCTTTGCGCTTGGATTCCGGAATGCGGACCTTGGGGTCCAGCAGCTTGAGACGATGGTTGCTGTCAGCCTCGCCCTTGGCGATTTCTTCGCGGCTAAGCTGGCCGGTCATCACCGGGTCCATGCCCTTGATGCCCTGTGCGGATTCGCCATCGGCAATCGCCTTAACTTCGAGCGGATGCAGCGAGCAGAACTGCGCGATCTGGTCGAAGGAAAGAGCGGTGCTGTCCACCAGCCACACGGCGGTCGCCTTTGGCATCAGAAGCGTATTGGCCATAAATAAAATCCTCCTGTTCGCCCGCGTCCCTAACGCGGGCGGTGGTTTGGTACCACCGGAAAAATGGGAATTCGCGAGCTATATAACGTCGTTTTGGCCCAACCGCAACAAATCTTCGATCTGGAATGCACCGCGGCGCTTCATATCCCCGGATCACATCACCGAAAAAAATTTTGCAAGGCGATGTCGGATCGGCAATTCTTCGAACGTTCTTTAAGTCGAACCAACACGAGAGGAACGAACCCATGCCTAAAATGATCTTCATCAACCTGCCGGTTGCCGACCTGCCCCGCTCCACTGCCTTCTATCAGGCGCTGGGCGCCACGAAGAACGATCAGTTTTCCGACGACACTGCGTCCTGCATCGTCTTTTCGGAAACCATTCATGCGATGCTTCTGACCCATGAAAAATACGCGCAGTTCACGACGAAGAAGATCGCCGATGCCAAGACCACCAGCGAAGTCCTGATCTGCATTTCTTCCGACACCCGCGAAGGCGTCGATGAGCTGGTCGGAAAGGCCGGTGCTGCGGGCGGCGCGCTCGATCCGACCCCGACGCAGGATTACGGCTTCATGTATGGCCGCAGCTTCGAAGACCCGGACGGTCACATCTGGGAAGTGATGTGGATGGATATGGCAGCAGCGTCCGCCGAGTTCGAAAAGGCGGAGGGCTGATAGAATGGCCTTGTCCAAGATTTCCCCCTGCCTGTGGTACAAGGACGACGCAGAGGAAGCTGTCAATTTCTACGTATCGCTGCTGCCCGATTCGCACATCGATCATGTCCAGAGAAATTTCAGCGGCAGCCCCGCCGGTGAGGAGGGCACGGTGCTGGTGATCGATTTCACGCTCGCCGGCCAGACATTCCTCGCCCTGAATGGCGGTTCGCATTCCGAATATACTTATGCAATGTCGCTTAGCGTCGATTGTGCCGATCAGGCCGAGATTGACCGCCTCTGGGATGCGTTTATAGACGGCGGCGGGCGACCTGAGCAATGCGGCTGGGTTCGGGACAAATACAATGTGCCCTGGCAGATCGTGCCGACCATGCTTGCCCGGCTGATGGGCGACCCGGACAGGGTAAAGGGCAAGCGCGTGATGGACGCGATGCTCAAGATGGTAAAGCTGGACATCGCAACCCTTCAAGCCGCCTATGACGGCAAAGCTGCCTGAACTTCTCATTGCTACCGCCTTGAGGTTGCGAGATTCAGGTCAGGACGTGTCGAGAATGACGGAGTTCGAGAACCGGCGCGCAGCGTACATTGGTACGTGAGCACCGGAAGCGCAGAAATCCGCCATTCGCAGACCGTCCTCACCTGAATATGGCAGCCTCAGGAGACGTCGAGAACGATTTTGCCGATATGTTCGCCCTCTTCCATTCGCTCATGGGCGCGCCAGGCGTCTGTGAGCGGAAAGATCATATCCATGACGGGCGCGATGCGCCTTGTGGCGAGAAGCGGCCATGCATTGGCTTCGAGAGCCGCTGCAATCGTCGCCTTGAACTCGACGGTTCGCGGGCGAAGCGTCGAGCCGGTATGCGTCAGGCGCTTCACCATCAGCTTTGAATAGTCGGCACTGGCAACAGCGCCGCCCTGCGTGGCGATCTGCACGATGCGGCCGTCGATTGCCGCAGCCGAATAGTTGCGCGCGACATAATCGCCGCCGACCATGTCCAGAATGACCTCGCAACCGCGACCGTCGGTGATCTCCTTGACCACGGCCACAAAATCCTCGTCGCGATAATTGATCGCGTGCTTTGCACCAAGCTTCACGCAGGCATCGCATTTTTCCTGCGAACCGGCCGTCACGATGACATGCGAGCCGAGTGCCGTCGCAAGCTGGATCGCCGTCGTGCCGATGCCGGAAGACCCGCCATGCAGAAGCAGCGTTTCGCCTTCCTGCAAACCGCCGCGCTGGAACACATTGTGCCATACGGTGAAGAATGTTTCCGGCAGCGCCGCCGCCTCGGTAAAGGTGAAACCTTGCGGCAGCGGCAGCGCGTTCGACGCATGCACCTTCACATATTCCGCATAGCCGCCGCCGGGTGTCAGCGCGCAGACCGTATCTTCCAGCCGCCAGCGCTCGGCACCCTCACCGAGCGCGACCACTTCGCCGGAAACTTCAAGACCCGGCAGATCGGACGCACCGGGCGGCGGCGGATAGGCACCCTTGCGCTGCTGCACGTCAGGGCGATTCACACCTGCTGCGCGCACGCGAATGAGGATTTCGCCCGGCCCCACTTCCGGAAGATCGCGCTTTTCCGCTTTCAGCACGCGCGGACCGCCCGGCTGCGAAATGGCGATCGCCGTCATCTTCTGCGGAAGCTTTATCGTTTTTGTCATGATCTTCGGTTCCTTTGTCCGGCGGGGCAAATCAGCGGAGAACGCTTTTTGCACCAGGACGCCCGTTTCGCCAAATCAACAGGCGGGATTTACATATTGAAAGACGCACTATGTAGTGCCTTGAGCGGATCGACCAGATGGAGTGAGGACAATGGCGATTTTCGAGGATGGCCCGGCAAAAATCGTGCGCCCGCATGAAATCGGGCAGGATCTTTCGCTGCTTTCCGTAAGCGAATTGACCGAACGGATCGAACTGCTTCAGGCAGAGATCCGCAGGCTCGAAACGGAACGCGAATCAAAAGATGCGACCAAACAGGCCGCCGACGCGCTGTTTCGACTGAAGTAGCCGAGTCACCGCCGTTTAAAAGCCTGAAAGAAGCTGTTTCCGATCTACAGCAGACACAAACGATTCCCCCGCCCGGAAAGCATAATGTTCGCAAGCTACAGACCCATCCTTTCTCTTTTGCGCGGCACCGCCTTTCTTCTCGCAGCTTCTGGTCTGCATGGCCTGCTCCTGCCGCTGCGCGGGCAGGAAGAGGGCTTTTCCACCGCCTCGCTCGGCCTCATGGGCAGTGCCTGGGCCGCGGGTTTCGTGGCTGGCTGCTATTTCGCGCCACGCCTCGTCCGGCGGGCGGGCCATGTGCGCGCATTCGGAACGTTTGCGGCATCCGCCGCGATCATCGCGCTTTTGACCGGTCTGTGGATCAACGAATTCATCTGGATCGCCTTGCGCGCCTTCACCGGCTTTGCGATGGCCGGCTGCTTCATGATCATCGAGAGCTGGCTGAACGAAAAGGCGACGAACGAAAACCGCGGAACCGTCTTCGGCCTCTACATGATGGTGACCTATGCCTCGATCATGGCTGGCCAGATGATGGTCGCGGCAAGCGATGTAGGCACATCCTCGCTGTTCATGGTCGCAGGCATATTGTTCTGCCTGTCGCTGATCCCCACCGCCGTATCTTCCGCCGCGCAGCCGCAGCCGCTTCAGGATGTTTCCCTGGACCTGAAAGGACTTTATGCGACTTCGCCCGTCTCTTTCGTCGGGTGCATACTGGTCGGTGTGGCGAACGGCGCATGGGGTACGCTGGGAGCGGTCTATGGCGCACGCATCGGCATCACCACGCCTGAAATTGCGCTCATGATGAGCATCGTGGTCGTCGCGGGCGCTGCCATGCAAATGCCCATCGGGCGCGCCTCCGACAAGATGGACCGCCGCTATGTTCTGGCCGCGGCCGGGCTTGGATCGGCGATATTCGCCGTCGCGATCTTCTTTGCCATGCCGAGATCGGGCGTTGCGGTCATTGCCATGACTGCCTGCTACGGCGCTTTGGCCTACACGCTCTATTCGCTGGCCGTTGCACATGCCAACGATCATGCCCGGCCTGAGGAATTCGTCAAAGTCTCAGGCGGTCTGCTGCTGCTTTACGGCTTCGGCACGATGATCGGCCCGGTGATCGGCGCATGGCTCATGAGCAGCATGCGGCCTGAGAGCCTGTTTCTGGCGACCGCCTTGGCGCATTTCGCGCTTGCAGGCTACACGTTGCTGCGCATCACGCGCCGCGCACCCATCCCCGTCGAGGATCGTGAGGCGTTCAAGACGCTTCCCGCCGAACGTTCGCTCACCCCGCAGGCAGGCCTGCTCGATCCGCGAACGCCTTCGGACGAGGGCGGCGTTCGACAAGACAGTTGAGATTGCTGCGGATTTGATCCACAAAAGGCGATGGTCCCTTCCGATGCGTTCATGGCCATTGCGGATCCCAACAGGCGGCATCTCCTTGAAGAGTTGCGGCGTGGACCGAAAACCGTCAACGAACTGGCCTCCGGCCTGCCCGTCTCGCGCCCTGCGGTTTCCCAGCATCTTAAAGTCCTGCTCGATGCAGGCCTGGTCCATGCGACGGCAGACGGCACGCGCCGCTTCTACGCCGTCAACAATTCGGGCTTCCTGAGCCTCAATATCTGGCTGGATCAATTCTGGGAAAACGGTAGCGCTTCGGCCTGATACGATCCGGCAGCGCATTTCGGAAAATCTGTGATTATTTTAAAAGCCAAGGCTTTTATGCCGGCCTCAAATTCAGGGCCGGCATAATTAGTTGCCGGTCTTGCCGGCTCATGCCTTGCAGGCAACGCGCAAATTCAGCTTACCTGCGCGTCCCTCCACAAAGTCAGTGGGAAGTGTGGGATTCCTTCAATTTGGAGATTTCGTCCTTGAGTGCCAGCTTGCGTCGCTTGAGATCGACGATAGTGAGTGCATCGACTGACGGATGATTTCTGGCGTCGTTTATCGCGCGTTCGATATCACCGTGTCTTTTCTGCAGCTCTTCAAGATGGTTGGCAAGCGACATGATTGGCTCTCCCTTTCATGGTTTCCACGTTTGCACCGTCGAGGCCGTCCACCGATGGTCTGGACCATGACGGTACGATGACAGTCTGACAGTGAATTGTGGCGATGTCGAACGATTGGTGGTAGCATTTCTCAAAGCGCCAAAATGTGATATGGGCTGACGCGCCGGGGGCGACCGCACCCGGCCCGCCAGATTGGCGCAGGGAAGCGCTGACACATTGCAGACGGTTAAAATGTCGGAACAGGAACAGGCCGAAACACGGCTGGACTTTGCGCGCTCCAAACAGGAACACGCGGATTTCGATGCAGCGATCAACGCCATGATAGCCATGGGCTGTGACCCGCTGCAAATTCAGCGCATGAAAAAGAAGAAACTTGCGCTCAAGGACAAGATCACGGCTCTGGAAGACAACATCATTCCAGACATCATCGCCTGATCGTAAAACATTCCCATTCTTGCGCGGATAGCTGATTTGGACTAATCCGCCACCAACCGTTCCGCTCACGGGAGATGCAGGATTTGCAAGCAAAACGTGCCGATGTCGCCATAATCATGGGTAGCCAGTCTGACTGGGCAACCATGCACCACGCCGCCGACACGCTTGCAGAGCTGGGCATTTCCCACGAAAGCCGCATCGTTTCCGCGCATCGCACGCCGGATCGCCTCTATGATTTTGCCAAGGGCGCAAAAGCTGCCGGTCACAAAGTCGTTATCGCAGGCGCAGGCGGTGCAGCCCACCTTCCCGGCATGACCGCCGCAATGACCCCGCTGCCGGTTTTCGGCGTTCCGGTGGAATCCAAGGCGCTGTCGGGACAGGATTCCCTTCTTTCTATCGTTCAGATGCCGGCAGGCATCCCGGTCGGAACTTTGGCCATCGGCAAGGCAGGCGCGGTAAACGCAGCACTTCTGGCAGCAGCCGTGCTTGCGCTCTATGACGACGAATTGGCCAAGCGTCTCGACGCCTGGCGCGAAGCGCAGAGCGCCAAGGTCGCCGAACAGCCGACGGACGCATCGTGACCGCGCCGCTCGCGCCCGGCGCCACAATCGGAATAATCGGCGGCGGCCAGCTTGGCCGCATGCTGGCCATTGCGGCAGCACGTCTCGGCTATCGCACGATCGTTCTGGAACCGCAGGCGGATTGCCCGGCAGCGCAGGTAACGAATCGGCAGATCATCGCTGCTTATGACGACGAGAAAGCTTTGGCTGAACTCGCTGAAGCCAGCGATGTCGTCACCTATGAATTCGAAAATGTGCCGGTAGAGGCCGCAATTGCGCTGGCGCAGAAGGTGGCCGTTTATCCGCCTGCGCGTGCGCTGGAAATCTCTCAGGATCGCGTCACCGAAAAGTCGTTCCTCAACGGCATCGGGATTTCCACAGCCGAGTTCCTGCCTGTGGATAATGACGGGGATATCGTGGAGGCGCTGAAGAAATTCGGCGGCAGCGGAATCCTGAAAACACGCAGGCTTGGCTATGACGGCAAGGGCCAACGCGTATTTCGGGAATTCTCCGAAGATCCCTCCGGCATTTTCGCCGATATGGGCGGCGTTCCGCTGATTTTCGAAGCCTTTGTCTCCTTCGAGCGCGAAATTTCGATCATCGCCGCGCGCGGCATAGACGGTTCGCACGCGGCGTTCGATCCCGCCGAGAACGTCCACCGCGATGGCATCCTGCACTCATCGACGATTCCGGCCAGCGTAGGTGTCGGCACGGCGGGCGCTGCACGCGGCATGGCGTTCTCCATCCTCGACGCGCTCGACTATGTCGGCGTGATCGGCGTAGAGTTCTTCGCGATGAACGACGGCACCCTTCTGGTGAACGAGATCGCCCCTCGCGTTCATAATTCCGGCCACTGGACGGAAGCGGCTTGCGCCGTTTCACAGTTCGAACAGCACATTCGCGCCGTTGCCGGCCTGTCGCTCGACGGCGGATCGCGGCATTCCGATTGCGTGATGGAGAACCTGATCGGCGACGATGTAGACCGCAGCGCCGAACTGCTCGCAGAGAACGACGTTGTCCTTCATCTCTATGGAAAGGTCGAAGCGAGGCCCGGTCGCAAGATGGGACATTTTACCCGTCTAAAGCGGCTCTGATTCCACGAAACAGGCCGTTACGAGGTTGACAGCGACAAGCCTCCTCGTTTATGAGCCACACACAATTCTGGCGCGCTTTCGAGGCGCGTCTTTCATTTCGGCCCTCGCGGGCCCATTCGACAGGCCAGACCAATGAAGATCAAGAACTCGCTCAAGGCACTCAAGGGCCGCCATCGCGACAACCAGTTGGTTCGCCGCAAGGGCCGCGTCTACATCATCAACAAGACCGCGCCTCGCTACAAAGCCCGCCAGGGCTGATGCTCGACGCCCGCAACGCGGGCATCGACCGGCAGCGCATTATCACGGCAAATTCAGTTTGACGTTTCGCTGCGTGGAGATAGATTCCCACGCATGCGGAACGTTTTGCTTATTTCACTCGCGACATTGCTGTCTCTGACGGCACCTCTCGCTTCCTATGCCGCCCCTGCCCGGAGCAGCGGCGCTCCCGTCCAGATGAAGACGGATGAAAATCGCCTCGACACACTTTTCGAAAGCCTGAAGCGCGAGCGCAACGAAAAAGCGGCCGAACGCATCGCTTCGCGCATATCCGACGCGTGGAATCATTCTGGAAGCGCTTCGGTCGACCTGATGATGGTGTGGGCAAAGAAAGCCATGGATGCGCGCAAATTCGATGTCGCGCTCGATTTTCTCGATCAGGTCGTGACGCTTCGCCCCGAATATGCGGAAGGCTGGAACAGGCGCGCGACCGCCCATTACTTCATGAACAATTCACGCATGGCGATGGCCGACATAAACCGCACACTTCAGCTAGAACCGCGCCATTTCGGTGCACTGGCAGGCATGGCGCGCATCCTCAAGGACAATGGCAACAAGGAACTGGCGCTGAACGCCTGGGAGCGCGTGCTTGCCGCCTATCCGATGATGCGCAACGCTCAGAACGAGGTTTCGACGCTCTCGGAAGAACTGGCCGGGGAGCGCATCTGAGCCGAGCCGCGCAAAACGCCGATCTGCGGAAACTTATCGCTCTTCATCCACGTATGACTGACAGCGCGCATTTTTATCGTGATGCGTGAACCGCCCGCTTTTGTCCTACGTAAGATTCATTCATGAACCTGATCTACGCCCTCTGCGCCTTCCTTTTAGCCCTCCTTTTCATTCTTTTCGGCATCACGCGTATCGGCGTCTGGTCGATTGAGAGGCGTTTTCCGGCTATCGGCGAGTTCATCGACATCGACGGCGCGCGCATTCACTATGTACGCGTGGCACCGCCCGCCAATCCCGATCTGCCTCCTATCGTTTTCGTGCACGGTGCAAGCGCCAATCTGAACGACCAGCTCGTTGCGTTTCGCGAACGTCTGGAAGGCCGCGCGGACATGCTGTTTTTCGATCGTCCGGGCCATGGCTGGTCGCAAAGAGGCCGCGGCAACGATACGCCCGCCGGTCAGGCCGCCACACTGGCGAAACTAATGGACAAGCTCGGCATCGAGAAGGCGATCATCGTTGCGCATTCCTTCGGCGGTGCGATGGCAACGTCATTCGCACTCGACCACGCAGATAAGACCGCTGGTCTGGTGTTCCTGTCGTCCGCGACACACCCCTGGCCGGGCGGCGAGACATCCTGGTATTACGGCATGGCCGCAAAGCCGATTACAGGCTGGCTGTTCACGCAGGCCTTCGCCTACCCCGCAGGCGCATTGCGCATGGATGCCGCAGTGAAATGTGTTTTCGCACCCAATCATGTTCCTGAAAACTACAGTCAGCAGACGCAGATACCACTGGTTCTGCGCCCGAGCGCCTTCCGCGCAAACGCGATCGACGTGAACGGTCTGTACGACTACGCCACCGCAAATTCACCGCGCTATCATGAGATCAAGGCACCGACAGTCGTGATTTCCGGCGATCATGACACGATCATCTATGCACGAATCCACTCGATAGGGCTAGAACGCGACATTCCGGGCGCCGAACTTGTATGGGTTCACAATCTCGGCCACAAATCGGATTGGGTTGCCCCCGATCTGGTGGTCGCAGCGATTGAAAAAGTGTCCGGCAAGCCGCGCGATCTGGCAAGGCTCGCGGGCGATGTGGAAGCACGTATTGCCAATGATGCCGAAGGCGCGGAATGCGGCCGGCTCGATGAGCCGACCGGAGAGCTAGCGCCGCAATAGGTTGGAAGCAATTCCAGGAAAAGCGTGTAGCGGTTTTCCGTCCGGAATTGCGTAATTTAAAAAGCGATGCTTACGCGCCGCCTGTTCCGTCATCGCCAATATATGCGATGCGCAGCATGTTGGTCGCGCCCGGCGTGCGCAACGGAACGCCTGCCGTCACGATGATGCGGTCGCCGGGCTTGCCGATGCCTTCTTCGGCGGCAATGCGGCATGCGCGATCGACCATGTCGTCGAGATCGCTTGCGTCGGGCGTAACCACGCAATGCGTGCCCCATACGAGGGAGAGACGGCGTGCCGTCTCCACGATCGGCGAAAGCGCGATGATCGGCACCTGCGGCCGCTCGCGCGCTGCACGCAATCCGGTCGTGCCGGATGCCGTGTAGGTGACGATCGCTGCAAGCTTCAACGTTTCGGCTATTTCACGCGCCGCAAGCGAAATCGCATCCGGTCCGGTCGCTTCCGGCTCGGAACGCTGCGCATTGATGATGCCCGGATAGGTCGGGTCCTGCTCCACCTTATCGGCGATGCGGTTCATGGTAGCCACCGCCTCGACGGGATAATCGCCCGCAGCCGACTCTGCGGAAAGCATGATCGCATCCGCGCCTTCGAACACGGCGATTGCCACATCCGAGACTTCCGCACGCGTCGGCACCGGCGCGCTGATCATCGATTCCAGCATCTGCGTGGCAACGACCACCGGCTTGCCGGCACGCCGCGCGGCGCGCGTGATCTGCTTTTGAATGCCCGGCACTGACTCAAGCGGCATTTCGACGCCAAGATCGCCGCGGGCGACCATCAGCGCATCCGAAAGCTCGATGATCTCGGCCAGACGGGCAACCGCCTGCGGCTTTTCGATCTTCGACATGATTGCAGCGCGTCCGCGCGCGATCTTGCGGGCCTCGGCCAGATCTTCGGGGCGCTGGACGAAGGAAAGCGCCACCCAATCGACCCCCGTCGCCAGCACCGCATCCAGATCTCTACGATCCTTCTCGGTAAGTGCACCAACCGGCAGATCAGTATCCGGCAGGCTGACGCCTTTGCGGTCCGAAATCTTGTTACCGGAAATCACCTTACAAGTGATCGATTTTCCATCCGAAGCGACAGCCTGCAGTTCCAGACGGCCATCGTCGATCAAAAGGCGATGCCCAACTTCGACCGAAGCCAGAATTTCAGGATGCGGCAGGAAAACACGCTTCGAATCGCCGGGCGTGGAATCGCCATCAAGCGTAAAAATCTGCCCGACCTGCAAATCTTCCTTGCCGTTTTCGAATTTCCCGACACGCAGCTTCGGCCCCTGAAGGTCGGCAAGAATGCCGATAGGGCGCCCCACATCCCGCTCGACGGCGCGAATGCGGCCAACGAGCGTCTGCATCAGCGGATGATCCGTGTGGCTCATATTGATGCGGAAAACATCGGCTCCCGCATCGAAAAGCTTACGGATCATTGCTTCGTCGGACGAAGCGGGTCCGAGTGTGGCGAGTATCTTGACCTTGCGGCTGCGTCTCATTGGTTGTTTGTTCCCGTAACGGCGGCGCTGCCGTCGGTTGCCGGCTCATCGGTCAACTGGACCATCCAGCTTGCCTGTTCGCCCGTGTCGTATTCCTGAAATCCGGCGCGCTGGAAGCCCCGCGCCAGGCAGTCTGTTACGCCTGCAATCTTGAATTCTTTTTCGGCCACGCACATGCTGATCGGTCCGTCCCAACGGCCGCCACGCTCTGCATCTTCTGCATAGAGATAGTAAAAGCGTGATGACAACGGGCCTTCGATCAGCGTCTTGCACGACGATCCGGCAACATGCCACCAGCCCTCGGTGATCCAACCAGATTTCGAACGATAGCCTATGCCGACGCCGACGAGATTCTGCGTCGCGTTGCAAACCCGGAAATCGGCATGTGCGGGCGAGGCATAGAGAACCGGAACGACGAGAGCCAGACACATCGCAGCGGACGCAGAAAACAGACGCGACCGCGCGGCCAAACCCATTCCAGAACCCCTATTGTTGCTTTGTGACGGCATTGTCTCGCCCCTTTTCGGAAAAGTCGCGGCGCATGTCAACGCCGGTAAATCGCAATCCAAATCGATTTAGTTGCCCGGCTCGGACGATTTCCCCTGCGAGACCACGTACCCCGGATGATTTCTTTCGAAAGCCCTGCATGATTTCTTTCAAAAGATTGTCTAAACAACGGCATAACACATGTGCCCGCAACCGCTACTGTGGCGACTTGGCAAAAATTCCGGGCAAAAAAATCAGGACGACCGTTTCATGACGCGATCCGCAATCTTCACGCCTTTCGACATCGTCCAGGGAGACCGCAAGCGCGGCATCGTGATTCTCGCAGACCACGCAAGGCGCGACCTGCCGGAGGAATACGGCACTCTCGGTCTCGATGCCAGCGAGTTCGACCGCCATATCGCCTATGACATCGGCGTCGAAACCGTGACACGCGAACTGGCAAGTATGCTCGGCGCTCCTGCCCTGCTCGCCAATTTCTCACGCCTTTTAATCGATCCCAACCGCGGTGAGGACGACCCTACCCTCATCCGCCAGCTTTACGATGGCACCGTCATTTCCGGCAATTTTCCGATGACGGAAGAAGAGCGCGAACGACGCCTGGAGCGCTTCTACAGGCCTTATCACGATGCGGTCGGCGCGATGATTGCATCCGTCGCGGAAGCTTCGGGCCGCGCGCCCTTCGTTCTGTCCGTCCATTCCTTCACGCCGACCATGCAGGGCCGCGCCCGTCCGTGGGAGGCAGGTGTCTTGTGGGACATGGACCACCGCGTCGCATGGCCGCTGATCGAAATGCTGGCTGCCGATCCGACGCTGACCGTCGGCGACAACGAACCTTATGACGGCGCACTGCGCGGCGACACCATGTTCAAGCACTGCATCGTCAATGGTTATGCCCACGCGTTGATCGAAATCCGGCAGGATTTGATCGGCGATGAAAAAGGCGCGATTTCCTGGGCACAACGTCTGGCCCCCATCGTTGACGCGATCAACACGCGACCCGATATAGCCAAGGTACAGCAGTTCGGCTCGCGCACAGGGCCTGTCTGATTAGAAATCGGAGATTATCATGTCAGGATTGACGGACGAACAGCAACGCGACTTCGAGGCCGCCGCCTTCCGGCGTCTGGTCGAACATCTGCGCCAGCGCACCGATGTTCAGAACATCGATCTGATGAACCTCGCGGGCTTTTGCCGCAACTGCCTGTCCAACTGGTATCGCGAGGCGGCCGAAGCCGAAGGCGTCGAGCTTTCGAAGGATCAGTCGCGCGAAATCGTCTACGGCATGCCCTATGCCGAATGGCAGGCAAAGCACCAGACAGAAGCGCCTGGCCAGAAGCTGGCCGAGTTCGAGGCGCGACGCCCGAAGGATCATTAAAGCGAAACTCCCTTGACCCTGCCGCCGCGCTGAGGCATCGAACCCGCCAGCCCAGAGCCGTCCGAGTCGCGGCACCAATCTTGCGGAGATCATCCATGGCCGACGAAATCACCGAAACCAGCCAAACCGTTGCCGCCGGCCAATTGCGCGCCTTCATCGAACGCATCGAGCGTCTCGAAGAAGAAAAGCAAAGCCTCGCCGACGACATCAAGGACGTCTATGCCGAGATGAAGGGCACGGGCTTCGATACCAAAGCCGTGCGCACCATCATCCGCCTTCGCAAGAAGGACCAGGCAGAGCGCCAGGAAGAAGAGGCGATGCTCGACCTCTACAAATCCGCCCTCGGCATGGAATGATCGTTTAACTCGATAGATTGTTCGAGTTGTAAGCTTTCCATATTTCACCGCGTTTGCTGAGGCAGGATCATCGATCCTGCCTCAGCAAACTTGTGTTTAAAAATCCCAGTCCTCGTCTTCCGTCGCAACGGCCTTCCCAATGACATAGGAAGAGCCCGACCCCGAAAAGAAGTCGTGGTTTTCATCTGCATTCGGTGAAAGCGCCGACAGAATTGCCGGGTTGACCTTGCAGGCTTCAGCCGGAAACAGCGCCTCATAGCCAAGGTTCATCAGCGCCTTGTTGGCGTTGTAGTGGAGGAATTTCTTGACGTCTTCAGTCAGCCCGACACCGTCATAAAGCGCCTCGGTATATCTCACCTCATTGTCGTAAAGTTCGAGCATCAGGTCGAAGGCGAAATCCTTGATTTCCTGCTTTTGATCAGCGCTCAACCGCTCCAGTCCGCGCTGGAATTTATAGCCGATGTAATAGCCGTGAACGGCCTCGTCGCGGATGATGAGGCGGATCATGTCGGCCGTGTTGGTGAGTCGGGCGCGGCTCGACCAGTACATCGGCAGATAGAAGCCGGAATAGAACAGGAAGCTTTCGAGAAAGACCGAGGCGACCTTCTTCTTCAAGGGATCGCCGCTGTCATATTCCTTCATGATCAGCGCCGACTTTTTCTGCAGGAATTCGTTTTCCTCCGACCAGCGATAGGCGTCGTCCACATCCGGCGTGGAGCAGAGCGTCGAGAAGATCGAGGAATAGGAACGCGCATGCACGGCCTCCATGAAGGAGATGTTGGATAGCACCGCCTCCTCGTGCTGCGTCACGGAATCCTCCATCAGCCGCACGGAGCCCACGCCGTTCTGGATGGTGTCGAGCAGGGTCAGGCCCGTAAAAACACGGATCGTCAGTTGCTGTTCCTCAGACTTCAGCGCTGCCCAGGAAGGAATATCATTCGACAGCGGCACCTTTTCGGGAAGCCAGAAATTCCCCGTCAAACGGTTCCAGACCTCGAGATCCTTATCGTCCTCGATGCGGTTCCAGTTGATGGCGCGAATGCGCGCGGCCGGCTTGAATTGCATGTTCATGGGCTTGTCCTTTGACAATCTTTTAGAGCGCACAGGACACGCAGCCTTCGACCTGCGTTCCTTCAAGTGCCATCTGGCGCAGGCGGATGTAGTAGATGGTCTTGATGCCCTTCTTCCACGCGTAGATCTGCGCGCGGTTGATGTCGCGCGTCGTGGCCGTATCGCGGAAGAACAGTGTCAGCGAGAGCCCCTGATCGACATGCTGGGTGGCCGCCGCATAGGTGTCGATGATCTTCTCCGGCCCGATCTCGTAAGCGTCCTGATAATAATCGAGATTGTCATTCGTCATGAAGGCAGCCGGATAGTAGACGCGGCCGATCTTGCCCTCCTTGCGGATTTCGATTTTCGAGACGATCGGGTGGATAGATGAGGTCGAGTGGTTGATGTAGGAGATCGATCCAGTCGGCGGCACCGCCTGCAGGTTCTGATTGTAGAGACCGGACGCCATCACGGCCTCCTTCAACGCCAGCCAGTCTTCCTGCGTCGGAATGTGAATGCCGGACGTTTCGAACAGCGCCTTTACCCTGTCGGTCGCAGGCAGCCATTCATTCTCGGTGTATTTGTCGAAATATTCGCCGGACGCATATTTCGAATTCTCGAAATTCTTGAAGCTTGTACCTCGTTCGACTGCCAGCCGGTTCGACGCGCGAATGGCGTGATAGGTCACGGTGTAGAAATAGATGTTGGTGAAATCGACGCCTTCTTCGGAACCGTAGAATATGCGTTCGCGGGCGAGATAGCCGTGCAGATTCATCTGGCCGAGACCGATTGCGTGGCTTTCGTCATTGCCCTTCTCGATCGAAGGCACCGACGAGATATGGCTCATTTCGGAGACGGCCGTCAGCGCGCGGATCGAGGTCTCGATGGTCTTTCCAAAGTCGGGCGAATCCATTGCGGAGGCGATGTTCAGCGAGCCGAGATTGCAGGAAATATCCTTGCCGAGACGGCTGTAGGAAAGGTCGTCATTATATTCGCTGGCCTCGCTCACCTGGAGGATTTCCGAGCAGAGATTGCTCATGGTGATGCGCCCGGCGATCGGGTTCGCCTTGTTCACCGTGTCTTCGAACATGATGTAGGGGTAGCCGCTCTCGAACTGGATTTCGGCCAGCACCTGAAAGAAATCGCGCGCCTTGATCTTCTTCTTGGAGATGCGGGAATCATCCGCCATCTCGCGATATTTTTCGCTCACCGAAATCTCGGTGAAGGGCACGCCGTAGACGCGCTCCACATCATATGGCGAGAACAGGTACATATCCTCATTGTTCTTCGCCAGTTCAAAGGTGATGTCCGGCACGACCACGCCGAGCGACAATGTCTTGATGCGGATTTTCTCGTCGGCGTTTTCGCGCTTGGTGTCGAGAAAGCGCATAATGTCGGGATGGTGCGCGTTGAGATAAACCGCGCCAGCGCCCTGCCGCGCGCCAAGCTGGTTGGCATAGGAAAATGCGTCTTCCAGCAGCTTCATCACCGGAATGATGCCGGACGACTGGTTCTCGATATGCTTGATCGGCGCGCCTGCCTCGCGAATATTGGTGAGCGAAAGGGCCACGCCGCCGCCGCGCTTCGAAAGCTGCAAAGCCGAATTGATGGAGCGCCCGATGGACTCCATATTGTCCTCGACGCGCATCAGGAAGCAGGAGACAAGCTCGCCGCGCTGCTTTTTGCCCGCATTGAGAAATGTCGGCGTCGCAGGCTGGAAACGGCCGGAAATGATCTCGTCGACCATATCGCGGGCAAGCTGCTCGTCGCCGCGCGCAAGCGCCAGCGCGACCATGCACACACGGTCCTCATAGCGCTCCAGATAGCGCTTTCCGTCGAAGGTCTTCAGCGTGTAGCTGGTGTAATATTTGAAGGCACCGAGAAAGGTCGGGAAGCGGAATTTCTTCGCATAAGCGTGATCGAACAGATCGCGCACGAAATTGAAGGAATACTGGTCGAGAACCTCGCGCTCGTAATAGCTCTCCGTCACCAGATAATCGAGTTTCTCCCGCAGATTGTGAAAGAACACCGTGTTCTGATTGACGTGCTGGAGGAAATATTGACGCGCCGCCAGCCTGTCCTTGTCGAGCTGAATGCGCCCCTCCTCGTCATAGAGGTTCAGCATGGCGTTCAGCGCATGATAATCGAGCGCCGTCTCGGCCTTTTTTGCAGGCCGGTCGCCGCTCGGAAGCGGGAAATCGTTGAGCGGCTTTTCGTCCGCATCGCGCGTCAGGAGAGTGCTTGCCGTTTCCAAAATCGTTCCAATCCATGTCTGACATTGGCGACGTCTTCCGCCGTGCCCAGAAGCTCGAACCTGTAGAGGTAAGGCACCTGGCACTTGGTGGAGACGATCTTGCCCGCGAGCCCGTAGGTCGCACCGAAGTTGCTGTTTCCCGCGGCGATCACGCCGCGAATATTCGATCTGTTTTCCGCGTCATTGAGAAAGCGGATCACCTGTTTTGGAACGGCTCCCTTGCCGCCCGCCCCGCTATAGGTCGGCAGGACGAGAACGAAGGGACGATCGACGTTGAGTTCGTCGGCTGGGCTTATCGGTATGCGCGCGGCACACATGCCCAGCTTTGCGACAAAGCGATGGGTGTTTTCCGACCGGCTGGAAAAATAAACGATATCGCCCATCGCCGTTTCTTCGATCAGGAGAGCGAGCTGATCATATCCGGCCGGAAGCCTGCCCAATGCTGCTCTCCGGCAATCACCACCGGCACCTGACGATAGCCAAGTCCCTGCACCAGATCGAAGGCTGCTGCATCTGCGGAGACATCGACGATGTCATATTCGATGCCCTGGCGATCGAGCGCGCGTGTCGTTGCGGTGCACTGGACGCAGGCAGGCTTGCTGTAGACCGTGATGTTCATGGCTTCCTCGTTGTTTTCAAAAAGGCATAGGAAATCGATCGCGCATCCGCCGATGCCCGTTCGAAGGTTCAAATTCTGATTGTGCGCTCTGTTGTCGCCTTGCAGGCCGCCCGGACCCTCGCAGTCTCTTTCAAAGAGACGTGCGTTAAGCCGGGCATGATCTGCCCGGTTACTCGCGTCTACGCGTGCTTAAAAATTTCGACATAGTCTTCACCCCGAAGTTGCTCATGGCGGAGTTTGGGGGAAGCGGCACAAGCGGGATCATTTCCGCAAAATGCATCGCGACCTTCCGGGCACCCCGCCCGTGGACGTTCTCGATCGAGGCAGGTCTCCTGGCTCGCGGGTCGCAGCAATCATTCTCACCTTCCCGAAGCACGCCGCTTCAGTGGCTTTCGTGAATGACCGCTCGCCGCTTACAGTTGCGGGGGCAGCTCCGGCATTGCGGCAGCCAATTGGCAACCGCTCACCGTATTCCCGTCTTAGCTTCCGATCCTTGCGAATCGAAAGAACCTCGAACACTAGATATAGTAGACGAGGTTAAATTCTCGTCAACGCCTATGATGGGGCTATACTCGTCTTATGCCGGCAATTGCAAGGGACGGTGATTTTTATCAACAGCGACCATGATAAAAATCCCCACTGCCGTCAGGCGGGGCTCCCCGGTGTTAAGGATTTCCGACCATAGTTCCGTTTCTATCCGCATGGATGTCCGCCCGACGGAAACGATCCTGGCGAAGACATCGATAATCGCGCCGACCGGGATCGGTGATTTGAAATCGATCTTTTCGGACGATGCCAGAACCGTCATCTGCCTGCTGTAACGGCTGGCCGCGACGAAGGCAGCTTTGGTCATTTGGGCAAGCGCTTCGCCGCCGAACATTTTGCCAAAACTGTTGGCTTGATCGGCAAAGACAATATCCGTCATCCTCAAAGTATCGTCATCGACGGAGTCATCCGGCATTTGGATCGGCGGCAACTGCCATCCGGCAGTCTTGTCTTCAGGCACTGCGACCATGGTGAAGCAGCCGCGCGTGCAAAGATGCCGTTCGCCTCCGACCAGATTTTCCGCGACCATATCGACTTCGATGACCATCGATTTTCGCCCCACCCGCGTCGGGCGGGCGGTCAGTTCTACAAGGTCCCCGACATGTGCCGGCGTGCGGAAATCGACGCGGTCGCAGGACGCCGTTACGAATGGCACCCTGCCGTGACGCGTTGCCGCGATGAAGGCTATGCGGTCCATCAGCGCAAAACTGGCACCGCCAAACAGCGTACCGTGATGGTTCGTGTCACTGGGCAAGACAATGTCGATCAAACGGCTCAACGCCGGGATTTCTCCCGGCGCTTCTTCAATGATTTCCGATTTTGTCATGCGCTCTGGAGAACCTTGCTCTCGGCTCCGGCGCGGTCGCGAAGTTGCCTTGCGGCGGCGACCATATTGACCAATGCCGGTTTTACCTCGTCCCATTTGCGTGTCTTCAGACCGCAATCGGGATTTACCCAGAGCTGCTGGGGCTGCAGGCTTTCCGTTGCCTTTTCGAGCAGATCGACGATTTCGGCAACTTCAGGCACCCGCGGCGAATGGATGTCGTAGACGCCCGGTCCGATCTCGTTGGGATATGCCGTGCTCGCAAAGGCCGACAACAATTCCATCTTTGAACGCGATGTCTCGATCGAGATGACATCGGCATCCATCGCGGCGATCGCAGGCATGATGTCGTTGAATTCCGAATAGCACATATGGGTGTGTATCTGGGTTTCATCCGACACGCCCGAAGAGCAAAGCCGGAAGCTTCCCACCGCCCAGTCGAGATAGGCCTGCCATTCCGCTTTGCGCAGCGGCAAGCCTTCACGCAGGGCCGCCTCATCGATCTGGATCATCGCAGCACCCGCCTCTTCGAGGTCGTGAACCTCGTCTCGAATGGCAAGCGCGATCTGGCTGCACACCGTCTCTGGCGGCAGATCGTTGCGGACAAAAGACCAGTTGAGGATCGTCACCGGCCCGGTGAGCATGCCCTTGACCACTTTCGAGGTTAGCGACTGGGCATATTTCCACCAGGAAACCGTCATCGGATTCGGGCGAGATACATCGCCGTAGATGATCGGCGGACGAACACATCGCGAGCCGTAGCTCTGCACCCATGCGTGCCGGGTAAAGGCGAAGCCGGAAAGCTGTTCGCCGAAATACTGCACCATGTCGTTGCGCTCGAATTCGCCGTGCACCAGCACATCGAGCCCGATTTCCTCCTGCCAGCGTATCGCTCTCTCAGTCTCGCTTTCAACAAAGGCGATGTAATCGAGATAGCTCAGTTCTCCCTTGGCGTGCTGCGACCGGGCCTTGCGAACCTCTGGGGTCTGCGGAAACGAGCCTATTGTCGTAGTGGGGAAAACCGGCAGCCTGAGCTTGTTATGCTGGACGATCTTGCGTCGATGAAATGCGGTTTTCCGTTGTGTGGCGGAGCCATCGATCTGCGCGAGACGACCCGTCACCAGAGGATCGTGCACCCTGACGGAAGTCAGGCGCGCATTTGCCGCCGCATCGGATTTGGAAAAAAGCCGACCCGGCTCACCCGCGTCGAACGCTTTGGCGATCGAACCGATTTCGTCGAGCTTCTGCACCGCAAAAGCCAGCCAGGTGACGAGTTCCTCGTCCAGCGCCGTTTCGAGTTCAAGATCGATCGGCACATGCAGCAGCGAGCAGGACGGCGCGATCTGCACCTTGTCTGATCCGCAGGCCTCAACGACACGCTTTACAGATTTGTACAGTCCGGCGAGATCGGAACGCCAGATATTGCGTCCATCAATAATGCCCAGCGAGAGGACAAGGTCTACCGGTGCTTGCTCTATAAGTACGTCCACCTGCTGCGGTGCCCGCACGAGATCGACATGCAGACCCGCAACCGGAAGCTTCAAGGCGGTCGCCAGATTGTCGCCTATGTCTCCGAAATAGGTTGCGAGCATGATTTTCAGATCGGGGACAAGAGCGCCCAGCGCCGTATAGGCATGAACCAGCGCTTTGCGTTCTGCATCATCGAGATCGAGGACGAGACAGGGTTCATCGATCTGCACCCATTCGACCCCGGCGGCACGCAGTTCGGCAAGGATTCGCGCATAGACGGGCAGCAGCCGGTCCAGCAGCGACAGCGGTTCGAAATCTTCCGTCGTCGCCTTGCCGAGTTTGAGAAACGTCACGGGTCCAAGGATCACCGGACGGGTGACGATGCCCAACGCTTTCGCCTCCAGAAACGCCTCCAGCGGCCGATTGGCGGTCAGCTCGAAGGTCTGACCGGCATGCAATTCCGGAACCATGTAATGATAATTCGTATCGAACCATTTGGTCATTTCGAGAGCCGGTGCGCCTCGACCATGTTCGGCATGACCGCAAGCGGCATGACCTCTACCCTCGCTTCCGCGCGCCATCGCGAAATAGGTGTCCAGGTCGACCGGCCCATTTTTCCAGCCATAGGCGGACGGAATGGCCCCAACCATGACCGCAGTGTCCAGCACATGGTCATAGAGAGAGAAATCATTGGAAGGGATGACTTCTATTCCCTTCTCCTGCTGTGTTTTCCAGTTTTTCGCGCGCAGTGCCTTTGCAACTGCCTGCAATGCAGCCTCATCGGATTTTCCGGCCCAATAGCTTTCGAGCGCGAATTTGAGTTCACGCCGCGCGCCTATGCGCGGAAATCCGAGATTTGCGGTGGTGATGGTCATTTTCCTTACCCCGATTGATATGGGCAAGGCACTGGCGGTCACGATCGCGATACGAACGGAAGGCACCGTTTCGCGAAAGCGGCACACCGGGACACCCCGCCCGTGGACGTTATCTATCGCGGCAGGTCTCCTGGCTTGCGGGTCACCGTCTCCGTTCTGCCTTCCCGGAACATTCGCGTTCCAGTGGCCTGATTGAACAGAAACTCACCACATACAGTTGCGGGGGCAGCTTCGGCATAAACACCAAAAGGCGTCGAACCGTATTCCCTCTTAGCTCCGGATGCGAATTCCAGAGAACCACGATGCAAGCAACATGCCCTTTGCATGCGGAGCAGTCAAGTCACATAAGGAAATCGTTATATCTTTATTTCATTCATCTCGCAGCCATACCCGGAATGTCGCAGGGTTCGATTTCCTGATTTTCGTTCGGCTCGGAAGCTGATAATGAGCATTTTCCGAGGGGAATTATATTCGTGAATTTTCGAAAGAAGCGATTGAGCTTTTGGGTGGCGCTTGCCGCAGCCTATCTGCTCGTCCTTCAATCGGTGACAGGTGCTCTCGCGCTCGGCGCTCAGTCCGAACGCGCAATGCTCGATGCATTCGGCAATCCGCTATGCATCACCAGCGTCGATCAATCCGGCACTGATGCGGGCGATCAGGCGAAGATGCCGAATTGCTGCGTCATCGGATGCAGCATGTTCACGCAGGCGCTCGGCACGCCGCCCGATGAAACGGTGCAGACGTTCCATGCTCCCATTGTCACGGAAGCAGCCGCCAACCGTCAGCCCGTCGATCATCTCCCGGCCGTCGAACACAAGCCGGGCAATCCGCGGGCTCCGCCGCTGACAGCCTGACCGGCATTCCGCTTATCGCGCCTTCCGCTATCTGCTGAACTCATCGTGTCCGCACGCAAGTCGCGGCCACATTGCAATTCGCATCAGGCGCTGTTCACGAAAATCAATTGCATTTCGCAGGTTCGAAAAACCTGCCGGAGAAACCACAATGTCAGCTACCGTCCACGAACAGCCGGGCGATCTGTCACGCACGCAGACAGCTTCGTCCGACATTTACCGCGCCGTCTGGCGATGGCATTTTTATGCCGGTCTTCTGGTGCTTCCATTCCTCATCATCCTCGCAGTCACCGGGGCGCTTTATCTCTTTCACAACGAGATCGACGCGCTGATCCACGCAGATTTGAAGACGGTCGAGGTTCAGGAAGGAATAGGAAAACAGCAGCCCTCCGCACTGGTCGCAGCCGCCCTTGCGCAATATCCAGGAACGGCGGTCAAATACACCGACCCGGCCACGCCCAATGTGTCCACGGAAGTTACGGTCAGAACCGAAGCCGGCGAACGCCTCGCCGTCTATCTCGATCCTTATTCCGGCGAAGTGCTCGGTTCCCTGAGCGATCGCGGAACGGTGATGTGGACTGTCCGCTATCTGCACAGCCTGAAGTATTTCGGAACGGTCGCGCGCAGCTTCATCGAGATAGCCGCCGGATGGTCGATCCTACTCGTTGGAACCGGCATTTATCTCTGGTGGCCGCGCCGCCAGACCGGCGGTGTCGTTTCAGTGCGCGGCACTCCGAAACGCCGCGTCTTCTGGAGAGACACCCATGCCGTGACGGGTGCCTTCGTCGGCTTCTTCATCGTTTTCCTCGCCATCACCGGTATGCCCTGGTCCAACATATGGGGCGGGAAGGTCAATGAATGGGCAAACGGCAACAATTTCGGATACCCGGCAGGCGTGCGTGTCGCCGTTCCGATGTCGGATGAGCATCTGAACCATATCGCCCCGACAAGCTGGTCGCTCGAGCAGGCGCAGGTTCCAGAATCGCACCACGCCCATGCCGGAAGCGAGCCGATCGGTCTCGATGCGGCGGTCGCTACATTCGACAATATGGGCCTGCACAGAGGCTATGCCGTCAACATCCCCGCCACACCGAACGGCGTATTCACCGGCTCCGTCTATCCAGATGATTTGTCGCAGCAGCGTGTGGTCCATCTCGACCAATATAGCGGCAAGCCGCTGATCGATATGTCCTACGCGGATTATGGCCCGCTCGGCAAATGGCTGGAATTCGGCATCAACGTTCATCTCGGACAGCAGTTCGGGCTGGCAAATCAGCTATTCCTGCTTGTCGTGTGCATGGCCATCGTTCTCCTTGCGGTATCGGCGGGCATGATGTGGTGGAAAAGACGGCCTGCAGGTTCGCTGGGCGTGCCTCCGCTTCCCTCGGACAAACGCGTATTCAGAGGCCTGATCGCCATTCTCATCGTCGGCGGCATCCTGTTTCCGCTGGTCGGCGTATCATTGATCGTGATGCTCACACTCGACTGGCTGTTCACGCATTGGCAGCGCCGCAAGGCATTCGCTCACTGAACATCAGGACCGGCCCTCGGCACCCAGACGGCAGGGCCGGTCGATTATTTGACGCCAAAAGCCGCTATCTATGCGTTTTCAGGTGCGCTAAAGCTAAGGCTGCGGCATACACTCACTATACAAATGCGTCGGAGCAACGTACGACAGGCCCAAATGGAATGGCCCGTCGGCGCTTTGGCGCGACATGCGCCTGCATGATGTACGGCCCGGACGGCTGCACGAACACAGTTTCGAAAGATCACGATGACAGAGTTAGAAGCCATCCACCCGGCCCTGCGCGAGGCGTTGAACAAGCGCGGCTATTCAGACCTGACGCCGGTCCAAAAGGCCATGCTCGATCCCGAAACGCGGGATTCGGACCTCCTGGTGTCTGCACAGACAGGCTCCGGCAAAACAGTTGCCTTCGGCATCGCATTGGCGCCCACCTTGCTCGGCTCCGAAGCCCGCTTCAAGCAAGCCGGTGCGCCGCTGGCGCTGGCCGTAGCACCCACGCGCGAACTGGCCTTGCAGGTGAAGCGCGAGCTGGAATGGCTTTTTGAACCGACCGGCGCGATCATCGCATCCTGCGTCGGCGGCATGGATATGCGCAGCGAGCGCCGCACGCTCGAGCGCGGCGCGCAGATCGTCGTCGGCACGCCCGGCCGTCTTCGCGACCACATCACCCGCCATGCGCTCGATATGTCGTCGCTGCGCGCCGTCGTGCTCGACGAGGCCGACGAAATGCTCGACCTCGGCTTCCGCGAAGATCTCGAATTCATTCTGGACGCAGCACCGGCAGAGCGCCGCACGCTGATGTTTTCTGCGACAGTGCCGCGCACCATCGCCAATCTCGCGAAAAACTACCAGCGCGACGCCGTGCGCATCAGCACCTCTGCCGAACAGAAGCAGCATGTCGATATCGAATATCGCGCCTTGACCGTTGCCGGCAGCGATCGCGAAAACGCCATCATCAACGTCCTTCGCTTCTATGAAGCCAAGAACGCCATCGTGTTCTGCAACACGCGTGCTGCCGTCAACCACATGACCGCGCGCTTCAACAATCGCGGCTTCACCGTCGTCGCCCTTTCCGGCGAGCTGAGCCAGAACGAGCGCAGCCACGCGCTTCAGTCGATGCGCGACGGGCGCGCCCGCGTCTGTATCGCCACCGACGTCGCTGCACGCGGCATCGATCTGCCCAATCTCGAACTCGTCATCCATGCCGATCTGCCGACCAACCCGGAAACCCTGCTTCACAGAAGCGGACGTACGGGCCGTGCGGGCCGCAAGGGCGTCAGCGTTCTGGTCGTCCCGCACAGCGGACGCCGGCGCACGGAGCGCCTGCTGCAAAGCGCGCGAATCGATGCTACCTGGGCGCGCCCGCCTTCCGCCGACGAAGTAACGCGCCGCGACGACGAACGCATTCTGGCCGACACATCGTTGACCGAACCGTTGAGTGACGATGAGCGCGCATTCGTTCAGGAATTGCTGTCGCAGCATGGCCCGGAACAGATCGCCGCCGCCTTCGTGCGCCAGGCACGCGCCGGTCGGTCAGCGCCGGAAGACCTCATCGAAGTCGCAGCTTCGGCACCTGAGCCGCGCAAGAACCATCCGCGCGACGAGTTCGGCGACAGCGTCTGGTTCTCTCTCTCGGTCGGGCGCAAACAGAACGCCGAGCCGCGTTGGCTGCTGCCTATGCTTTGCCGCGCCGGCCAGATCACCAAGCGCGAAATCGGCGCGATCAAGATGCAGCAGGAAGCGACATTCGTTGAAATCGCTGCAGGCACCGCCGATCAGTTCATGGCTGCCATCGGCCCTAAGAAAATGCTCGAAAACCAGATTCGCGTAACGCGTCTGGAAGGCATGCCCGATCTCAGCCAGAAAGCTCCATACCCGGCCAAGAAATTCGAAAGCCGCGCCCCTAGAGAAGATTTCGCAAAGAAGCCCGCAGCCGCTGAACACCGCGGCTCCGATCGGCCGGATTCCAAGCCTTGGGCAAAAAAGCCCGGCAAGCCGAAATTCGCAAAACCGGATGGTGCGAAGCCCAAAAAGCCCAAGCGCAAGGCCGATTGAACATCAGCGTCATTCCGGAAGCCTGCTGAAGCGTAGCGAAGCGGGCTATGCTCCGCTTCGCGTCACATTATTCAGGGATGACCCTGCCCAGGGCGGTTCCTACTTAGATGGAATCACGAGGCGCGCCCCTCTGTCCTTTTGGACCCTGCCCTTCGCTATGGCTCCGGGCGTTCGTCATTCGAAAAGCCAAATCGTTGGCTTTTCGTCCGCTCCGCGGACCATTCCTCACCCCCACAGGTGGGGAGATTGGCTGACACAACGCTCTGTCTCTTCATTCTGCAACGTCAGCAATTGGTGCCGCGCTTTAAATGGCAAGGTAATCTCCCCACTTGTGGGGGAGATGTCCGGCAGGACAGAGGGGGCGCTGTCCCGCCAGCGGTTCTATATAAAACTGAACCGCTCTCCTCAAGCAGGCTCGAAATTCAACGCCACGCCATTGATGCAATAGCGCAGGCCCGTCGGCGGCGGGCCGTCTTCGAAGACGTGTCCCAAATGGCTCCCGCAGGTCGCGCAATGACATTCCGTGCGCACCATTCCGTAGCTACGGTCGACGGTCGTTTCGACTGAGCCTTCCACCGGATCGTTAAAGCTCGGCCAACCGGTGCCGCTTTCGAATTTCAGCGTCGATTCGAACAATGGCTGGTCGCAGCCAGCACACGTAAACGTGCCCGGGCGCTTTTCGTAAAGCAGCGCACAGCTACCCGGACGCTCCGTGCCATGCCCGCGCATGACCGCATATTGCTCCGCCGACAGACGCTCGCGCCACTCGGCATCGGTACGGGTAACGGGAAAAGTGTGGGTGTCCATGAGGCCGTCTCCAGTCCAAATCTTGTTTCATCCTAATGTAAGGCCGAAAGCCACTCCAACCAAGTGCGTCCTTCGAGGCTCACCGCGTTCGCACCTTTGCAACGACATTAAGACCGCGTCATCCCGGAAGCCGTTTGGAGCGAAGCGGAAAATGGCTATCCTGGATGACGCCATCATAAATGTCATGCCCCAACCTCCCTTATCCTGAGCCCACCTCCCTCATGCTGAGCCTGTTGAAGCACGCACGGCAATGCCGCTTGCCGCGTGAATAAAAACCACCAATTTCATGTTTTTTATTCACCCCCTTTTCCACGCTCCTATCATTCCCCCACTGTCTGAGCGGGAAGCCGGTGCGCACCGGGTATCGGTTCAGACAGCGGTGACCTCCCACTTGCGGCTGCGGTAGTCGTGAGTTCCGAGGGCATCCGACAGGTCGGCGCGTCGAAGATGCGTTCATGGCAGGAAGTGACAAACCCTGCCGATGAAACATCCCAAAGCGTGCGGAGAAACCGCGATGTTTGCCTGCACTATTGAATGCAGGAAACATTGTGCCCGACCGACTGGGTAGCAGACACCGGCGGGGTGCGGACGTCGCGCCACATAATTACTTACACTAGGAAGGCACGGCCAAGCGCCCCGCTTCCCGGTTCTTTGACAATGGCCAGACGCGAAAGCGGGCGTGGCGATGGTGAAATGTGTCCTGCGTGCTTCGACAAGCTCAGCATGAGAAGCGTTAGCGCTTTGGTGCGTCCTTCGAGGCTCGCTTACGCTCGCACCTCAGGATGAGGGAAGTGGGTTGTTTTGAAGCGAAATCTCAGAAGTTTAACTCCTGAAAATCACTACCTCCCTCATCCTGAGGTGCGAGTGAAACGAGCCTCGAAGGACGCACCATCTCAATGCTTCCTCGAAAGTTCCTTCGTCGCCGCCTCAAGCCCCGCCAGCGTCAATGGAAACATGCGCTCCGCAAATATCTTTTCGATCAGCGCAATCGAATGCGTGTAGCCCCAGTGCTTCTGGATCACCGGATTGATCCATGCCGCATTCGGCCATTGCGCAAGTGCACGCTGCAACCACAAAGCCCCCGGCTCCGGGTTCCAGTGCTCGACCGACCCTCCCGCATGGATGATCTCGTAGGGGCTCATCGAAGCGTCGCCGACGAAGATGACCTTGTAGTCCTGCCCGTATTTGTGAAGCACGTCGAGCGTCGGGATAACCTCCGAGTGGCGGCGGCGATTGTCCTTCCAGACGCCTTCGTAAAGGCAATTGTGGAAGTAGAAATATTCAAGCTGCCGGAACTCCGTTCGCGCTGCCGAGAACAATTCTTCGACCACCTTGATGTGATCATCCATCGAGCCACCGACATCGAAGAACATCAGAAGCTTCACCGCATTGCGCCGTTCCGGCCGCGTCTTCACGTCGAGATAGCCATGTTCGGCGGTGGCGTGAATGGTACCCGGCAGGTCGAGTTCGTCTTCTGCGCCCTCGCGCACCCAGCGGCGCAGGCGCTTTAGCGCGACCTTGATGTTGCGCGTACCAAGCTCGACGGAATCGTCGAAATTGCGGAACTCCCGCTTGTCCCACACTTTCACCGCGCGGCGATGGCGACTGGTCTCCTGCCCGATCCGCACGCCTTCGGGATTGTAGCCATAGGCGCCGAAGGGCGAAGTGCCTGCCGTGCCGATCCATTTCGAGCCGCCCTGATGACGCCCCTTCTGCTCTTCCATCCGCTGTTTCAGCGTCTCCATGAGCTTTTCGAAGCCGCCAAGCGCCTCGACCAGCTTTTTCTCCTCGTCGCTCAAATGCTTTTCGGCCAGCCGCCGCAGCCATTCTTCAGGCAGGTTCGCGACATCGATGCCGCCCTCGCCCGATACCGCCTCCACGCCCTTGAAGGCATGCGAAAACACCTGATCGAAGCGATCGATATGCCGCTCGTCCTTCACCAAAGCCGCGCGGGCGAGGTAATAAAAACCCTCAACGTCATAATCGACCAGCCCCGCTTCCAGCCCTTCGAGCAACGAAAGATATTCCCGCAACGAGACGGGAATTTTTGCGGCTTTGAGCTCGAGGAAAAACGGAATGAACATGGCGCACACTTTGCTTCGCCTCGGCCCGACAGGCAAGCCCGCGGGGCGGCTGCAATTTCGACCGGTAAGGTAAACAGGAGGATTCAGCTTTTCTTGGTAATTTATCGTTAGCAATTAAAAGCGGTGGGGTCCGACGGTGTTTTTCTGGTCGGCACTTTTGTTTTTTGTGTGCGGGTTGCCTATGCGTTTGTCGGGTTTTTCAGCGATATTGCTTGCCTGCGTGGCTTTGACCGGCTGCACGTCCAGCACCGGCGTCAGCGAAGTTCTGTCTCCGTCGCAAGAGATGACGAGTTCCGTGGCGCGGCCCGTTCCGCCTGCAAGCGTCGGCGACATTATCGCGCAGACTGCATCCTTGCCCGCGCATGCCTTGGCAGCCCCTGCCCCGCAGCCGCCCGCAGCAATGGCACTTGCAAAAGAATCCCGCACGCTTGCCATGCCGGCGCCCGAACTGCAGCAGGCCGCGCTGGTCGTGCCGTCCAACCCCGCACGTACCCGCAGCAGGGTTTACGCCCATAATTTCCGCGATGCGAAGCCGATCAATTTCGGCAAGGCGAGGTCGCCCCGCAATCATGCGGTTCATGGCGTGGATGTCTCGCGTTGGCAGGCCAACATCGACTGGACCAAACTGCGCGCGCAGGGCGCGAATTTCGTCTACATCAAGGCCACCGATGGCGGCGACCATCTCGACCCGATGTTCAGAAAGAACTGGCGCGACGCGCACGAGGCCGGTCTGAAACGCGGCGCCTATCACTTCTTCTACTGGTGCCGCACCGCCGGAGAGCAGGCCGACTGGTTCATTCGCAACGTGCCCAGGGTCGAAGGCGCCCTGCCGCCGGTCATCGACGTCGAATATAATGGCGAGTCGAAGTGCCAGCGCCGCCTGTCGCCCGCCAAGATACGCGAAAAGATGCAGGTCTTCATGGACAAGCTGGAGCGTCATTACGGCCAGCGTCCTGTCATCTACACCGCACCCGACTTCTACCGCGACAATCTGCGGGGCGCGTTCCTCGACTATCCGTTCTGGCTGCGCGCCGTGGCCGAACACCCGTCCAAGGTTTATCCCGGCAGGGAATGGGTGTTCTGGCAATATTCCGGCACAGGCCTGTCACATGGCGTGTCGGGCAAGATCGACCTGAACGTCTTCCACGGCAACGAGAACGAATGGCACCGCTGGCTGGATGCCAAGACGTATCGCGGCAGCTCCGTCGTCGCTACAGCAGGTCGTACTCAATAAAGCCGGTACGCCGCGCAACGCGGTCATAGAGCTTGCGGGCAACATCGTTCGTCTCGTGCGTCATCCAGTAGACATTCGTCACGCCGATCTTGCCCGCCTCTTGCCTCACCGCTTCGATGAGTGCCGCACCCACGCCCTTGCCGCGAATTTCACGGTCGGCAAACAGATCCTGCAGATAGCAATTGTTCACCAGCGACCAGCAGGAGCGGTGATACAGGTAATGGACGAGACCGACCGCCTTGCCGTCGAGCAACGCGATGAAACCCTTCGGCTCGAACTCACCTTCGGTGAACAACCGCTTCCAGGTCGTGGCATAAACCTCCTCGCTCACGCTCGCCTCGTAGAAGGTGAGATAGGCGGTCCAGAGCCTGCGCCATTCGGCGTGATCGGACTGTTCGAGGGGGCGGATGATCAGGTCGGTCATGGTTATCGCTTTCGATCTTCATTGTTCAGAGCGAGCCTGCCCGAGTATGAAGCTGCCACCAACGGTCCAGAGCTGGAAAAACGTTGTCCGCGCTTAATAGCCCCTCTCCGTCTCGGCTTCGCCGAGCCACCTCTCCCCGCACGCGGGGCGAGGAACTTGGAACCCATCGAGGCCGCAACCCTACAGAACTTGGGTTCCTCGCCCCCATGAAATGGGGGAGAGGTGGCTCGGCGAAGCCGAGACGGAGAGGGGGAACTGCTACCCCTGCCGCCTCGCCATGAACGCCAGCCGCTCGAAAAGATGCACGTCCTGCTCGTTTTTCAACAAAGCACCGTGCAGTTTCGGCAGTGCGTTTTTCGGATCGGCACGCAGATCGGCAGGATCGATATCGTCCGCCACCAGCAGCCTGATCCAGTCCAACGCCTCCGATGTAGACGGCTTCTTCTTCAACCCCGCAACGTCGCGGATTTCGTAAAACTGCGTCAGCGCCGCGCGTACGAGGTTCTGCTTGATGCCCGGATAGTGAACCTCGACGATCCTGGTCAGGGTTTCGACATCGGGGAAGCGGATATAGTGGAAGAAGCAGCGGCGCAGAAATGCGTCCGGCAGTTCCTTCTCATTGTTCGAGGTGATGATGACGATCGGGCGAATTTCCGCGCGGATCGTCTGGCCGGTTTCGTAGACGAAGAACTCATTGCGATCGAGTTCCTGCAAAAGATCGTTCGGGAATTCGATATCCGCCTTGTCGATCTCGTCGATCAGGAGAACCACCTTGCGGCCGGCCGCAAACGCCTCCCACAATTTGCCACGCTTGATGTAATTCGAGATGTCGTTGAACCGCGCATCGCCAAGCTGGCTGTCACGCAGGCGCGAAACGGCGTCATATTCGTAAAGCCCCTGCTGCGCGCGCGTCGTCGATTTCACATGCCATTCGATCAGATCGAGACCAAGCGCAGATGCCACCTGCCGCGCCAGTTCGGTCTTGCCGGTACCCGGCTCCCCCTTCACCAGCAGCGGCCGCTCCAAGGCAATCGCCGCATTCACCGCCGTCATCAGATCCTTGTCGGCGACATAGGCCGCCGTTCCTTCAAAGCGCATTGCAAACTCCGGTTTCATCGGCAGCGACAGTAGGTGCGGGGCTTAAAGGGGGCAAGGGCCGTCTGTTGTGCGTCCTTCGAGGCTCCGCTCCAAGAAATCTTCAGCATCGCCCAACCAAACACCGTATCTCTCTGGCGCGAAGGCACTGCGCACTCTATATCTGTGGGTGACGGTCTGTGCCTCTCGGCAGGAGAACATTTTCCCCGGGGCCTTAACGATCCTTAGGGAGCTGTCACTGGGAAGACCCGTGGGTTTTCTTACACGGCGCCCACCTACTTTGTAGGTTCCCGGGATCGCTCTCTCCACCGGTTGTGTGGATCGTCACTTCACCGCGCATTGCCACTATGAAAACACTTCCGCGACCTGTGCCATGACACATCGCAGGAATATGGCATTTGGCGCGCGTTGCGCATAAGACGGAATTCATGGAACCGAAAATCCTGAAAAAGCAGTACCGAGCGGAAGCGCTGGCGCGGCGAGACGCACTGCCGGTGCAATGGCGCATGGAAGCCTCGCTCGGCATGGCCGACCGCGCCGAGACACTCGCGATCGAGCCCGGCGTCACGGTTTCCGGCTTCTGGCCGATGCGCTCGGAGGTCGATTTGCGGCCGCTCATGGCTGCCCTTGGCGAAAATGGCGCACGGCTTTGCCTGCCCGCGATCATCGACAAGGAAACCATCGTCTTTCGTGAACTGGTTCGCGGCGCACCGCTCGTCGATATGGGTTTCGGCACGATCGGTCCCGGCGAAGACGCCGCCATTCTCGACCCGACCGTCATGCTCGTTCCGCTCGCCGCTTTCGACCGGCGCGGCCACCGCATCGGTTATGGCGGCGGCTATTACGACCGGGCGATTGCGCGGCTCACCGATAACGGCACGCCACCGCGATTGATCGGCATTGCCTTCGATTGTCAGGAGATCCCGGTGGTGCCGGATGAATGGCACGACGTCATTATCCCTGAAATCCTGACCGAAAGCGGCTTGCGCAGCTTCGGTACGGCCCTGTAAGAGCATTTTATGAGGCTTCTTTTTCTAGGCGACATGGTGGGCAAATCCGGCCGCACGGCGGTATGGGATAAATTGCCCGGTTTAATCTCGGATTTCCGGCTCGATTTCGTCATCGTCAATGGCGAGAACGCGGCTGGCGGCTTCGGCATCACCGAAGATATTTTCCGCCAGACGCTGAATGCGGGCGCTGATGTCGTCACCACCGGCAATCACGTCTGGGACCAGCGCGAGGCGCTTGTCTTCGCTGCCCGCGAAGACCGCTTCCTGCGGCCTGCAAACTTCCCGAAAGGCACGCCGGGGCGTGGATCGGGCGTCTACATCGCCAAGAATGGCGCGCGCATATTGGTGTCCAACATCATGGGCCGCGTCTTCATGCATCCCGAACTCGACGATCCGTTTCAGGCCGGAGAGCGCGAACTCGCCGCCTGCCCGCTGGGGGAACAGGCGGACGCCGTTGTCATCGACTTTCATGCCGAGGCGACCAGCGAGAAGATGTGTTTCGCGCATTTCGTTGACGGGCGCGCCAGCCTCGTCGTCGGCACGCACACACATCAGCCCACCGCCGACCATCAGATCCTGAACGGCGGCACCGCCTATATTTCGGATGCTGGCATGTGCGGCGACTATGATTCCTCGCTCGGCATGGAGAAGGAAGAGCCGCTCAACCGTTTCCTGTCGAAAGTACCAAAGGGTCGTTTCGAGGCCGCCAACGGCCCCGCGACCATCTGCGGCGTAGGTATCGACATTTCCGACAGGACGGGTCTTGCCGAAAAATTCGCGCCTTTGCGCATCGGCCCGCGGCTTGAGGAAACAGTTCCTTCCTTCTGGAAATAATATTTTTCCAAAAAAAAGCCACAAATTGAGAGCGCACCCATTGTACAAGGCTTTGGGCGTTCCCATTTGTGCGCGACACAGCAATCAGACCCGTGAGCGAGCCTGAACGAATGCCTATAGTCGAATTTCTAGCGCCTTACTTCGCATTCGTATACGAGCCGACGGCCTGGGTGGCCTTAATCACCCTTGTCGTCATGGAAATCGTGCTCGGCATCGACAATCTGATCTTCATTTCCATTCTGACGAACAAGCTGCCCAAGGAATATCAGTCCAAGGCCAGAAAGCTCGGCATCAGTGCCGCGCTCATCATGCGGCTTGTTCTGCTGGCGACTATTTCCTTCATCGTCCAGCTCACCACGCCCATTTTCACGCTGTTCGACCATGGTTTCTCGTGGCGCGACATTATCCTGATCGCCGGCGGTCTCTTCCTCGTCTGGAAGGCGACCAAGGAAATCCACCACACGGTCGATCCGATCGATAGCAAGGAAGACGCTATCAGCAAGACGGTGCAGCTTACGATGGGCGCAGCGATCTTCCAGATTCTGCTGCTCGATCTGGTGTTCTCGGTCGATTCGATCATCACCGCAGTCGGCATGACCGACGAGATCGTCATCATGTACATCGCCGTCATTGCGGCCGTCACCGTGATGCTGCTGGCTGCCGATCCGCTGGCGAAATTCATCGCAGACAACCCGACCATCGTCATGCTGGCTCTGGGCTTCCTGCTGATGATCGGCATGACCCTGATCGCCGACGGCATGGGCTACCATGTGCCGAAGGGCTACATCTACGCCGCTATGGGCTTCTCGGCTCTGGTCGAAGGCCTCAACATGATGGCGCGGAAAAAAAACCGAAAATCGGGCGAGCTCTGACCGATAAACCGTAGACGCCTCACCAGGCGTCCGGCTCCCGCACCATGTGAACGATGTTGGCTGGATTGACGATCCAGCCACCCTTGAAGCCCTCCGGCAGCGCTTCGATCGCGTCGCAACGCACGACGCCCGCTTCGGCAAGATGGCTTGCCGCGCCGTCGAAATTCTCGCTGAAAAGTTCCAGCCAGACTTCAGCCTGGCTCATGCCCGGTGCTTCGTCGATCCACAACCGGTTCGGTCCCAGTTCGAAGCCGATGAAGGGCGCTTTTTCCTCGAAAGGCTTCAGGCCGACGACATCGCGGTAAAAGGCGATTGTCGCCTGATATTGATGTGGCGGCACTTTCATGGCGATATTGATGCCGCCCTTTAGTTTTGAAGAGGCCTCCATCACTTGCGTTCCGCGCTGGTCGGCAGCGAACCTTTCATCTCGCTCGGATAGAACCCCTCGCGCAGATTGATGCCATATTCGACATAGGCCTTCATGGCTGAAAGCATCATCGCCCAGCCTTCGCAATTATTGTAAGATTGCTTGCGGCCGTTTGCGTCTTCTTTCCAGCCGGCCTCCGCGATGGTGACGAATGTTCCGCCATCCTCCAGCGGCTCGAACTTCATTTCGATCCGTGTCTTGTAGCCGGGTTTTCCCTCATCTTCCTGAGCATCCCAGCGAAGCACGATCCGCTTTTCCGGCACCACCTCATCCACCTCCACCGGTACGGTTTTCCACCATGTCACCGTCGTACCCTTCACCAGCGGTGCGCTGGCGCCGCCGAGCGTGGTGAAATAGCCGCTCAGCTTGGTTGGGTTGACCACAGCGTCGAAAACCTCCGCGACCGGCTTGCCGATGCGCCCGGAAACCTGAAATCCGATAGACATATCCACAGCTCCTCATTGTGTATTCCACCATTATGTTATAAAAATATAACATGTCAACACAGACGAAAGAGGACAATGTTTTCAAGGCGCTCGCCCATCCGCGGCGACGCTCGATGCTGGATCAGTTGAAAGATGGGCCGAAAACCACCGGCGCGCTTTGCGAGATATTCCCGGAGATGGACCGCTGCACGGTGATGCAGCATCTAAAGGTTCTGGAAGAAGCCGATCTGTTGGTCGTGCGCCGCGAAGGCCGCGAGCGCTGGAACCATCTGAACGCGATGCCGATCAAGCAGATTCACGACCGCTGGATCAGTCAATACGCCACCCACGCACTCAGCATCATCGATGCACTCAAATCGGATATGGAGACTTAGACTCCATCGAGAATGACGATCGTCGGTCTGCGCGGCAGTGATCGCAGCGAAATTTCCAAACTCCGCGAATTGCGGCGGTCCACCGCAAAGCCCTCACCCATATTGCGCAGGAATTCGTTCATCGGCGTCGCATGGCGATGCATCGGCAGGATCACCGAGGAATAAAGCCGGGTCGCGATTTCGCTCATCGAGGCGAGCGATTGTGTCATGCCGCCATCGATCGGCACCATGACGACGTCCAGCCTGCCGATTGCGCCATAATGCGCGTCTTCCAACCGATGATGCAGATGTCCGAGATGGCCGATGCACAATCCGGCAACCTCAAAAATGAAGATCGAATTGCCATCCGCCTCCAACTCGCCAAAGCGGCGAATGTCGGTCGGCACATTGCGGATATAAACATCATCGACCACCACCGCATGGCGCGCCGGTCCGCCCTCCGGGTTCCAGCCGCGCAGCACATGCTCGATGCGCGTATCCGGCGTATCCGTAAAATGCGTGCGATGCGCCTTGTTCATGGTGACGACGCGCGGCAGCGGGTCCGCGCCGTAGAAACCGCTGAAATCCGTGGCAACACGCACGCCGCCCGGCGTCTCGATGACATAGGTCGAATGTCCAGCATAGGTGATGGTGACGTCGCCTTCAGCGGTTGCCTGAACCGGTATCGCTTCGGGCAGGGCAAAGCTCGCATAAGTGACGTTCGGCAATGTCTGCGCCATCGCCAGGCAGCGGCTCGGCACCGGATCGTTTTCAGCCTGTGCATTGGCAGCAGGCACAAAAAACAGCAAGGCAAGCAGTATGGCGGCAAATCGGCAGGCGGGCATGCGCGGTCTCCGGCAGGACAGGAAGCTCCCCGCCGCCACTATGGCCGCAACGGAGCCGCGGCGGAGTCAAATTTTCGCGAGCAGGCGATAGCGCCCGCTTCTGGACGATCACGCCCGACTTGGTTTATAAGCCGCGTCATTCAACAGAGTGCGGCGCGACCGGACCCGGTCCCTGGCTTTCGCCATCGCGCCCTCGAAATTACAGACAGGGGTGCCATGGCAGGCCATTCACAGTTCAAGAACATCATGCACCGCAAGGGCCGTCAGGATGCGGTGCGGTCCAAGATATTCTCCAAGCTGGCGCGTGAAATCACCGTCGCCGCAAAATCCGGTCTTCCCGACCCGTCGATGAACGCGCGCCTGCGTCTGGCAATCCAGAACGCCAAGGCCGAGTCGATGCCGAAGGACAACATCCAACGCGCCATCAGCAAGGCGTCTGGCGGCGACGCCGACAATTACGAGGAAGTGCGCTACGAGGGTTACGGCCCCGGCGGCGTTGCCGTCATCGTCGAAGCGCTGACCGACAACCGCAACCGTTCGGCATCGAATGTGCGCGCAGCCTTCACCAAGGCTGGCGGCGCGATGGGCGAAACCGGCTCGGTCGCCTTCATGTTCGACCGCGTCGGCGAGATCGTCTATCCGGCAGCCAAGGGCGACGCCGAAGCGATCATGGAAGCAGCCATCGAAGCAGGTGCCGACGATGTGCAGTCCGACGAGGACGGCCACACGATCATCTGCGCATTCGAGAATATCGGCGACGTTTCCAAGGCTCTGGAAGCAGCCCTTGGCGAAGCCGAATCGGTCAAGACGATCTGGAAGCCGCAGAACAACGTGCCGGTCGATGAAGAACGCGCGCAGTCGCTGATGAAACTCGTCGGCACGCTCGAAGACGACGACGACGTGCAGAACGTTTACGCCAATTTCGAAGTCGATGACGAAACGCTGGCCAAGCTTTCCGCCGCATGAGCCAGAAATCCGCCCTGCCCCGCATCAAGATAACCTATTGCACCCAATGCATGTGGCTGTTGCGGGCAGGCTGGATGGCGCAGGAACTGCTTTCCACCTTCGGGACGGAACTGGGCGAGGTAGCGCTGGTGCCCGGCACTGGCGGCATCTTTGAGATAAGCTGCGACGATGTGCTGATCTGGGAACGCAAACGCGATGGCGGCTTCCCCGAGGCAAAAATCCTGAAACAGCGCGTGCGCGATGTCATTGATCCAAGTCGTGACCTTGGGCATTCGGATCGCAAGACTTCCGAGGATTGACGCACATTCAGGTGCGTCCTTCGAGGCTCGCTTTGCTCGCACCTCAGGATGAGGGAGGTTGGGGTGATGAACGCACAACTTCAAAAGTTTAGTCTCTGAAATCCGCTATTTCCCTCATCCTGAGGTGCGAGCAAAGCGAGCCTCGAAGGACACACAAACCCACCCCCATCACCGCATCAGCGCCGCCATAAACGCAGCCAGCGCCCCCAGAGACGCAATCGTGCGCACATGGTTCCACATTGTCCATCTGCTCAGATAATCCGCCCAGAGCGTCGTACCGGCGCTGTCTGCCGTCGCGGCGACCAGTGCCTCGTTCATCGGTACGTTGAAGAACATCGTGACCCCGAACATGCCGACAAGCAGCAGCAACCCACCGGCCGCCACAAAACCCCAATTCGGCCCCGCCCAGCCCAGCAGCACTGCCGCAACCAGCACGAGGCACAGCAGCGACGTGCCCATGAATACCGCGAGGAAAAGCGGGTTCAGGATCGTTACATTGATCGATTGCATGGCGGCCATGCCTTGCGCTGCCGGGAGCCTGGCGAGGGCCGACATGATCGTATTCGAGAATATGAAGAACAGCCCGGCCAGAAGGCCGCTGCCCAACGCGGCGGCGAAGACCAGGGACGTAAGGATCATGGCTGGCATGGTTTCTATCCTTGCTTGCTCAAAGCCGGATCAGCGTACCATACGCCGCTTGCGGCCGTTTCTCGTGCATAATCGGCGAAGTCTCGCGGCGGACGGCCAAGAGCGCGCTCCACACCATTCGTCAGATGCGCGTTTCGGCCATCGAGAAGCACTTCGAACAGCTCTTTCAGCAACGCGATGAGTCCGTCATCAAGACCGTCAGTGCGAAGCGCGGCCTCGAAATCGCCAATCGATATTTCGTGAAAAGCGATCTCGCGGCCAGCCGCGCTTGAAATTTCCGCGATAGCATCGGCAAATCGCATCAGACGCGGTCCGGTCACCTCGTAAAGCTGACCGACATGCCCGTCCTCGGTCAGCGCCGCAACCGCGACGGCTGCAACGTCATCCGCATCAATGAAAGGCTCCAGAATCTGCCCAACCGGCAAGGCTACCTCGCCTGCCAGAACCGGCTCGATCAGAAAATTCTCGGAGAAATTCTGGAAAAACCAAGCGGCCCTCACGATCGTCCAATCCGCACCGGAATGTTTGAGTGCCTCCTCGGCGCGCTCGGCGCCCTCCTCGCCGCGCCCGGAAAGAAGAACCAGGCGGCGCACGCCCTTCTTCACCGCCAATTCCGCAAACGCCGCAATCTGCTCCGCGGCGCCGGGAACGGCCAGATCGGGATAGTAGCTGATATAGGCAGCGGTCACGCCGTCGAGTGCCGCGCTCCACGTATTTCGGTTCTCCCAATCGAAGGACGGCGTGGCCGACCGCGCGCCGATTTTGACGGCGATACCGCGCGCTTTCAATTGCTCTGCAATACGCCGGCCAACCTTACCCGTGCCGCCGATAACCAGAACAGGACTGCTGAAATTCTGAGTTTTCATCACTTCCTCCATAATGTGAGCAATCCTCACGTTTGCAAATGTGATAAACCCTCGTATTTTAGGAGTCAAGAGACCAAAGGATTCGAAACTGCATGGAACAGAGCGCGGATTATGAAGTTCCAACCACAGCGCGCCGCGAGCCGACGCAGAAGCGCAGCCGCGAGCGTGTGGAGCGCATATTGGCGGTTTCGACGGAACTGATCGGCGAGCAGGGCAGCGACGCGCTGCGCATGAGCGACGTGGCACAGAAGGCCGGCATTTCGATCGGCTCGCTCTATCAATATTTCCCGGACAAGGGCGCGATCGTCACGGCACTTGCCGAGCGCATTCACGCCGAGAGCCGCACCTGCATTGCGGAGGGGCTGGAAAACGTGACGACTCTGGAAGATTTCCACGAAGCCTTCGCTGAACTCATAAAAATCTACTACGGCATGTTTTTGAGCGAACCGGTGATGCGCGATGTCTGGTCGGGCATGCAGGCCGACAGGAATTTACGCGCCGTCGAACTCGCGCAAAGCAGGATCAACGGCGAATTGCTGGCGAGTGTCTTGCAGCGGCTGCGGCCTTCCGCCGACAGCGCGGTACTCGGCGCCAAGGCCTTTCTGGTCATGCAGCTAGGCGAAGCGACGATGCGCCTTGCCGTATCCGTTCCGCGAGACGAGGGCGACCGGCTGGTCGAGACCTACACGCGCATGGCGCTGCGCGAGCTGGAAGCAGAATAAAAAAACCCGCCACAAGGGCGGGTTTTTCGAATTCCATGAAAGATCGGCTTAGATGCCGAGGCCTTCGTAGCGCTTCTTGAACTTGGACAGACGGCCACCGCGGTCGAGCAGGGTCTGCTGGCCGCCGGTCCATGCCGGATGGGTGCGCGGGTCGATATCGAGGTTCATCGTATCGCCTTCCTTGCCCCAGGTCGAACGGGTAGTGTATTCGCTGCCGTCGGTCATGACGACCTTGATCGTGTGGTAATCTGGATGGATATCGGTCTTCATGGCGGTGTTCCTGGTTCTCGTGGCGCTTCTCGCTGGCCATAGGCCCTGCGTCGATGCGCCCCCTTTGAAAACTCGAAGCCGCAGCTATTGAAAAGCCACGGCTTCTAAAACGGTCGGCGAGCCTATACATCAGCCGAAATTGAATCACAAGGCCGCGCGCGCCGTTCAAAGGCGCTCGAAGCAAGGAAAAGCGCAAAATGGCTGATAAAAGCAGGCGAGAGGAGGACGAACGCAGGCGTTCGCTCAAACCGCTGCGGCGTTTGGCCCCTTATCTTGGCCGCTATCGCGGGCTGGTCGCAGGCGCGATTGCGTCGCTTATCCTCGCCGCAATGATGACCCTGACGCTGCCGATCGCCGTGCGCCGGATGATCGACCATGGCTTTTCGAGCGCCGATTCTACCTTTATCGCGCAATATTTCGGCATGTTGGTCGTCATCGCTGGCCTGCTCGCGCTGGCCTCCGCCGGACGCTATTATTTCGTCATCACGCTTGGCGAACGCGTGGTTTCCGACATTCGCCGCGACCTCTTCGCCCATGTCACAAGACTTTCCGCGCAATTCTTCGACACGGCGCAGACCGGCGAAATCATCTCGCGGCTGACCGCAGATACCACACAGATAAAATCCGCGGTCGGCGCAACAGCCTCGGTCGCGCTTCGCAACATCATTCTCGGCCTCGGCGCAGTTACCATGATGGTCGTGACCAGCCCGAAGCTCTCCTCGCTGGTTCTGGCCGCCATCCCGATTATCGTCCTGCCGCTGGTGGCATTCGGACGTTCGGTGCGCCGCAAGTCGCGACAGGCACAGGATACGCTGGCAAATGCCACCGCCTATGCCAGCGAGCAGATCGGCGCAATCCGCACGCTGCAGGCCTTCACGAACGAGAATTTTGTCACGAAAACCTTCGCGAATGCGGTCGAAACAGCGTTTATCGCAGCAAAATCATCGGTTTTCGCACGCTCCATCCTGACTTTTTTCGCGATATTCACGATTTTCTCGTCCGTCGTCGCCGTGCTCTGGTTCGGCTCGCGCGATGTGCTGCAAGGAACGATGTCGCCGGGAACGCTCGGCCAGTTCCTGCTCTATTCGGTGTTTGCCGCAGGCGCGCTTGGCGCCCTGTCGGAAGTCTGGGGCGAACTCAGCCAGGCTTCGGGTGCCGCAGAGCGCATCACCGAAATCCTCGCCGAAGTTCCGCTGATTGCCGCGCCCGCCAACCCGAAACCGCTGCCCGCGACCGCAAAGGGCGCGATAGAGTTTCGCGACGTTTCCTTCTCCTACCCAGCAAGACCGGACAGACCGTCGCTCAACGACCTCTCTTTCTCGATCAAACCGGGTGAGACGATCGCCATCGTCGGGCCATCGGGTGCGGGCAAAACCACGGTCTTTTCGCTGCTTTTGCGTTATTACGATCCTCTGCAGGGCTCGGTGCTTATCGACGGCGTCGATATTCGCGACGCCGACCCCCACCGTGTTCGCGAGCGCATCGCAATCGTCCCGCAGGATGTGACGATCTTTGCCGCGACCGCAGCCGAAAACATAGCCTTCGGCAAGCCGGAGGCCACCAAGGCCGAGATCAAGGCCGCAGCCGAAGCCGCCCACGCGGACGAGTTCATTGCCCGGCTTCCGGAAGGTTATGAGACTGACGTCGGCGAACGCGGCGTGACGCTCTCAGGCGGTCAGCGCCAGCGCGTGGCGATTGCCCGCGCAATCCTGCGCGATGCACCTATCCTCTTGCTGGACGAAGCGACATCAGCGCTGGACGCCGAAAGCGAGACGCTGGTGCAAACCGCGCTCGAAGGGCTGATGGAAGGCCGTACCACGCTTATCATCGCGCACCGTCTTGCGACCGTGCTCAAGGCTGACCGCATTCTGGTGATGGATGAAGGCCGCATCGTCGAAGAAGGCACGCATCGCAGCCTCGTCGCCAGCGGCGGCATCTACGCCAACCTCGCCCGCCTCCAGTTCGAGCACGGCGCAACCGCGTTTCAGGCAGCAGAGTAGCACTTCTTGCTTTCCGGGCCGAAAGATATACATTTAGAATGTATATTTACGGAGATGAGCTATGCAGGTCGCGAAATGGGGTAACAGCCTCGCAATCCGGTTGCCTTCAACCATTGTCGAGGCGCTGGAGCTTAAAGCGGGCGATGAGATAGACGTCCGCATTGCAGGCGAACGCGCATTCGACGTCGAGCGTGACCGCAGCCGCGAAAAAGCACTGGAACGCCTGAGAGCATTGCGCAAGCCTTTGCCTGCCGGTTGGAGCTTCAGCCGCGACGACGCCAACGCGCGATGAGCGCTGCACTTCTCGATACAAATATCCTGATCTACGCATTCAGCACCGATCCGCGAAATGCAGTCGCAGAAAGCCTCTTGGCGTCCGGCTGTGTCGTCAGCATCCAGGGCTTGAACGAATTCGCCAATGTGGCGCACCGCAAGCTCAATTTTTCGTGGGAAGAGGTGCGAACCGCAATTGCGGCGATACGAACCGTATGCCCATCCATATTGCCGCTGGATGCAGACACGCAAATGGATGCGTTATCTATCGCGGAAAAATATCGCCTGTCCTATTTTGATTCCCTCATGCTGGCCGCCGGACTTCGCGGAAACTGTGAAATACTTTGGTCTGAAGACATGCATGACGGGTTGGTAATCGAAGACAAATTGCGCATCGCAAATCCGTTCAAGGCAGGCTGACGCTCACCCCTTCGCGGCATGCCGCCCGGCATTGCGGCCTGAGAATATGCAGCCGCCGAGGAACGTGCCTTCCAGCGCGTTGTAGCCATGATACCCGCCACCGCCGAAGCCCGCGACCTCGCCTGCTGCGTAAAGGCCGGGGATGGGCTCGCCGTCGCTCCCCAGCACCTGCCCGTCCAGATTGGTGTGCAAACCTCCCAGCGTCTTGCGGGTCAGGATGTTGAGCCGCACCGCTATGAGAGGGCCGTTGGCCGGGTCGAGAATCTTGTGCGGCTTGGCGGTGCGGATCAACCTGTCGCCAAGATAGTTTCGCGCGCCGTGAATGGCGGTGATCTGCGCATCCTTGGAAAAGGAATTGTCGATTTCGCGATCCCGCGCCGTGATTTCCGCGAAAAGTCGATCATGATCGATGAGGTTTTCGCCAGTCAGCGCATTCATTCCGGCAACAAGATCGCGCAGATTGTCGCGAACGACGAAATCCTCGCCCTTTTCCTTAAATGCTTCGACAGGCGGCGGCGCGCCTTTGGCGCGACGGCTCTTCAGGACCTCCAGCCAGCTCTTTGAAGTGAAGTCGGGGTTCTGCTCGGAGCCTGAAAGCGCGAATTCCTTCTTGATGATCTTCTGGGTCAGCACGAACCACGAATAATCGTGGCCAGTGGAGAGGATGCGCTTCAGCGTCGAGAGCGTGTCGAACCCCGGCAGGCACGGCGCTTCCAGCCGCTTGCCGAACGCATCGAACCACAGCGACGAAGGCCCCGGCAGAATGCGGATGCCATGGTTCGGCCAGATCGGAGACCAGTTGCGCAGGCCTTCCGTATAATGCCACATACGGTCGGCATTGATGACATGCCCGCCAGCACCTTTTGTAATGTCGATCATGCGTCCATCGACATGATGCGGCACCCCAGCAACCATGGTTTTCGGCGCGGGGCCGAGGCGGTCGGCAGGCCAGTTCTTGCGGACCAGATCGAAATCGCCGCCGATGCCACCCGATGTGACAAGCACCGCACCTGCATTGAACGCGAAATCCCCGGCAATTTCGCGCCCGGACTGCGCGCCCCGCTCAACGGTCGACGGCTCAAGCACCTCGCCGGACACGCCGCTGACCGCCCCATTGGTTTTCACTATCTGGCTGACGCGATGGCGGAATTTGAGTGTCACCCTGCCCGCGCCGGCATGGTCGCGCACGCGGCGGATGAAGGGTTCGAGCACGCCGGGTCCTGTACCCCATGTGATGTGAAAGCGCGGCACGGAATTGCCGTGACCTGTCGCCAGTGACCCGCCACGTTCGGCCCAGCCGACGACCGGAAACCAGCGCATGCCCTGCGCGTGAAGCCAGGGCCGCATTTCCCCCGCAGAGAAATCGACGAATGCTTCGGCCACCTTGCGCGGCCAGAAATCCTCCGGGCGGTCGAAAGCGGCCGAGCCCAGCCAGTCCTGCATGGCGAGGTCGCGGCTGTCGCGGATGCGCAGCCGCCGCTGCTCCGGGCTATCGACAAAAAATAACCCGCCAAGCGACCAGAAGGCCTGACCGCCCAGCGAATTCTCGCCCTCCTGATCGAGAATGATGACGCGCTTTCCCGCATCCGCCAGCTCGGCCGCTGCGACCAATCCAGCCAGACCACCGCCGACGACTATCGCGTCTGCTTGTTCCACCATCAGATGCCCTCCCTGCACTTGCTGCGAGAATGTTCGCCAGTCACGGAAGGATCAAGCTTTAAGTTGAGATGCTGATGGCTTCACGCGTCTCATCCGGGCATTCCAGACCCGCCCATACAAAAAGCCGCCCCGCAGAAGCGGAGCGGCAAATCTCTCATTTGTGTCCTGTTGTCAGCCGATCATGCGTTGGTCGCATAGCGGTGAATATTGTGGTTCAGATCCTGAACGCGCTCCTGCAATCTCACGAAATTGGTGTTGGGAATACGTCCGCTGTGATGGTTTGCGGCAACGCGCGCATTGTGTTCGATCATCCTTGCTTCTTGTCGAACCTTTTGCGCCTCAACCCTGCTCAGATAACCGTGCGAACGGTCGACGGCGATACGATGATCGGCGCGACCAATCTCATTGGTGATCCGCTGAAGCCGCGGTCGCATCGTGCCCGCTTGGCTCATATGGTGAGGCATGGTCGAGTTTGTCGCCAAATTGTCCGGTGGCGGTATCTGGTCGACAGTCGCGCCGAGATGCAACGATGTGGTGTTGTCGGGCGGGGCAGCGAAGGACACGCCGAGGGAGGTCGAGAGGAGTGCTGCGGCAAGAGCCGTCTTGACGAGGAAAGAGTGCATGACCTGCATCTCCGAGAATGGGAACGGACATAATGCGTCCTGCTCCCGGCATCAGGCCGTCCGGTTTTGTCGCGTCGCGATGCATCCCGCACCGCCGGCAATTCCCAGCCTGTGAGTGTGAGACTATGCCTCTCCGCCACGCCTCACAAATTACGAAAAGATAATTTTTGCAGGGCCGATCTCGCCCAAATCCTGTGGCTTCGCCCGAAATAAGGCTGAATTTTCAAAGGCATTTGAAATCGTCCTTGAAAAATAAACCGCCTCAGTCGATCGTTCTGAAAGCTGAACATGCTTTGAGGGGCGCGCCGTGATTTCCAACACACTGATCGGCATTGTCGCCGCCATTCATGTCTACATCGTCGTTCTGGAAATGGTGCTTTGGGACAAGCCAGCGGGTCTGCGCACGTTCAAACTGACGCCGGAATTCGCCGCGCAGACGAAAACGCTGGCAGCCAATCAGGGGCTTTATAACGGGTTTCTGGCTGCCGGACTCATCTGGGGTCTGTTGCAGGCCGCCAACGACTTCAAGATGTTTTTTCTGATCTGCGTGATCATTGCCGGGCTTTATGGCGCGGTGACTGTCGGGCGCAAGATCCTGTTCGTTCAGGCGCTGCCCGCAGCGCTGGCACTCGCCGCTTTGCTGGCAGGCCTGTAATCAGCGCTCGGTCAGCTTGAGTTCGATACGACGGTTTCTGTTGCGCGCTTCAGGAGTATTCGACGGGTCGAGCGGCTGATATTCGCCGAAGCCAGCCGCCACCAGACGGTTTGCCGGAACCCCGTTTTCGATCAGATATTTGACCACCGATGTCGAACGCGCCGACGACAATTCCCAATTGTCACGGTAGCGGCCCGAACCGGAAAGCGGCGTATCATCGGTGTGGCCATCGACGCGCAGCACCCAGTTGATTTCCGGCGGAATCTCCTTCTGGAGCTCGATGATCGCATCGGCCAGCTTCTTCATCTCGACCCGCCCCGCATCATTGATGACCTCGGAGCCGACCGGGAACAGGACTTCCGACTGGAACACGAAGCGGTCGCCGACGATGCGTATGTTTTCGCGATCCGAGAGAATTTCACGCAAACGTCCGAAGAAATCCGAACGATAGCGGTTCAGCTCCTGCACGCGCTGCGCCAGCGCCACATTCAGGCGACGCCCGAGATCGGCGATCTTGGTGTTGGATTCGCGGTCGCGCGATTCCGAGGCATCGAGCGCCTCTTCGAGCGCGCCGATCTGACGGCGAAGCGCTGCGATCTGCTGGTTGAGGATTTCGACCTGCGACAGCGCGCGCTGGCTGACCTGACGCTCATTGTCGAGTTCGCCGCTCAGCGTGCCGATGCGCGCATCGGCCTGCGCGCCAGCACCCGCCCCTTGCGACAGCAATTGCTCCAGCCGGGTCTTGTCGCTCTCGACGGCGGAAAGCGAAGCGCGAAGGTTCGCAATCGTATCCTCGGTGTCCTGCGTGTTCGAGCGCTCCAGCGCCAGCAACTGCGTCAGCTCGTTGATCTGCGAGTTCAGGCGGCTGAGCACTTCATCCTTGCCGCTGATTTCACGGCTGAGCAGAAACTGCGCCAGCACGAAGACCGACAGAAGAAACATGATGGCCAGAAGAAGCGTCGAAAGCGCATCGACGAAACCCGGCCAATAATCGATGCGTCGATCTGTTCTTCTACGGCCAAGCGCCATGTTATTTGGCGCCCTGCTTCTTCAGAGCATCGGCAATTTTTTCGAGCGTTTCGCGCATTTTCTTCTGCTCTTCCGACTGGGATTCGACCCAGTCGCGCATCATCTGCTGCTCATTGCGCATGTTTTTCACCAGCCCGGAAATGCCGTCAGCCAAGCTCGACATGGCCGCCGCAACACGCGGATTGGACGAGCCGTTCTCCTGAAGCGCGCGCATGCGCTCCGACAGAAGCTTGAGTTCTTCCGAGGATTCCGACGTGCCTGCCGGGGCAGCTATGGCAATGTCGGAAGACAGATCGGTGACGGAAGAGAGCCAGTTTTCGAGCTCGGTGTAGAAGCGCGTCTGCGCGCGACCGGCCTGAAGGTCGAGGAAGCCGAGCACCAGAGAGCCTGCAAGGCCGAACAGCGAGGACGAAAACGCCGTGCCCATGCCTTCGAGCGGCGAGGCAAGGCCAGCCTTCAACGATTCCAGAACGGCATTCGTGTCGCCCGAGCCGGGGTCCAGCGACTGGATTGTCTCGCCGATGGAACCGATGGTCTGCAACAGGCCCCAAAACGTACCCAAAAGGCCGAGAAACACCAGAAGGCCGATCAGATAGCGCGAAATATCGCGGCTTTCATCGAGGCGCGTCGCGATGGAATCGAGGATCGAGCGCATCGAATTGGTCGAGAAGGCGACGTTGGACGACCGGCTGACCATCGCGCGCATCGGTGCAAGCAGGATCGGATCGGCAGCATCGGTGCCCGCTCGAAAGGAATTGACCCAGCGAATTTCGCGGAAAAGACGGATGACCTGCGCAAAGGCAAGCAGGATGCCGACGACCAGCACGCCAAGAATGAGGCCGTTCAACCCCGGATTTGTGGTGAAGGCCGAGCTGATCTGCCGCGTCAGGATCGCCGCGATGAACGCGACAATGGCCAGAAACACCAGCATGGACAGCAAGAAAACCTGCGGGCTCGAAAGCTTGTGCGGATCGTATTCGATAACGTCCGACGCTCTTCCGACACCAAAATATCTCAACAAAGCCATGCGCGTCCCGATTCCGTAGCGGCACTTAACGTGCCGCCAATCCTAAACGGATTTATGACGAAATTGAAAGGCGCGTTCGAGGGCTGTGCGGAAAAGGTTTAGCTGCGCGGGCTGATCGGCCTTTTCAGCGTTTTCAGAAGCGCCCGATGGATCGCTTCATTGCCGACGACGATGGAACCATCATCGAACATGTTCTGCCCGCCATCCTTGTCGGAAACGAAACCGCCAGCCTCGCGAACCAGAAGCATGCCTGCCGCAATATCCCATGGCGAAAGGGGCTGTTCCCAGAAACCGTCCATGCGGCCAGCGGCAACATAGGCGAGATCAAGCGCTGCCGAACCGAGACGGCGCACACCCGCCGTATCGGCCATGACATTGCGCAGCTCGACCAGGTAATTGCCGTGATGTCCGCGTCCAAGATGCGGAATACCGGTGCCGATGACACAATCGGAAAGCTTGGTGCGGCCCGAAACGCGCAAGCGGCGATCATTCATGAAGGCACCGCCGCCACGTTCTGCGGTGTAAAGCTCGTCCATCGCCGGATTGTAGATGACACCGGCGACGATCTGGCCCTGACGCTCCAGCGCGATGGAGATCGAGAAAATAGGCAGGCCGTGAAGGAAATTCGTCGTGCCGTCGAGTGGATCGACGATCCAGCGATGCTGGCTGTCTTCGCCTTCGACCACGCCGCGCTCTTCCATCAGGAAGGAGTAGCCCGGACGGCCGCGCTGCAATTCGGTGAACAGGACTTCCTCGGCCTTGCGGTCGGCCTGCGTGACGAAATCACCCGGACCTTTCAGCGAAACCTGCAAATTCTGCACTTCGCCGAAATCGCGGGCGAGCGAACGGCCAGCCTTCATTGCGGCTTGAACCATGACATTGAGGATCGCCGAACGCGCCATTCTCTATTACTCCGAACGGGTAAAAATCAGTCCGCGCGACGGACGTAGGTGAGTTCGTTGGTGTCCACGATGATGCGCTCGCCCGACGAGATGAAGGGCGGAACCAGAACGCGGATTCCGTTTTCGAGAACAGCCGGCTTGTAGGACGACGCGGCAGTCTGGCCTTTGACGACCGGATCGGCTTCGGTGATCGTCAGCGTGACCTGATCCGGCAGCGAAATGCCGATCGGCTTTTCTTCGTAAAGCTCGACGGTCACCATCATGCCGTCCTGAAGAAAGGCAGCGCGGTCGCCGACGAATTCTTTCTGCAGTTCGAGCTGCTCGTAGCTTTCGGTATCCATGAAGATCAGCGCTTCGCCCTGCTCGTACAGGAAGGAGAAATCCTTCTGCTCGAGACGAACCTTGTCGACGGTCTCAGCAGCGCGGAAACGCTCGTTGAGCTTGGTGCCGTTGATGAGGTTCTTGAGCTCGACCTGATTGTAGGCGCCGCCCTTGCCAGGCTTCACCGCATTGGTCTTCACCGCCACCCAGAGGCCGCCATCATGTTCGATGACATTGCCTGGACGGATTTCATTGCCGTTGATCTTGGCCATTATTATGGATTCCGGAATGGAGTTGTCGGCCCGAAGGCGATTTCGCGCTTCAAGACCACAAAAAGGGGAAAGAGGCAAGAGAGCGGCTAAATGTCGAGCAGATGACGCCTAGCGTGTCTGCATGAGATTTGCCCGGTCAGCCGCCTGCTTCTCTTCCTCATCGGTCAACCCGTGCAGGAAGTTGTCCATGGACGTGTCACGCAGACCCGCGCGTTGCGCGACCATGTACCAGGCTGCGGCAAGGATCGAATTCGGATCGGTGCCGATGCCGTTCAGGTAGAGTTTCGCCAATCTGTTCTGCGCGGCGACATTGCCGCCTTCGGCCGCAATCCGCATCCAGCGGAAACCGGCCTTCTCGTCCTTGTCGCCGCCACGGCCTTCAACATTCCATGTGCCGAGATCGAGCTGTGCGGTATCGTAATTCTGGCGGGCCGCGAGTTCGAGGAAACGCCGCGCCTCGGCATCATCCTGAGTTTTGCCGCCAATGCCGTTCGCGTAGATCTGCGACATCGCATATTGCGCGTCTGCCAGGCCGGTTTGGGCGGCGCGTTCATAATAGGGAACAGCCTTGCGGAAACCCTCCTCGCCCGGCTCGCGCTGAACGAGAAGCTGCGCGAAATTGAACTGGGCGAGACGATTTCCGGCCTCCGCAGACGCCTGCAGCAGCGCATAGGCTTCGTTTTCGTCTCTTTTGACGAAATTTCCATCGAGCAGCATCAGCGAATATTGGAATTGCGCTTCCGGAATGCCTTGCTCGGCGGCCTTCGCATACCATTTCGCGGCTTCCGCCTCGTTGCGCGGCGTGCCCAGCCCGCGCGAAAGGATTTCCGCGACAAGCGTCTGCGCAGCCGGATCGCCATTATTGGCGCGCGGCATGGCAAGGTTCAGGGCCGTCTTGTAAAGCCCGCGCTGGAACGCGCCGTAAGCTTCATCGGATGGCCTGCCGCCGAACCGCTGGGGATCGAGATTTTCAGGCGTTGTGGGTGCTGGACCGAAACGGTCGGGATCGATCTCGCTGCCCGGAAACGGCAAATTGCCGCCGCTCTCTTCCGCTTCGCTTTCTACGGCATGAGCCATTGTCGCCGCTGCAAAAACCAATGCAGCCGCAAACAGCAATCCAACACCGCTTCTGCCCGACATCATCAATCCGCAAGCCTCGGCGCTGTTTCGTCAAGAATGGCGTTTGCCCGCGCAACCGCTTCACGCGGATCGATACCCTCGCCGAAAACCGCGCTCGAAAGTGCAACGAACTCCGCGCCCGTCGCCGCAACGGCCTCGACCGAGGCAAGGTCCGAACCGGCAAGAACGATGCAGGGAATCTGGATCATCTCCGCCCACCACGTGCCAAGCGACAGATTGCGCGAATGCGCCTCCGGCTTGTTGTCGTAGCCGAAGCGTCCGAAGAAAATATAGTCGGGACGGGCTTCACCGAGCGCCAGCGCGTCGTCACGTGTTTTCGCGCCACCGGCACCGACTGCCATGCGCGGCTGAAAATTCTCGATCGCTTCGATCAGCTCTGCGGGCTTGGCCTCGACATGAATGCCATCTGCCTGAACGCGACCTGCAATGCGGGTGTCGCCCGCGATGATGGTCGCGATGCCCGCTTCCTGTGCGATCGGCACGACCTTTTCGGCGAGCGCCTGAAAAGCATCATCGCCCTGATCGTAAGACGGCAGGATGACGGAAGCGATATCGCCGCCTGCGACGGCTTCGCGAAAAGCCTTTTCGAAATTCTTGTGATCGACGCCTTGCGGGGCGATCAGCACGATCCGGCATCTCTTTGGAATTGCGGCTTCTGTCATTTCATCATCCATGAGCTTGATCCCATGCCGCGCGACTTTGGTCGGATTTTGGCATGGCTGCAAACGCGGCATAGAACAAAGCGGCACGGTTGAACAGCCAGCCGTGTTTCCACAAGCGCGGTTGGCTGGTATCCGCGTCTTGCAGCAAGCGCGATTGCGTCGCTGATTCTCGAAAGACGAAGACCATGAATGCGCTTCTGACGGACCCGGCTTTTTACGCGGTAGCGCTGCCTGCCGTCATTCTCGTCGGCCTGTCGAAAGGCGGTTTCGGCGGCGGCGTGGGCTTTGTCGGTGTGCCGCTCATGGCGCTGGTCATATCGCCGGTGCAGGCAGCGGCGATTCTTTTGCCGATCATGGTCCTGATGGATATCGTGTCCCTGTGGAGCTGGCGCGGCGTCTATCACAAGCAGACGCTGACCTTCATGCTGCCCGGCGCGATGATCGGCATCGCCATCGGCTGGCTGACGGCGGCGATCGTGACTGTCGGGATGATTCGCTTCATCGTCGGTGCAGTCGCCATCATTTTCGTTGGGCGCTGGCTTTACCAGCAGTTCCGGCACGGGCGCGGCCATGCAACTACGCCGAACCGCACGGCAGGCATGTTCTGGGGCACGATTTCCGGCTTTACGAGCTTCGTCGCCCATGTCGGCGGACCGCCTTTTCAGGTCTATGCCATGCCGCTGCGGCTCGACCCGCGTGTATTCACAGGCACCAGCGCGATATTTTTCGCGATAACGAATGCGGTGAAGCTCGTTCCCTATTTCGCACTCGGCCAGTTCGACGCGACGAACCTTGCAGCATCCGCCGTGTTGATGCCCGCAGCACCGCTAGCAACCCTTGCAGGTGCTTGGCTGGTAAGGCGCATGCGACCTGAAATCTTTTATCCATTCACCTACATAACGGTGGGTCTGGTCGCCATGAAACTTCTCTATGACGGCATTCAGGACATGTTTTAAAACTGTAATAATTTTGTAATATTTATGTTCTGAATCAATTTGTTATCCGCTTCGACCCCGTTTTGGACGAACTGATTTCCCACATAGGCGTTAAGACCCTGCAACCCGCACGCACTCGCGGATGCGTCTTGTTTATTGTTATCGACATTCGTACCGGAAAGTGTTTGCGCCTATGACTTTTCATGCAGCATCCCAACGCGACACGCGCATAGACGTGTTCAGGGCGATCGCGCTTTTGACGATCTTCGTAAATCATGTTCCTGGAACAGTTTACGAGTATCTCACGCACAAAAATCTTGGCTTTTCGGATTCCGCCGAAGCCTTTGTGCTGATTTCCGGTATGGCTGTCGGTTTGGCCTATGGCATGAAATTCCAGCCAGGCAATCGCCTGCTCATCGCTCTCAAGACATGGCGTCGCGCAGGCGTGCTTTACGTAGCGCACATCATGACGACGGTGGCGACGCTGGCGATCTTCTCCGGTGCGGCGATTTATTTTGCCCGTCCTGAGCTTCTGAAGGCAATCAACATCGAGCGCATCATCGCAGATACCCCGGAAGCCCTCTGGGGTCTGGCGACGCTTGGCCATCAGGTCGGCTACAACAACATTCTGTCCATGTATGCCGTGCTGTTAATCCTCACGCCGCTGTTCCTGCTTGTCGGCAGCTATAGCCTGTCGCTGATGGTGGCTGGATCAGGTGCGTTGTGGCTGGCTTCCGGCGTATTCCAGATTGCGCCGATGAACTATCCGACCGATGGCTTCTGGTTCCTCAACCCGCTTTCATGGCAGTTCATTTTCGTGATTGGCATTGCAAGCGTCGTCCATGTGCGCCGCGGCGGCAAGATTCCGACGAACCCGCTGCTGATCGGCGTGGCTATCGGCTATCTGCTCCTGTCGCTTCTTTGGGTACGCGTGCCTTTCTGGGGCATCGATACGTCGATGGGCCTGCCTATGGTGCTGACCGGCTTCGACAAGACTTTCCTTTCGGCGCCGCGCCTGCTGCATGTTCTGGCAATCGCCTATGTGATCGTGGCGATCCCGGCACTTTCCAATCTGGCACGTACCCGCGCCGATAACCCGCTGGCAATTCTAGGCAAGCATTCGCTGCCGATCTTCATTGCAGGCACGCTGCTTGCCATGGTCGCGCAGGTTGGCAAAGTGGTCAGCCCCGGCGGCTTCCTCGACGATACGCTGCTGATCTCGACCGGCATCGCCCTGCAGTTCGCGCTCGCCTACTATCTCGAATGGCTTCCGCGCATCGGCTGGGGCGGCAAGAAAACGCAGGTGCCTGCCATCGCCAAAACGACGCAGCCGACACAGGCCCCCGCAATGCCTGTCATGGCGCGCGTTCGCACCAACTAGCCACGTGACTATAGGGCGATGAAACGCTAGCTTCCCTCCAATATCGGAGGGAAGTTCGTGACGAGCATGTACGAAAACGGTCTGGATCGTACGCAGGCCAATTATCAGCCATTGACGCCCCTTTCCTATCTGGAGCGCGCGGCAAAGACCTTTCCCAAACAAACCGCGATAATCCACGGCAAAAGCCGCATTGATTATCTGGAATTCTGGCAGCGTTCGCTGCGGCTGGCATCCGCCCTTTCAAAAAAGGGCATCGGCAAGGGCGACACCGTCACAGTCATGCTGTCCAACACGCCGCCAATGCTCGAAGCGCATTTCGGCGTGCCGATGACCAAGGCCGTCCTGCACTCGCTCAACACCCGTCTCGACGCTGCCGTGATCGCCTTCCAGCTTGACCACGCGGAAACCAAAGTGCTGATCGTGGACCGTGAGTTCTCGACGGTCATGAAGGAAGCGCTTGCGAAGGCGAGCGTGACGCCGCTGGTGATCGACTATGACGATCCCGATTACGGCGACGACGCACCCTATCCCAAGGGCGAAAAGATCGGCACGCTCGACTATGAGGACTTCGTGGCCTCCGGCGACCCGGACTATCAATGGTCCATGCCCGACCATGAATGGGATGCGATTTCGCTGAACTACACATCCGGCACGACAGGCAATCCGAAAGGCGTCGTCTACCATCATCGGGGTGCGGCTTTGATGGCGTACTCGAACACGATTCATGCGGGCATGGGCAAGCATCCGTCCTATCTCTGGACGCTGCCGATGTTTCACTGCAATGGCTGGTGCTTTCCATGGACGCTGGCCGTTCAGGCCGGAACGCATGTCTGCCTGCGCTGGGTGCGCGCCAAGGCGATGTATGATGCGATTGCCGACCATGGCGTGACCCATCTCTGTGGGGCGCCCATCGTCATGTCGATGCTGGTCAATGCGAAGGACGAGGAAAAGCGCGACTTCCCGCAAACCGTAACCTTCAACACGGCGGCAGCCCCACCCCCTGAAACCGTGCTGTCGGGAATGGCGGATGCCGGTTTCGTCGTGAACCATCTCTACGGCCTGACCGAGACATATGGACCGGCAGTCGTGAACGAATGGCAGGAGGACTGGGACCAACTCGACAGAAGCGGTCGCGCGGTCAAGAAGGCACGTCAGGGCGTTCGCTATGCAGCACTCGAAGATCTGGCAGTGATCGACCCGGAGACAATGCAGAAGGTGCCCGCAGACGGCGAAACGCTGGGGGAAGTCATGTTCCGCGGCAATATCGTCATGAAAGGCTATCTGAAAAACAAAAAGGCCACCGAAGAGGCACTGGCCGGCGGATGGTTTCACTCCGGCGATCTCGGTGTTCTGCACCCTGACGGCTACATCCAGCTCAAGGACCGCTCGAAGGACATCATCATTTCGGGTGGGGAGAACATCTCATCGATCGAGGTGGAAGACGCGCTTTACAAGCACCCTTCCGTCTCATCCTGCGCGGTCGTAGCCAGACCCGACGAGAGATGGGGCGAGGTGCCGATCGCCTATGTCGAGCTGAAGCCCGGCAAGACAGCAACGCAGGATGAAATCATCGAGCACTGCCGATTGCTTCTCGCCCGGTTCAAATGTCCGAAAGCCGTGATCTTTTCTGAAATCCCAAAGACATCGACAGGCAAGATCCAGAAATTCGCACTCCGCAAGCAAGCAGAAACGTTGAATCTGGCCGCCGGATAGGGTGCCTCTAGGCGCAATATGGTAAAAAATCTTACGCGCCGTTAACCCTTCATTAAGCCTAAGCCTGTTTACTGTGTATATCCAGTTATCTGGATTCTTACTGAGTGGTTGGAGCCACTTCGTTTGACGCCTCCCTGTTAAACTTTCGAGAGCCGCGTTCGCGGCTCTTTTTTTGCCATCTACCCCTTATCCACAAGAGGTATCGGGCGCTCCGGGGCGCGTTAACCTTTTGTTAAACATGCACTTGCGTTCAATGACGGCAAGGCGCATTTTCCCCACCCGATCAGCGGGCGGTGAAGATCGGCCATCGATGGACAGTATAAAGCCAAGCGCGTGCAGGGGCATGGAATGAACGAGCGTTCGACAGAGAGTACCAAAACGGTCAAGCTGGCCGAACGCCGGATTTTCTCGCAGTCCTTCAAGCCGCTCTACAATGAAGGCATGAGCCTCGTCGAACAGGCCGCCGAATATCTCGACGGCGCAGGCCGCGCCGATGCCAAGAAGCTTTCGCGTCTTGCCGCAACGCTCTATGCCGCCGAATCCATGCGCCTCACGACGCGCCTGATGCAGATCGCATCCTGGCTTCTCCTGCAGCGCGCAGCCAATTCTGGCGAAATGACCCGCGATCAGGTGGCCGCCGAAAAATCCAAGGTTCGGCTCGATACGGCCTCCGCGCATGACGAAGCTGCCGGCTGGAGCGAAATGCCGGACTCCTTCCTCGATCTGGTTCACCGCTCGCTCAGCCTTCAATCACTGATCCGCCGCATGGACGACGAGATTTATGGCGAGACAGGCGATCTGGGTGCTGCGCAAAACCGCCGCGACGTTAACCCTGTATCCGACCAGATTTCGCTTCTGAACACCGCCTTCGCCCGCGGCTGATTCTCCCTTTCGTTTCCGGTTTGTTCACAATTCGCTGGCATGAAGCTCTCTTGGAGTTAGAGTGCCCGGATGAGAGACGCGATTCGCATAATCGGCATCGATCCTGGCCTGCGGAAAACGGGCTGGGGTATTGTCGAAACGCTCGGCAATTCGCTGCGTTTCGTGGCGTCAGGCACGGTTAGATCCGACGACAAAGCCCCATTGGCGACAAGGCTCTGCCAGTTGCATGACGGGCTGGCCGAAGTCCTGCACGCCCAGATGCCGCATGAGGCAGCCGTCGAAGCGACCTTCGTCAACAAGGATGCCGGAGCAACGCTGAAACTCGGACAAGCACGCGGCATCGCCATGCTGGTCCCTGCCCGCGCCGGACTGCTGGTTGCCGAATATACGCCGAATGCCGTGAAAAAGACGGTGATCGGCGTCGGTCACGGTGACAAGAAACAAATCCAGATGATGGTGAAAGTGCTGATGCCGAAAGCCGTCTTCGACACAGCGGACGCCGCCGACGCGCTGGCAATCGCGATTTGCCATGCCCATCACCGGCAGAGCGTGACGTCCCGGCTTGCCGCTTTGGCAAGCCGATGTTCTTGACTTGTTCCAATTGCAAGGGTAAGTAATACCTACGAGGTATTACCATGCGCGTCACCACCAAAGGCCAGGTCACCATTCCCAAGGAAGTCCGCGACCGGCTGGGCATCGAGCCCGGCTCGGAGGTGGATTTTGTCGAGCGAACGGATGGGGCAATAGAACTGGTGAAAAGCCGCGAGAACGGGCTTCATGAAAAAGCCCTGCTCCGCAGCCTGAATGAATGGTTCAATGAGGTCGAAGGCTCAAGCGACAGCGGACTTTCATCCGATGCAATCATGTCGATGACAAGGGACCGCGATGAGCGCAACCATCATTGATTCCAATATAATCATCGACATTCTCGACCCGGATTCACAGTGGGCGTCCTGGGCAAAGCAGAAGATCAGCGAGTCACTGCTCCGCGGCAAGCTGGTCTTCAATGTCGTCATTGCGGCCGAAGTTGCGCATGCGTTCTTGCAGGCGGACCGATACAATTCCGTTTTTGTTTCCGCAATTTGGAAATTCGAGGACATTCCCTTCGACGCAGCACTTGCCGCCGGTTGGGCGCATCGCGATTATCGCGCAAGAGGCGGAAAGCGCGAACAAACCTTGCCGGACTTTCTGATCGGGGCGCATGCTTCGATCTCGAAACATGCCGTTCTCACCCGCGACCCAAAACGCTATCGCAGCTACTTCCCGGACATCAGTATCATCGCGCTGGATACGCATCCATGAAACGGAAAGCATCATGATCGGCAAGCTCAAGGGCACCATAGACGAGATCGACGAAGACCATTGCATCGTCGATGTGCATGGCGTCGGCTATGTCGCGTTCTGCTCGGCGCGCACGCTTGCAGCCCTGCCCGGTCGCGGCGAAGCGGTGACGCTTTTCATCGAAACCTATGTCCGCGAAGACATGATCCGGCTTTATGGCTTCCAGAGCACGCTGGAACGCGAATGGTTCAGGCTTTTGCAGAGCAATGTGCAGGGCGTCGGTGCCAAGGTGGCGCTGGCGATTCTCTCCACGCTGGCACCGAGTGAGCTTGCCAACGCCATCGCTCTAAAGGACATCGCGATGGTCAGCCGGGCGCCCGGCGTCGGCAAGAAGGTTGCCGAACGCATCGTCACCGAACTGCGGACAAAGGCGCCTGCTTATGCGGGGGATGCGAGCGGCACGATTGGCCTCAAGCAGGAGCTAGGCGAAGGCGTCGCACCTGCACCAATTGCCGATGCCGTCTCGGCACTGGTCAATCTCGGCTATTCGCGCGACACGGCTGCGAACGCAGTCTCCGCCGCGATGAAAACAGCGGGCGAAGATGCCGATTCCGCCAAGCTGATAAGGTTCGGTTTGAAGGAACTGGCGCGTTGAGCGCGCTGGATCATCAGCGTATGCTCGATACTGCCACGGCATTCTTTTTGACTGGCGAGCGATGTGCACCTGACTTGAAATTTGGCCCTTATGGACTTCATAGCGTCAGCGCTCCTCGCATTGTTTGCTACGCTCTATCTGTCGAAATAGCAGTAAAGCTGATTCTCTCAATCATAGGGCGGCCCTCAGGAGGGCATAAAATATCGGAGTTATTTAGAAAGCTTCCTGATGAAGTAGGTGTAAATCTATTTGTTCTATCTTGCCATGCCGACGAAATGGATCGCTATTTTGAGGATTGGCGATACCCGTATGAAAAGGAATTGCTGCTCGGAGACTGCGATAATCCCCGCCGCGCCTTTATTGAGTGCTACCGGGAGATTCGTCGAATTAGTCCGACATTGAAAAGTATTTACGAAAGCAATTGGGGGAACTTCGAACCAGATTGGCAATGGGCTTGGTCAGAACTGGAAGCTCGGCAGATTGAGGCACGACTTGTTGGTAAATAGCCCGCGCATCATTTCGCCGGACAAGCGCGGCGAAGATACGGATACGACGCTGCGCCCGCAGACGCTGGACGAATTCGTCGGGCAGGCAGCCGCGCGCGCCAATCTGAAAATCTTCATCGAAGCTGCAAAAGGACGCGGTGAAGCGCTCGACCACGTGCTGTTCGTCGGCCCGCCCGGCCTTGGCAAGACGACGCTGGCGCAGATCATGGCGCGCGAACTCGGCGTCAATTTCCGCTCGACATCGGGTCCGGTCATCGCGAAAGCCGGTGATCTCGCGGCACTTTTGACCAATCTGGAAGAAGGCGATGTTCTTTTCATCGACGAAATCCATCGTTTGAGCCCGGCAGTCGAGGAAATCCTTTACCCGGCGATGGAGGATTTCCAGCTTGATCTGATCATCGGTGAAGGTCCGGCAGCGCGCTCGGTAAAAATCGATCTGTCAAAATTCACGCTCGTTGCCGCCACAACACGGCTCGGACTGCTCACAAATCCGCTGCGCGACCGCTTCGGCATTCCCGTCCGGCTGAACTTCTATACGGTCGCAGAACTGGAACTGATCGTGCGGCGCGGCGCGCGCATTATGCAATTGCCGATGAGCGACGATGGCGCGCTGGAGATTGCCCGCCGCGCACGCGGCACTCCCCGCATTGCCGGAAGGCTTTTGCGGCGCGTGCGCGATTTCGCGACCGTTGCCGGTGCTGAAAACGTCAATCGCAGCGTTGCCGACGCCGCCCTCACGCGGCTGGAGGTCGATGCGCTCGGCCTCGACCAGCTCGACCGTCGCTATTTGTCGATGATCGCGATGAATTTCGGCGGCGGGCCGGTCGGTATCGAAACGATAGCTGCCGGCCTGTCCGAACCACGCGATGCCATCGAGGACATTATCGAGCCTTACCTCATCCAGCAGGGTTTTATTCAGCGCACGCCCCGCGGCCGTATGCTGACCGTAAATGCCTGGAAACACCTCGGTCTCAACGCGCCGAGCGACCTCGCCCAACAGCAGGCCAATCTGTTTCAGGAAGAATAGGTTTAGAGCCCTTCATTTTTTAGATAGAAACGCTGGCGGGACAGCGCCCCCCTCTGTCCTGCCGGACATCTCCCCCACAGGTGGGGAGATTGGCTGACACCACTTTCCGCCTTCATTCTGCAACGTCTACAATTGGTGCCGCGCGTTCATGACGGGATAATCTCCCCACTCGTGGGGGAGATGTCCGGCAGGACAGAGGGGGGCGCCTCGCGATTTCTTAACCGATCTATCTGCTCAAACCGCGCACCGCGTCCAGAACATCCGGCTCCGCCTTGCGCATGTCGAACTCATCGACCACGCCGAACGCTCCGCCATAGGACCAGATGGACCACGGAAATCCATGCGCTTCCGCCCGCGCGATCATATCCTTGACGTAGGCTGCGCGCGATTGCGCAGGGATAACGAACGGGTTGCCATATTCCTGGCGGATCATGCCGAATTCACCGAGAAAGATGTTTTCGGGCGCAATTCCGTTCTTTTTGGCCCATTCATCGGCCAGCTTGAAAGGCGCATCCATAACGGTCAGAAGCTTTTCTTCCGTGTCCATCGTCGCAATCTGCTCATCGAGATAGGCGAGCATCCCGGCGCGGCGCAGAAAGGGCGCGTTCGCACGGATATTGCCCCTGATCTTTTCAAGCGCCACATCGAGTTCGGCACGCGAAACGGAATATGGCGGGTAAGGCAGCCCGGTCACATAGCGGATGAAATCCCCCGCCCAGTTCGCGCCCTGATGCGTGAGCAGGAAGGGCTGGTAGGAATGGAACGTCCAGATCACATTGTCGTCAGGAATATCCTTCGGATCGAGCGCGGCCAGCCCTTCCGCAGAAGAATAGCAATTTCCCGAAAGCACAAGCGTCAGCTTCGTGGCCGATGAGCGCGCGGCGGCATAAAGGCGTTTCAGTTTTTCCGGCCAGGGATTTTGCGTGGCATTTGCCTCGCAACCGTCCACCGGCTCGTTCATCAGCTCAAAAGCAAGCATCGCCGGGTCTTCGCGCGAAAGCGTACGTCCCATGCGGCGAACGATGTCGAGATAACGCTCGAATGTCGCCTCGTCGCCCATCACCTCCGCCATGCCGGGACCCCGCGCTCCGCCCCCATGGATCAGATGAAGATCGACGATGACTTTCAGGCCAGCCTTGTTGACCAGCCGTGCCGATTCCAACACGCTTTCGTAAAGCCTCTCGCGGACATTATCCGTATTGTTCGAGAGAAAAGGTGCTGGATCGACCGGCATGCGCAGGAAATCGAACCCGTCTTCCTTCAATGCCTTCAACCCGTCCTCATCAAGCGATTTGCGCCATTCCGGATAGGGCAGGATCACCCCGGGATCATTCCATTGCGGCTCGCCCGGCCACGTCACCCACATGTCGAGATTGAGGCCTCGTTTCATGGAAAAGCTCGCCGCATGCGCAGGCAGCACGGCAAGGGATGCGAGCATGAAAACGGAAAGCCAAACCTTGATCATAATGAACAACAGTGCAATCGGAGAAGAATGAGCTATCGCGGACTGGTTGAAAGCTGTCAGGTCGCGACGGAAAAGGAAAGTGCCATGACGGAAGAAGCGCCCGAAAATCCTATTGCACCGCTGAGCGGTGAACTGACCTCGGCTGGTCACCGGACCGTCGCGCGCATCTATTATGCCGACACGGATTTCTCCGGCGTCGTCTATCATGCGCGCTATCTGGAATTTCTGGAGCGCGGCCGCTCCGATTTCCTTCGCCTTGCCGGTGTGCACCACACCGAACTTGCCGACGGCAAGCATGGCGAGAAAATCGTCTGGGTGGTCAAGCGTATGGAAATCGACTTCCGCGCACCGGCCCGCATCGACGACATTTTGACGATCACGACGCGAACGGAAGAAATTTCGGGCGCGCGCATCTTCATGGCTCAGGAAATCAGACGCGGCGAGGAATTGCTGATTTCCGCAAAAGTTCAGGCCGCGATTATCGGTGAGAATGGCAAGCCCCGCCGTTTCCCCCGCGAATGGATTGCCGCCTTCATGCCATCAGACAACGCCTGACGGACAAATCCCATCAGAATTTTACGACCCGCAACAGAACTCCTTTTACTTTCAGGCGTTTCCACCTTTGCAGGAAGGGAAACGGAATGAACGAAGAGAGGGACGCCCTGCAATTTGCGGATGGCGAGACGAAACGGCTTGCAGCCGAAAACGGACGCGGACGCGATGCGGAAACACCCGCAGAAATACCGGCGCGCGGCTGGTTCGACGTCATCTGGCGGGTAGTTTCGAAAATAAACGAAGACCGCATCATGTTGATTGCAGCGGGTGCGACCTATTATCTCCTGCTGGCGCTCTTTCCCGCATTGGCGGCTTTCGTTTCCCTCTACGGCTTTGTCGCCGACCCAAGAACCGTGGCGGATCACATCTCCTTTCTGGGCGGCATGCTGCCCTCCGGCGGCATGGATTTGATTCGCGGCCAGCTACAGGCATTGGCCTCGCAAAGCACAGATGCGCTCAGCCTCGGTTTCATCAGCGGCCTGCTGATCGCGCTGTGGAGCGCGAATAACGGTATCAAATCTTTGTTTGAGGCGATGAACGTTGCCTATGGCGAAAACGAGAAGCGCAGCTTCATCAGGCTCAACCTCGCATCTTTCGCATTCACGATGGGCGCGCTTGCAATCGGCATCGTGCTGATTGTCTCGGTCGGCATCGTGCCCGCGGCCCTCGCCTTTCTGCAACTGGATAGCTGGGCCGAATTACTGGTGCGCGTCAGCCGCTGGCCGGTGCTTCTTGTTTTCATGATTACCGGCATTGGCCTGCTCTACCGCTTCGGCCCCAGCCGCGAATACGCCAAGTGGCGCTGGCTGACCTGGGGCGCGGCAATCGCAACGATCGTATGGCTTGTCGCCTCCATCGGCTTCTCCTTCTATCTGGAGAATTTCGCTGATTACAACGCGACCTACGGCACGCTCGGCGCAGTTATCGGCTTCATGGTCTGGACGTGGATTTCCGTCATCATCGTCATCGTCGGTGCAAAGATAAATGCCGAGCTCGAACATCAGACGGTGAAGGATTCGACCATCGGCAGTCCGCAGCCCATAGGCGAACGCGGCGCATTCGTCGCAGACACGCTGGGACGCTCAACCGCGGATTCCTGAAACAGGCAAATAGCGCTCGCATTGCAAGAATTCGAACGGCTCTCTCGCCGCATCAACCCATCCTTAACCATAACAGTCCATTAAGAGCATGGTGAGGATCGCGTTTTTTCACGCCTTCCTTTCACCAAATTTGGCAACGACAAGGCCCTCAACCGCGCATCTTCAAGCTGTTGCAGGCGCTTGGGGCCAACCGACGACCTTGGAATGACGCGACGACCGGCCAAAGCGGGGCCGGGGCTTGTTAAGGACTGTTTCACAATGGAAAACATCGCACTTGCCGAACCGGCAGCGAATTTGTCGATCTGGGCGCTTTTCATGCAGGCTGGCTGGGTGGTCAAGCTCGTCATGCTTGGCCTTCTCGGCGCATCGATATGGACCTGGGCGATCATCGTCGACAAGGCCGTGAGCTTCAACCGCATGCGCGCAGCGCTTAACCGCTTCGAACAGGTATTCTGGTCCGGGCAGTCTCTTGAAGAGCTGTATCGCACCCTTTCCGACCGCAAGACGACCGGCATGGGCTCGATCTTCGTTGCCGCCATGCGCGAATGGAAGAAGAGTTTCGAAAAAGGCGCGAAATCGCCTCTGGCGCTCCAGACCCGTATCGACAAGGCCATGGACCTCGCGCTGACGCGTGAGATGGAGCGGCTTGAAGGCAAGCTCGGCTTCCTCGCGACCATCGGCTCGGCCGGTCCGTTCATCGGACTGTTCGGCACGGTCGTCGGCATCATGACCTCGTTCCAGGCCATCGCCGGATCGAAATCGACCAATCTCGCCGTCGTCGCTCCGGGTATCGCCGAAGCGCTTCTGGCAACCGCTATCGGCCTTCTGGCCGCTATCCCGGCTGTTATCGCCTACAACAAATTGTCATCGGATGCCGGCAAGATCGCTATGCGCATGGAAGGATTCGCCGACGAATTCTCCGCCATACTCTCGCGCCAAATCGATGAAAAAGTAGTGACGAAGGCGTAAGGGAAAAGATTATGGGAATGTCTGCCGGCGCAACTGGAGGACGAGGCGGTCGTGGCCATAGAAGGCGCGGGCGCCATCACGGCCTGATCTCCGAAATCAACGTCACGCCGTTCGTGGACGTCATGCTCGTTCTGCTCATCATCTTCATGGTGGCAGCGCCGCTGCTGACCGTGGGTGTGCCGATCGACCTGCCTGAAACGCGGGCGAACGCCATGAATTCCGATACGCAGCCGATCACGATTTCGGTCAATCAGGCAGGTCAGGTCTATTTGCAGGAAACTGAAATCCCGATCAACGAAGTCGTGCCGAAGCTCGAGGCGATTGCCCAGACCGGTTACGAAGAACGCATTTACGTGCGTGGCGACAAATCAGCCGATTACGGAACGGTGATGCAGGTCATGGCCCGCATTTCTGCCGCAGGTTACCGTAATATTGGTCTCGTCACGCTTCAGGAACAGGAAGGCCAGTAACGCCAGATGAAGGCCGGCCTCACAACATCTGCAATTATGCACGCGGCGCTGCTGGGTTTCGGCATGTTCACGCTGTCGGCTCCGCGCGCCTTCGAGGTATCGGAAACGGAATCCTTCCCGGTCGACATTGTGCCGATCGAGGAAATCTCTCAGGTTCAGATCGGCGACAAGAAGGCGACCGTCAACGAGAAGCCCGCCCCCGTTCCAACAACCCGTCCTGAGATCGTACCTGACGCGCAGAATGTCGGCGACAACAAGATCGATACCGACAAGGCGCCAACGCCAGATCCGACGCCGCGCCCAGTCGAGGCAGCCGCAGCACCGCCGCCCTCGCCTGAGCCGACGCCAGCACCCAAACCCACAGAGAACAAGCCTGAGCCGCCGAAACCGGCTGAACCCGAGCCGACGCCGGTTCCAGCAACCGAGGTAACACCGGAGCCGCAGCCCAAGCAGGACGTGGCTCCCGATCCCGTTGCCGAGGCGATCGTCCAGGAAACCGCAGAAGCGGCGGAAACGCCGTTGCCGACGACGGCTCCCGCACCGCAGGCACGTCCGCAGCCGCCAAAGGCTCAGACCGCGAAAACGTCAGAACGCAAGCAGCCCGAAAAGCCTGCGCAGGAAGCAGCCGCCCGTCCGAAGTCGGATGAGAAACAGTTCGACGCCGATGAGGTCGCAGCCCTTCTCAACAAGCAGACGCCATCCGGCGGCGGCGCGAAGCGCTCGACCGAACAGGCATCGCTTGGCGGCGAACGCAATACCGGCGGCTCCAAGCTGTCGCAGAGCGAAATGGACGCGCTGCGCGGTCAGGTCCAGCGTTGCTGGAACATTCCGGCCGGTGCCGTTGATGCGCAGAATCTGCGTGTTTCGGTGAAATTCAAACTCGACCCATCAGGTGCGCTCGAAGGCAGCCCCGAAATCATTTCGGGCGGCGGTTCGGCAGGCGTGGAACGGGCAGCGGCGGAAGCGGCACGACGCGCCGTATCACGCTGCGCGCCTTACAACCTCCCCGCCGACAAATACGACGCCTGGGCGGACGTCATCGTCAATTTCGATCCAAGCGAGATGTTCTGACCATCCGCATTCATGGACAAGAGAGGCTGAACTTCATGAAGACTTTCTTCCGCACGATCATGATCATGGGAACGCTGGTTGCGGGCATGAGCGCTGTTGCGACATTGCCTGCTCGCGCCGTGGTCGAGATCGATGTCAACAAGGGCAATATCGAGCCCTTGCCCATCGCCATCACCGATTTCCTTTCGGGCGACGGCATCGGTGCCGAAATCGCAAACATCGTTGCGGCAGATCTGAAGCGTTCGGGCCTCTTCGCACCGATCGACAAGGGCGCGTTCATCGAGAAGATTTCGAACCCTGACGCGGCACCCCGCTTCGACGACTGGAAAGTCATCAACGCGCAGGCGCTGGTTACTGGCCGCGTGACGCAGGAAGCCGATGGCCGTCTGCGCGCCGAGTTCCGCCTGTGGGATACGTTTGCCGGACAGCAGCTCATCGGCGAGCAGTTCTTTTCGAATCGCAACAATTCGCGCCGCGTCGCCCATATCATCGCAGATGCGATCTATGAGCGCCTGACCGGTGAGAAGGGCTATTTCGATACGCGCGTCGTGTTCATCGACGAATCCGGCCCGAAAAATGATCGCAAGAAGCGTCTTGCGATCATGGATCAGGACGGCGCAAATCTGCGTCACCTTTCGGATGGCCGCTCCATCGTTCTGACGCCGCGCTTCTCGCCGACGCGTCAGGAAATCACCTACATGTCCTATGAAAGCGGCGAGCCACGCGTCTATCTGCTGCAGATCGAAACGGGCCAGCGCGAACTCGTCGGCAACTTCCCCGGCATGACGTTTGCGCCGCGCTTCTCGCCGGATGGCCAGAAAGTCATCATGAGCCTGCTACGCGATGACGGCAATTCGAACGTCTTCGCGATGGATTTGCGCAGCCGCGCCACCACGCGCCTGACCAATTCCAGCTCGATCGACACCTCGCCTTCTTATTCGCCGGACGGCAGCAAGGTCGTCTTCACCTCGGATCGTGGCGGACAGCCGCAAATCTACGTGATGGGCGCTGACGGATCGGGCCAGACGCGTATTTCCTTTGGTGGCGGCTCTTATTCGACGCCTGTCTGGTCGCCGCGCGGCGATCTGATCGCCTTCACCAAGCAGTCCGGCGGTCAGTTCCAGATCGGCGTGATGCGCACGGATGGTTCGGGCGAACGCATTCTCTCGACCGGCTTCCAGCAGGAAGGCCCGACCTGGGCGCCGAATGGCCGCGTCTTGATGTTCTTCCGTGAAGCTGCCGGTTCGCCGGGGCCGAAGCTCTTCTCGATCGATCTCACCGGTCGAAACGAGCAAGCGATACCGACCGCGAGCTTCGCATCGGATCCAGCCTGGTCCCCTCTTCTGGAATAGCAATAAAAACGGCGCTTCGGCGCCGTTTTTATTTGTCCGGGCAAAGCGCCAAAGATCACTGTTCTGTTGCACTGATAAACGATGCTTGGCATGAATTTGATTGCCACGCGCAAGATTGCCGCGTTTACGCCGCATTTTCGCCTAGTGTGCGCAAGCAATCTCAATTTGTGTCTTCGGAACCGACTCGCGGACGGCGAGGCTGCAACCGAATGTTAACCATGTTCCTTGAAAGGGCATTAACCCAAACGTGGTTACTGTCGGATCAACGGAATCACTCGAAATGCGAAGGAGAGGCGGCATGCGCCGTATCGCAAAACTTGCAGCAAACCCAATTGCCATCGCCCTTGTCATGGGCCTTGCCCTGACGGGTTGCGCTTCCAAGAAGACGCCGAACAGCGCAGCCGATCTTGGCCTCGGCGGCGGTGCCGGCTCGGCAACGCCCGGCTCGGCACAGGACTTCACCGTCAATGTCGGCGACCGCATCTTCTTCGACACGGATTCGTCGTCGATTCGTGCAGACGCACAGGGCATCCTGTCGCGCCAGGCACAGTGGCTCAACCAATACGGCAACTACGCCATCGTTGTCGAAGGCCATGCCGACGAACGCGGAACGCGTGAATACAACATCGCGCTCGGTGCACGCCGCGCCGCCGCTGCCCGCGATTACCTCGCGTCGCGTGGCGTTGCCGCAAACCGCATCAAGACGATTTCCTACGGCAAGGAACGTCCGGTCGCTGTCTGCGACGACATTTCCTGCTGGTCGCAGAACCGTCGCGCTGTGACGGCCCTCAGCGGCGCCGGAAGCTAAGAACGTCAAATTCGTATCGAATTTGTCACTGTCAGGATCAAAGGCGGCTTTCGGGCCGCCTTTTTTCTTTGGCCATCCATGCAAACAAAATTTGGCCGAAGTCTATCGCCCTGATAAAAGCCGTGATTGCGCATCGCGCGCAAATCAACCTGTTCAAAATGCGAGAGGCATATGTATTTCCGATCAATCCTAAGCGGCACGCTTGCCGCATTGCTGCTTTCGGGGGCCGGGGCTTTTGCCCGCGACCATTCCGATAGCCATGACCCTGCGCGGGCGGGCAGCGGCTTTGTGTCCGCTATGCCGGCCGTCGGTCTACCCGGCGTCTTCGGTTCCCGGTCAGAAGGTGCCACGGTCCAGATGGCGCAAGCCGGAGACCCGCGCATCACCGCGCTGGAAGAACAGATCCGGTCGCTTAACGGCACCATCGAGGAACTGAACTTCCAGATCCTGCAAATGCAGGAACAGATGCGCAAGCTTCAGGAAGACAACGAATTCCGCTTCCAGGAACTCGAACAGAAGAAATCCGATGCAGGCGGCGGCAACCGTTCGGTTGCCCGCAACGACACGCCGCGTGACGATTCTGCAAACAATGGTGGCGGCGGAAACACTTCCGCCGCTTCGCCGGGCTCCATCGACAGCATCATAACGCAGCCGGACGGCGACAGTCCGGCTGCAACCGCCGATGCGCCGCGCGGCACTGGCGAGCCGCCAAGAACATTCGGCACGATCCGCGTCGACAAGGATGGCAATGTCCTAAGCGGAAGCGTTGAAGACAACGCGATCAGCTCCGCACCGAGCGGCAATGCACCATCAGCCGGAAATGGCTCTGACGACACCACGGTTGCAGCCCTGCCCTCGACGAACGACCCGGAAGAGCTCTACCGCAACTCCTACCAGTTCATCCTGTCCGGTGACTACGGAACCGCCGAAGCCGGCTTCCGCGACCACATCGCCCGTTTCCCGAAAGATGCCAAAGCCGCCGATGCGCATTTCTGGCTGGGTGAATCGTTGCTCGGACAGCAGAAATACCGCGATGCGGCGGAAGTGTTCCTTGCCGCGAACAAGGACTATCCGAAGGCCAAGAAAGCGCCTGACATGCTGTTGAAGCTCGGTGTCTCCCTCGTCGGCCTCAAGCAGCGCGACGTTGCCTGCGCAACCTTCGGTGAAGTCGGCAAGCGTTACCCCGATATTTCCGGTGCCCTGAAAGAACGCGTCAAGCGGGAACAGGCCCTCGCCAAGTGCTGACAAGCGCGGCCTCGACTGCCCACGCGCAGATCGATCCTCAATCCCTTTTTCATGAATTTTCGCCCGCACTGAACGACGACGCGACTGCCTTGGTTGCCGTTTCGGGCGGAAGCGACTCGACCGCCCTTCTGTTCCTTCTCAAAGACTATCTCGAAGCCGTGAAATCGCGTGCGAAGCTCGTCGCAGTCACGGTCGATCATGCGCTCCGCGAAGGGTCAGCCGCAGAAGCGCAAGCCGTATCGCAGCTTTGCGAAAGCCACGGCATCCCCCATCGAACCATGATCTGGCGCGGCGCAAAGCCTGCGACGGGGATTGCGGCTGCGGCCCGCGCGGCCCGCTACGGCCTGCTGGCCGAAGCTGCTTCGTCCTTCGGCGCGAGCGCGATTTTCACAGGTCATACGGCGGACGATCAGGCCGAAACCGTGATGATGCGGCAAGCCCGTCAGGCCGGGCGCGGCCTTTCCGGAATGGCGCAGGCCACGCTGCTGGAGAACCGGCACTGGCTTCTTCGGCCTCTCCTTGCGACGCGCCGAGAAACGCTCCGGGACTATCTTCGCAACCGGAATATCGCTTGGTTCGAAGACCCGACCAATCAGAACGACGATTACGAACGCCCGCGCATGCGCCAAATTCTGCGCACCAGCGAGAGCGATCTTCAGCAAAAGCTGCATCTCGCCAGTTCCGCCGCTCAGGAACGTCACAAGCTCGGACAGGCGGCAGCGGCGTTGATCGACCGTCACATCGCCAAAATCACGCCGGGTCTTTTCCGCATCGACAGTGATTTTCTTGAAGAAACCGGGTCCGACGCGGCGCTCTATGCTGTCCGCCTCCTGCTCGCAGTCGTCGGCGGGAAGACATATCTGCCCGACGAAGCCAAAAGCCGCGCAGTTTTAGCGGAATTGGGGCGTTCAGGTTTTTGCGCCACATTGTCGCGGTGCGTTGTCGAGGTCCGCGCCACAGGCATCTATGTCTTCCGCGAAAACCGCGACCTGCCTGCAGCTCGAACCTTCAAAGACGGCGAATTATGGGATGAGCGTTTTCGCCTTCATGCAGATGAGGAGACCGGCGTGTCCGTCGCACCGGCTGGCGAAACTGCCGCCCGGAAACTGGCTGGAAAATTGGCGGCAACGCCCGGAAGCACCGGGTGGCGGGCACTTTCAGCGGAGCCGGCCCTTTGGCGTGAAGGTGCGTTTCTGAAGCTTTTGCCGATAACAAGCGCGCATGAAAGCTTTGGTAAGGAAGCTTTCGCCACCCCGATTCTCGGACCGTGGGCGCAGTTCCTTCCGGGTTTCGATTTCGAACCGGCTGCTGCCCTTGGCAAAATCCTGCATGCCGATGCGTTTTTGACTCCGCCTTTGCTTGGCCACAAAGAATCGAAAGCTTAACCGACATTGGCAGTTCTGCTTGGCAATGGCCGGCGCGCTCCCTATGTTAGGCTGACTTCTTATCGTGAAATGTGTCTGCCTGCGGACACCAACAGGACAATCGATGAATCCGAATTATCGCAACCTCGCGCTCTGGGCGATTATCGCCGTACTTCTGATCGCGCTTTTCAACCTGTTCCAGTCTCCGCAACAGCGCGGTGCGGCCCGGGAAGTCGCTTATTCCGAGTTCCTTCAGGATCTCGCATCCGAGCGGATCAAGACCGTGACGATTGCAGGCGAGCGGATCACCGGCACCTATGTCGACAACAGCACCGGCTTCCAGACCTATTCGCCGGGTGACTCGTCACTCGTACAGCGCCTCGAAGACAAGAACGTCACGATCAACGCGCGCCCTGAAAATGATGGTTCGGGTTCGATCTTCTCGATGCTCCTCGGCTGGCTGCCGATGATCCTCATCCTCGGCGTCTGGATATTCTTCATGCGCCAGATGCAGTCCGGCTCCGGCCGCGCGATGGGTTTCGGAAAATCGAAAGCCAAGTTGCTGACGGAAGCGCATGGCCGCATCACCTTTGGCGATGTCGCAGGTGTAGACGAAGCCAAGGAAGACCTTGAGGAAATCGTCGAATTCCTGCGCGATCCGCAAAAATTCCAGCGCCTCGGCGGTAAAATACCGCGCGGCGTTCTCCTCGTTGGCCCTCCCGGCACCGGCAAGACCCTTCTTGCGCGTTCGGTCGCTGGCGAAGCCAATGTGCCTTTCTTCACCATTTCCGGCTCGGATTTCGTTGAAATGTTCGTCGGTGTCGGCGCATCCCGCGTCCGCGACATGTTCGAACAGGCGAAGAAGAACTCGCCTTGCATCATCTTCATCGACGAAATCGACGCTGTCGGTCGTCATCGCGGCGCCGGTCTCGGCGGCGGCAACGACGAACGCGAGCAGACGCTGAACCAGCTTCTGGTCGAAATGGACGGCTTCGAGGCAAATGAAAGCATCATCCTGATCGCCGCGACCAACCGTCCCGACGTTCTCGATCCCGCATTGCTGCGTCCAGGCCGTTTCGACCGTCAGGTCGTCGTGCCGAACCCCGACATCGTCGGCCGTGAGAAGATCCTCAAGGTTCACGTCCGCAATGTTCCGCTGGCGCCCAATGTGGACCTCAAGGTCATCGCACGCGGCACACCGGGCTTCTCCGGCGCCGATCTTGCCAACCTCGTCAACGAATCTGCCCTTATGGCCGCACGCCGCAACAAGCGTCTCGTGACCATGGCGGAATTCGAAGACGCCAAGGACAAGATCATGATGGGCGCTGAACGTCGCTCGTCGGCAATGACGCAGGCCGAGAAGGAACTGACCGCCTATCACGAAGCCGGTCACGCCATTCTCGCGCTCAACGTGCCTGCCGCCGATCCGCTGCACAAGGCGACCATCATTCCGCGCGGCCGCGCACTCGGCATGGTCATGCAGCTTCCCGAAGGCGACCGCTATTCGATGAGCTACAAATACATGATTTCGCGTCTTGCGATCATGATGGGTGGCCGCGTTGCCGAGGAATTCAAGTTCGGCAAGGAGAACATCACCTCTGGCGCATCCTCGGATATCGAGCAGGCAACCAAGCTTGCACGTGCCATGGTCACGCGCTGGGGCTTCTCCGACAAGCTCGGCCATGTCGCTTATGGCGACAACCAGGAAGAAGTCTTCCTCGGTCACTCGGTCGCGCGCACGCAGAACATCTCGGAAGAGACCTCGCAGATCATCGACGCCGAAGTGCGCCGCCTGATCGACGAGGCCTACACCAGCGCCCGCCAGATCCTGACCAAGAAAAAGAAGGAATGGATCGCGATAGCCGAAGGCCTGCTCGAATACGAGACCCTGTCTGGCGACGAGATCAAGCAGTTGATCGCAGGCGGCAAGCCGTCACGCGACATGGGCGACGACACGCCTCCATCACGCGGTTCTGCCGTGCCGAAAACGGGTGCGCGCAAGACCAAGAAGGGTGGCGAAGAGCCGGAAAGCGGCATGGAGCCGCAACCGCAGGGCTGACATCGCGCCTCATCAAAGGCCGAAACAGCAAACGCCGCGAGATTTCTCGCGGCGTTTTCGCAAATAGAGCAGTGAGCAAATACCAGCGCAATCAATTGTCCAAAGGGCTGAATTGGTGCGTGTGAACCCAAGAAAATCCATCCGCCTACACCTCATGTTCATGCGAATGAACAACTTAACAAACGCAATTCAGTGCTGTAAAAAGCTCGCGAGAGGACGGATTTTAGGAATTCGTAACGCAATCTCATACAATTTGATCTCTGAAGTACGCAAAACCGTGGCAGATAGCCATGTTTGTCGAAACTTAATTCGGAGACGTTTGGAGCATCATGTCTAAGCGATATTTCGGAACCGATGGCATCCGTGGGCGTGCCAACAAATTCCCCATGACCCCCGACATTGCGATGAAGGTCGGCATGGCTGCCGGTCTCTCCTTCCAGCGGGGCAACCATCGTCACCGCGTCGTGCTGGGCAAGGACACCCGTCTTTCCGGCTATATGATCGAAAATGCCATGGTCGCAGGCTTCTGCGCCGCAGGCATGGACGTCTTCCTGCTCGGTCCCATCCCGACGCCTGCCGTTGCGATGCTCGCGCATTCGCTGCGCGCCGATATTGGCGTGATGATCTCGGCCTCTCACAACCCGTATTACGATAACGGCATCAAGCTTTTCGGCCCCGACGGCTACAAGCTTTCCGACGAGATCGAAGCCCGCATCGAAAACATGCTCGATCAGGACATCGACATGGCACTGGCCGATTCCGATGGCCTTGGCCGTGCCAAGCGCATCGATGGCGTGCATGATCGCTATATCGAGTTTGCCAAGCGCACGCTGCCGCGCTCCATGTCTTTATCAGGCCTGCGCATCGTCATCGATTGTGCCAATGGCGCCGGCTACAAGGTGGCCCCCGCCGCCTTGTGGGAACTGGGCGCGGAAGTCTTTGCGATCAATGTCGAGCCGAACGGCTTCAACATCAATCAGGATTGCGGCTCGACCCATCCAGCCAGCCTGATCAAGAAGGTCCATGAAGTCCGCGCAGACATCGGCATCGCGCTCGATGGCGACGCCGACCGCATGCTGATCGTCGATGAAAACGGCACCGTCGTCGATGGCGACCAGATCATGGCGCTGATTGCCGAATCCTGGCATCAGAACGATCGGTTGGCGGGCGGCGGCATTGTTGCCACCATCATGTCCAACCTCGGTCTGGAACGCTTTCTCGGCGATATAGGCCTGACGCTTCACCGCACGAAAGTCGGCGACCGCTACGTCGTCGAGCACATGCGCGCCCACGGTTTCAACATTGGCGGCGAGCAATCGGGCCATATCGTGCTATCCGACTTCTCCACGACCGGAGACGGACTTGTTTCCGCACTTCAGGTTCTTGCCTGCATCAAGCGCCAGAACAAGCCGGTCAGCGAGATTTGCAAGAAGTTCGAGCCGGTGCCGCAGGTTCTGAAGAATGTGCGCTTCAACGGCGGCAAGCCGCTCGAATCGGCAAACGTCAAGGCGGCGATCGACGATGCCACCAATAGGCTCGGAAAGACCGGGCGGCTGGTCATCCGCCCGTCCGGCACCGAACCGCTCATCCGCGTCATGGCCGAAGGCGACGATCCGAAACTGGTCGAGACGGTGGTAGACGACATCATCGGCGTGATCTCGGAAGCCCGCAACGCGGCGTAGTCCGACTCATTATCCGGGTGCCGGATCCGTGCGCCCTTCGAGGCTGCCCAACAACACAAATGACAAGCTAAAAAGCTCGCCCCTAGGCGAGCTTTTTTCCGTTTCACCCCACCATCATAGTTAAGCAACAGGGTTAAGCGGCTTTTAACCTTTGCAGTTTATTATCCATATTGGATTTAACTGGTTCCTGACGGCGCAGCGCGTCAGACTTGCAGGGGTGTATTCATGCGAACGGCTTATAAGGTCTTTGCGGCTCTGGTTCTTGCAGGCGCAGCCGCGCCAGCATTTGCAGCCGATGTTTATTATCCACCGGAAGAGGCTCCTCCGGTCGAAGTGGTGAGTTATGGCGGATGGTATCTGCGCGGCCACATCGGCATGAGCAACCAGCGCCTGAAGAACCTCGACACGGATCTTTTCGACAGTCCGGCGATCATCGAATATGGCTTCCACGACAAGGGCGGCTTCGGCTCGGCCCCAGTCTTCGGCGGCGGTATCGGCTACCAGTTCAACGATTACCTGCGCGGCGACATCACGGTCGAATATCGCGGCAAGTCGGACTTCACCGCGCTCGACTATGTCACGACCGCCGGCGGCACAACGACCAACGACTACCGCGCACAGAAATCGGAATTGCTGTTCCTCGCGAACGCTTATGCCGATCTTGGCACCTACAGCGGTATCACGCCCTATATCGGCGCAGGTCTGGGTGCCTCGCGCAACACGATTTCAGGCTTCCGCGATATCAACATCATCAATGGCGGCGGCGCATATGCAGACGATGATTCCAAATGGAACCTCGCCTGGGCGCTTCACGCAGGTCTGGGCATCAAGGCCACAGACCGTATGACGGTCGATCTCGGCTACAGCTTTGTCTCACTCGGCGATGCCCGCACCAAGTCGATGAGAAATGACGATCCTGCATTCGACATCCCGAATGACGGCTTCCGCTTCAACAATCTGACGTCGCACGATTTCAAGCTTGGCGTCCGTTATTCGCTGAACTAGTTGTCTGATCCCAAGGCGTTGCCGGTTCGTATGAACCGGCAGATACGTCATAGGTCAGATTCTGTGTAGGCGTGCCGAAATTACAGAGGCCGCCCCTCCCGCGAGATACAAGATAATCGAAAGAGCCTGAGGGCTCTTTCGAAGCGCTACCAGATATTTCATCGCCAATTGACCGATCCAGCGGAAAAGGCCTGACTCGTTTTCAGAAGAGGAGACGTCCCTGTCCCCCTCCCGGCCCGCGAACCGCTCTCGCCTGACGATCCCTTTTATGCGTTGCAGCCAACAATTCCCCATCCGTCTCGATTAATTCCCCTGCATCGCGGCTTTTAACGCCAAGGATGGACGTTAGCCGGCTGTGAGCCGGCGAAGAAGACGTCAAAGCTCTTCCGAACAGATCACAGCCACAACCGAAGCGGAAGTACCTTCAAATCGCCGCTCATCGCTATCTGTCGCTGCCCGCCGTCGATAAACGGCACTACCTATATGCACGAGCTGGCGACTAACTTGGCCTCTGACGGCAGGCCGACTACATCCGTCGGAGTCGGGCAAGGTCATGCGTTATTTCAAAAGCTGAAACACTATTATGCCGAGCGAAATTCTCGCTCGGCGATAAATTGGGGCATCGAAACCGCGCGTCTGCATTGGGAGCAGCACTCTGGATGCTTTCCGCAGCGCTGTGGGCTCTGGCATTACCCTCGATCCAGCCATCGAATGGTCAGGACCAAGTACATGAAGCAATTGCGCGTGCTAGGCCTACGCCCACGCTCATACTTCCGCGAATTGATTAGCGCGACGTTTTTCTTTGTCACGCGGTCACGTAGCTACGTGTGCGGCGCAAGCGCAGGTTCGCTATCGCATCCCCGTTCCTTTCAAACGCAAAAAAGCCCGTGCGTTGCGGGCTTTGGTATTAATTAAGGTGTGTTTTGAGAGGTTTTGGTTGCGGGGGTTGGATTTGAACCAACGACCTTCAGGTTATGAGCCTGACGAGCTACCGGGCTGCTCCACCCCGCGTCACCAAGAAGCGGCGATGCCGCTTTAGAATTGGGCGACGGTGTCGCCTTTTTTTGCCAAAGCAGATGTTTTTGCCAAAGCAAAGGGCCGCTTACGCGGCCCGCGGTCCCGATTGAGCGGGCCTTTTGTTTTGTGTTGAGAAGATTTTCACATGCAATTTGCAGACCTGGCAGCGACTTACTCTCCCGCGTCTTAAGACGAAGTACCATCAGCGCTGGAGCGTTTCACGGCCGAGTTCGGAATGGGATCGGGTGCAGCCGCTCCGCCATAACCACCAGGTCGGCAAAGTGCATGTTTTATCGAGAAGCTTTTTGAGCGAATAGCCAATAGTGAGTAGCGAATAGGGATATCCTGTTTGCTGCCCGCTCATGAGCTTTTCGCTGGTCTTGTTTGTGCCTTGACGACGTTAATCGCTACTTTCGGGCAAAGCCCGCAAGCGCGACTGCGCGTCGCCGGTCGTCCGGCGCCCTCGCGGAGCATAGGGCCGAAGGCCCGCTCATGCGTGAGCGCTTTAGATGGACATAAGTAATGAGAACGATCAAGCCGATCGAACTATTAGTACCGGTAAGCTTCATGCGTTGCCGCACTTCCACACCCGGCCTATCAACGTGGTCGTCTTCCACGGTTCTCAGGGAATACTCGTTTTAAGGTGGGTTTCCCGCTTAGATGCCTTCAGCGGTTATCCCGTCCGGATATAGCTACCCTGCTATGCGGCTGGCGCCACAACAGGTCCACCAGAGATCCGTCCATCCCGGTCCTCTCGTACTAGGGACAGATCCTTTCAATATTCCTACACCCACGGCAGATAGGGACCGAACTGTCTCACGACGTTCTGAACCCAACTCACGTACCGCTTTAAATGGCGAACAGCCATACCCTTGGGACCTGCTCCAGCCCCAGGATGCGATGAGTCGACATCGAGGTGCCAAACAACCCCGTCGATATGGACTCTTGGGGGTCATCAGCCTGTTATCCCCGGCGTACCTATTATCCGTTGAGCGATGGCCCTTCCACGCGGGACCACCGGATCACTATGACCGACTTTCGTCTCTGCTCGACTTGTCAGTCTCGCAGTCAGGCGGGCTTATGCCATTGCACTCGACGACCGATTTCCGACCGGTCTGAGCCCACCATCGCGCGCCTCCGTTACTCTTTAGGAGGCGACCGCCCCAGTCAAACTACCCACCATACATTGTCCCGGACCCGGATAACGGGCCGCGGTTAGACATCCATAGAGATAAGGGTGGTATTTCAAGGGTGGCTCCACCAAGGCTGGCGCCCTGGCTTCAAAGCCTACCACCTATCCTACACATGCCACTACGAATGCCAATGTAAAGCTATAGTAAAGGTGCACGGGGTCTTTCCGTCTAACCGCAGGAACCCCGCATCTTCACGGGGAATTCAATTTCACTGAGTCTATGCTGGAGACAGCGGGGAAGTCGTTACGCCATTCGTGCAGGTCGGAACTTACCCGACAAGGAATTTCGCTACCTTAGGACCGTTATAGTTACGGCCGCCGTTTACTGGGGCTTCGATTCAGAGCTTGCACCCCTCCTCTTAACCTTCCAGCACCGGGCAGGCGTCAGACCCTATACGTCGTCTTGCGACTTCGCAGAGCCCTGTGTTTTTGATAAACAGTCGCTACCCCCTGGTCTGTGCCACCCACATATACTTGCGTACATATGGGTCACGCTTCTTCCGAAGTTACGCGTGCAATTTGCCGAGTTCCTTCAGCATAGTTCTCTCAAGCGCCTTGGTATACTCTACCAGTCCACCAGTGTCGGTTTCGGGTACGGTCTATTAGTGGGAGCTATTTCCTGGAACCACTTCGCTGCCAGATCAATCCAATAAGACCTGACAACACACGTGATCCGTCACTACCCACAGGCCCACGAATATTAACGTGGTTCCCATCGTCTACGCATTTCTGCCTCGACTTAGGGGCCGGCTAACCCTGCTCAGATTAGCTTTAAGCAGGAACCCTTGGACTTTCGGCGGGGGAGTCTCTCACTCCCCTTACGTTACTCATGTCAGCATTCGCACTTCTGATACCTCCACCACCCCTCACGGGTATGGCTTCGTCAGCTTACAGAACGCTCCGCTACCGCTTGCATGTAAACATGCAAACCCAAAGCTTCGGTGTATGGCTTTAGCCCCGGTACATTTTCGGCGCAAAGACCCTTATTTAGACCAGTGAGCTGTTACGCTTTCTTTAAATGATGGCTGCTTCTAAGCCAACATCCTGGTTGTTTTGGGATCCTCACATCCTTTCCCACTTAGCCATAACTTGGGGACCTTAGCTGTTGGTCAGGGTTGTTTCCCTTTTCACGACGGACGTTAGCACCCGCCGTGTGTCTGCCGACTATTACTCTCGGGTATTCGGAGTTTGGTTAGGTTTGGTAATCCGGTGAGGACCCCTAGCCCATCCAGTGCTCTACCCCCCGAGGTATTCGGTCGACGCTCTACCTAAATAGATTTCGCGGAGAACCAGCTATTTCCGAGTTTGATTGGCCTTTCACCCCTAGCCACAAGTCATCCCGAACTATTGCAACAGTTATGGGTTCGGACCTCCAGTAAGTGTTACCTTACCTTCATCCTGCTCATGGCTAGATCACTCGGTTTCGGGTCTAATGCGACGAACTGAACGCCCTATTCAGACTCGCTTTCGCTGCGCCTACACCTACCGGTTTAAGCTTGCTCGTCACACTAAGTCGCTGACCCATTATACAAAAGGTACGTAGTCACCCAGGACAAACCTTGGGCTTCTACTGTTTGTAGGCAATCGGTTTCAGGTACTCTTTCACTCCCCTTGTCGGGGTGCTTTTCACCTTTCCCTCACGGTACTAGTTCACTATCGGTCATGCACGAGTACTTAGGCTTGGAGAGTGGTCTCCCCATGTTCAGACAGGATTTCACGTGTCCCGCCTTACTCAAGGACTTTTGCTCGCATTGCGCGTACGGGGCTGTCACCCACTATGGCCCTACTTTCCAGAAGGTTCCGCTTGTCTCACAAAAGCCGCTGGCCTGGTCCGGGTTCGCTCGCCACTACTTCCGGAGTCTCGGTTGATGTCCTTTCCTACGGGTACTTAGATGTTTCAGTTCCCC